>JBJMJR010000051.1:0-13851 GCA_045806245.1 Gaiellaceae bacterium | reverse complement strand
GCCGAATCAATGACGAAGGTCGATCTGATCGCCCTCGGGTTCGTCGCGCTGACGGCGTTTATCGGCTGGAAGAAGGGACTGGTCGCGAGCGCGCTCTCGGTCGCCGGCATCGTGCTCGGTGCGTGGCTCGGCTCGCGCGTCGCCCCGTCGCTCCTGCAAGGGGGCAGGACGTCCCCCTATACGCCGCTCGCGGCGTTGGCCGGGGCCGCGGTCGGAGCGATTCTGTTGGAGACGCTCGGCACGCTCGCCGGAACATCCCTGCGTTCGCGGATCCGGAAGCCTCGCGTGAGCACGTTCGACTCGTTCGGCGGGCTCGCGCTCGGCAGCCTTGCGGGTCTTGCGATCGTCTGGGTACTCGGTGCGGTTGCGCTGCTGCTGCCCGGCCAGGCCGATCTCCGCCACGGGGCGCAAAGGTCGACGGTCCTGCGGCGCTTGAACGAGGTCGTGTCTCCCGAGAAGGTCCTCAACGCGCTCGCTCGGATCGATCCGTTCCCTGCGATCGCAGGCCCGGCGGGACCGATCACGCCGCCCGACCCGCGGCTCGCGCATGCGGTCGGTGTTCGCACCGCCGCGCCGAGCGTGGTGCGCATTCTGGGGACCGCCTGCGGCGTCGGTGTCGAGGGCACCGGCTGGACCGCGCGCACCGATCTCGTCGTGACCGCGGCGCACGTCGTTGCCGGGCAGAACGACACGATGGTCGAGCTGCAGTCCGGCGAGCGGCTGCCCGCGCAAGCTTTCGCATTCGACACGCACAACGACATCGCGGTGTTGCACGTCGACGGGCTCGGCCTGCGCCCCTTGCGACTCGTCCACGCGCGACCGGGCGCACCTGTCGCCGTGCTCGGCTTCCCCGAGAACGGTCCGTTCACCGCGACGCCGGCGCGCATCGGCCGCACCTCGGCTGTCCTCGCGGAGGACGCGTACGGGCGCGGTCCTGTTACACGCGCGATCACCTCCCTCGGGGGCCGTGTGCGCCATGGCGATTCGGGCGCCCCGGCCGTCGACACCCATGGGGCAGTCGAGTCGACCGTCTTCGCCGCGCGTCTGCGCACGACGGGCGGCTACGGCGTGCCGGACACCGCGGTGCGTGCAGCGCTCGCTGCTGCACGTCGACCGGTTTCGACCGGCGCCTGCGCGCCCTAGACGAGCGCCGCCTCCATGAGCTCAGAGGAGCTCGAGGACACGCAGCGGACGGCGGAACGGCGCGACGAGGTACACGCCCGCCGCTCGGTCGCGTGCAGCCGCAATCAACTCGCGCGCGTGCGCAAAGCCCACATCCGCCGCGTTGGAGCCCGCCGCCTCGAGCGCATCCTGTAGCTGCTGCGGCACCACGATGCCCGGCACCTCGTTGTGCAACCGCAGCGCGAGACGGTGGCTCGTGAGCGGAAAGATGCCGAGCAGCACGGGGATCGGCCATTTCCCACCGAGGCGCTCGACGAACTCGTCGACGTAGTCGAGGTCGAAGACGATCTGCGTCATCGCGAACTTCGCGCCAGCTTCGAGCTTGCGCTCGAACCGCTCGAGCTCGACGTCGGGGTCGTCGGGTGTGGGATTCACGGCGACGCCCGGGAAGAACGACGTCGGCGCGTCGATCGGCCGGCCGTTGAAGTCCTCGCCGCGGTTGAGGTTCGTCATCAGCTGCGTCAGCCCGATCGAGTCGATCTCGTACACGCCGCGCGAGCCCGGGTAGTCGCCGACCTCCGGCGGATCGCCGGTGAGCGCCAAAACATTGCGCACGCCTTCCGCGTGCGTGCCGAGCAGCATCGATTCGAGCCCCATCACCGACCAGTCGCGCGTCGTGAGGTGCGGGATCGTCTCGATGCCGGCCTGGCGCTGGATGCCGGCCGAGACCATCAGCGAGCTCATCCCGGCGCGTGCGGTCGCGTTGTCGTTGACGTCGACCCAGCCGACGAGTCCCGATTGCGCCAGCGCGTCGGCGACCTCGAGCAGGCCGGAGGCGTTGCCGCCGAGCGGCGGGTCGAGCTGCACGGACACGACCCACTCGCCCTCTGCGAGCGCTCGCGAGAGCCCCGTCTCGCGCTGCTCCTCGCCGAGCGCGACGACGAGCTCGGGTGACTCGAAGACGAGCGGCGCGCGCGGCTTGCGCTCGGCCTCGACCGCGGAGCGGATCGCGGCGATCTCGGCGGGCGTCGTGCCGCAGCAACCGCCGATCACCTTCGCGCCCAGGTCGCGGGCGTGCGCGGCGAACTCTGCGAAGTACTCCGGCGTCGCGTGCGGATAGATGACGCGGCCGCCGGCGAGGCTCGCGAGCCCGACGTTCGGAAGCGCCGCGAGCGGCATGCCGTTGTGACCCATGTTCTGCAACGCGGCGAGCGCGGCGAGCAGGCCTGCGCCGTGGTTTGCTCCGACCGCGGCGACGTCGAGCTCCGACAGGCGCTGTGCCGCTTCCGCGGCGGTGACTCCGGCGAGTGTCTCCGCGCTCTCGTCGAACGTGAGCAGCGCGACGATGGGGAGGCTCGAGACGCTGCGCACCGCCTCGACCGCGTCGACGACCTCTTCGAGGTCGTAGAACGTCTCGACCATGAACACGTCAACGCCGCGGCCGTCCAGAACGGACGCAACCTCCGCGAACAGCTCGCGGCGCACGCGTGACGTCGCCGGCTCGCCGAGCGGGCCGATCGATCCGCCGATGAAGACCTCGCGTCCCGTGACCTCGCGTGCCTCACGCGCGAGCTTCACCCCGGCGGAGTTCAGCGCCTCGAGCTCGTCGTCGAGGAAGTTGTGCGCGAGCTTGCGCCGGTTCGCGCCGAACGTGTTCGTCTCGATCAGCTCGGCGCCGGCATTGATGAAGCTGACGTGCAGCGAGACGACGGCCTCGGGCGCGCGCAGGTTCGCCTCCTCGGGACTGCGCAGGCGTGGGACGGCGGCCGACAGCAGCGCACCCATGCCGCCGTCGCCGACGATGGCGGGACCGGTCTGCAGCCGTTCGAGAAAGCGATTTTGGGCGGGCACTTCGGTCTCCTTCCGAACTCGCTCGACACATCCTTCGGGCTGGGCCCGACCGGGTTTGGCACCTTGCCGCGAAGGCAGGTTGCCGAAGGCGTCACAGGGCCGGTTCCCTCGGCCTTCTCTCGATGCGGAGCGGGACGCGCCCGTCTCCCAGTGCGATCTTACAGACCCCAGAAAACGCAAGAGGGGCCGCCGCCTGGCCCCTCCTGGGTCTCCTCGGAAGGAGACTGACCGAGGTTGCCCCCGCCGCATCGGGGCCCCGCTCGGTGTGCCTTCTGACTATCGCGAGCAGGGGTCACTTCATCCATCACCCGTTCTCGGTTGACTGGCGCACTTGACGGTTGCTCAAGCTCGAAAGGGCGCCTGCCGATGCTTTTCTGGACTCCAAGGCCAGGGACTGACGGCAATCACTCCTGCGGCTTGCGGAGCTCTCGGCGCCCGACGAGGACTCGGGCGCCACTACTTCCTAGTCGTGGACGACCCGGCCTTCCATGCCGCCGGCCACGGTTACGACCTGGCCTGTGACATGGCCGGAAACGACCGGGGAGGCGAGGGCAACGACCTGTGCAGCCACGTCCTCGGGCTGCGCGACCTTGCGCAGCGCCATCGTCCGCGAGATGCGCGCGACCTGCTCCTCCGAGACGAGGCCGCGCGTCATCGGCGACTCGGTCCAGCCCGGTGCGACGGCATTGACACGCACGCCCGGCGAGCGCCTGACGACCTCGTTCTTCAGGCTCAGCAGCAGGCCCCCCATCAGCGCCGACTTCGCGGCCGCGTAGTCCGCGTGCCCCGCCTCGCCGAACAGCCCCGCTGTCGAGCCGACGAGCACGAGCGCACCGTCTCCCTCGAGCTGGCCCAGGAAGCCGCGCGCGGTCAAAAACGTCGCGGTCAGGTTCGCGTCGAGCGTCGCGCGCCAGCGCTCGAGCGGGAGGTCCCACACGGGAAGGTCTTCGGCAGGCCAGACGCCCGCGACGGCCGCGCAGACGTCGAGCCGGCCGGCCTCGGAGAACATCCGCTCGACCTCGTCCTCGCTCGTGAGGTCGGCGCCGACGAGCTGCACGTCGCCGAGCGCCTCGGCTCGCTCGCGGGCGCGGTGGTAGTGCGCGACGACCTCTGCGCCCTCCGCGGTGAACGCGCGCGCGCAGGCGCCGCCGATCCCGCCCGAAGCGCCGGTGACGAGGACGCGCTTGCCTGCGAGGCCGGTGTCCATCTATGGGATTCTGTCGCTTCGTGGAGCGGGAGTGGATGACGTGGGAGGACGTCGGGACGGCGGTCGAGGAACTGGCGGCGCAGATCCGCGCCGCCGAGTTCGTGCCTGACGCCGTGCTGGCGCTCGCGCGCGGCGGCCTGCCGGCCGCCGGAGCGCTCGCCTACGCGCTCGGCGTCAAGAACATGGCGACGCTCAACGTCGAGTTCTACACCGGCGTCGACGAGCGGCTGGAGGAGCCGCTGCTGCTGCCGCCGGTGCCGGACCTCTCGCTCCTGCGCACCGAGCGGCTGGTCGTCGTGGACGACGTCGCCGACACGGGCCGCACGCTGGCGCTGGCGCGCGACTTCTGCGCGGAGCACGTCGGTGACGTCCGCACCGCCGTCCTCTACGAGAAACCGCAGAGCGTCGTGCGCGCCGACTTCGTGTGGCGGCGGACGAACAAGTGGATCAACTTCCCGTGGAGCACTCCTGCGGCGGTGACCGCCGAGTGAAGGTCTTCATCGTCAGCGACATGGAGGGCGTCGCCGGGATCGTCAAGTGGCAGCAGACCGACGGCGCGAAGGAGAAGCGCGCGTACCACGAGGGGCGCGAGCTGTACACCGAGGAGATCAACGCCGCGGTTCGCGGCGCGAAGGCCGCCGGTGCGAAGGAGATCGTCGTGATGGACTGCCACGGCGCCGGCGAGGAGTGGACGTTCAACTCGCTCGTTCCCGACAAGCTCGACCCCGACTGCGAGTTCGTCGTGCAGAACGACTGGACGGAGTACACGGAGTTCCTGGAGCAGGGTTGCGACGCGGCGCTGTTGGTCGGCATGCACGCGAAGGTCGGAACGCCGGACGGCGTGCTCGCGCACACGGTCTCCGGCCAGTCGTGGCGTGAGCTGAAGTTCAACGGCAGGTCGGTCGGCGAGACCGGCATCAACGCTGCGCTGTGCGGACAGTGGGGCTGCCCCGTGCTGCTCGTCACCGGCGACGAAGCCGTCTGTCGCGAGGGCCGTGAGCTCCTCGGCGACGGGCTGACGACGGTCGCCGTGAAGAAAGGCATCGGTCAGTTCAGTGCACGCCAGTTCCCAGCAGTCAAAGCGAGGGAGATGATCGAGGAGGGTGCGAAGAACGCGCTGAAGGATCTCGGTGCCGTGCAGCCGTACGACCCCGGCCGTCCCTGTGAGATCGAGGTCCAGTTCCACACGCCGGCGCGCCTCGTCGAGTACCGCAACCGCAAGGGCACCGAACAGATCGACGACCACACGCTCGTCTCACGCGCGGATGACTGGTGGACCGCATGGTCCCAGTTCTATTTCTGACCCGTGGGAATCACGATCCCACGAGAGCCGGAGCGTAAGCCGAAGCGAAGCGAGTGCTTACGCGGAGGCGTACTGATGCGAGTCGGCCACGCGAAGCATGGCCGAGCCGCACAGAAGAGAACATCGCCGGTGGCCCAAGAGCGCGCGAGCTTTGCTTGCGCGCGTTTCCCGCGAAGCGGCGTACCGCTATCGACGAACGATCTCTAGTTCGTCGAGAAGCGTGAAATAGCCCTTTGCGAAGGGTGACTCTTCGGTGCGCTCGCGCACCTGGTCCCAGTCGACCTGCTCGCGTAACGCGCGCGCGATCTCCAGCACGCTCGCATAGTCCGGCTGTTGTTCGCTGAGCGCGAGCAACTTCTGCGTCAGCACGTCCTCGAGCGCCGACACCTCGAGCCTCGTCGCATAGACCTCGAGCTCGTCGGCGCGCTCGAACATCGCGTCGTCGACCGGCCCGCCCTGCGGATCGAAGATCAGGTCGATCAAGACGTCCCCCTCGTATGCCTTCAGGAGCCACCCCTCCGGCGGCTTCTCCGTTCGCATGCCGGTCTCGGCAAGGACCTGCTGCGCTCGCTCGGCGTCTTCGGGCCGGACGAGAAAGTCGACGTCGTGCTCGGTCTTCGGCGCGCCGCGCGCCCAGCAGGCGAGCCCTCCGCCGAGCAGGAACGGCACGCCCGCTTCGCGTAGCGCGCCCGCTGCCTTCTTCATTGCCTCGAGCAGCTGCTCGAAGTCCTGGTCCGGCTCGGCCACCGACACCGGTTTCCCTTCCGGCGGTGAGGTGGAACATGGGCACCATGGTCACCATTGCGGCAGCCGGCGACGTCCATGCGTCCGAAGCCACTCGCGCACGCCTCGAGCAGTCCTTCGCCGCGCTGGAGGAGCGGGTCGACCTGGTGTTGCTGGCCGGCGACCTGACCACGCTGGGCGAGCCCGAGCAGGCCCAGGTGCTCGCCGACTCGTGCCGCGGCCTGCGCGTCCCCGTGTGCGCCGTTCTCGGCAATCACGACCTGCACTGCAACCGTGGCGAGGAGGTCGCCGCCGTCCTGCGCGACGCGGGCGTGCACATGCTCGACCGCTCGGCGACGACGTTCGAGCTCGCGGGCGGCGAGGTCGGCATCGTCGGCACGAAGGGATTCGTCGGCGGCTTCACCGGCTCGTCGCTGCCCGACTTCGGCGAGCCGCTGCTGCGCCGGGTCTATGCCGAGACGAGTGCCGAGGCTGACGCGATCCGTCGCGGGCTGCAGGAGATCGCCCACTGCGGGATCCGGATCGTACTGCTGCACTACGCACCGACGTCGGACACGCTGCACGGCGAGCCCGAAGGGATCTGGACCTACCTCGGCTCAGAGCGCCTGGCGACGCCGATCGCGGAGTACCGCCCCGACGTCGTGCTGCACGGGCACGCGCACGGCGGCAGCTTCGAGGGTGCGATCGGGACGACGCCTGTCTACAACGTCGCCGTCCACGTGACGGGCAGGGACTTCTACGTCTTCGAGCTCGAGGGACACGATGTCGAGGTCGAGACGCGCACGTAACCTGTGCGGCGTGCCGTCCGTCACCCGCATCTCGATCTCGCCGGTGAAAGGCCTCGCGCTGGTCGAGGTCGGCGAAGTCCAGCTCGAGCACACGGGCGTCGCGGCCAACCGCCGCTTCCACGTCGTCGACGCCGACGGCCGGCGCTACAACCAGCTGCGGAACGGCTCGCTCGTGCAGATCCGCCAGCGGTACGAGGGCGACCGGCTCACGCTCCAGTTCCCCGACGGCACGACTGCCGACGGCGAGGTCGGGCTCGGTGAGCCAATCACGACGGACTTCTACGGCCGCCCCGTCGAGGGACGGCTCGTCGAGGGCCCGTGGTCCGGCGCGCTGTCCCTGTGGGCGCGCCGCGAGCTCAGGCTCGTGCAGTCCCCGCCCGGCGCAGCTGTCGATCGCGGCCGGGGCCACGTCTCGCTCGTCTCCCGCGCGTCGCTGGACGAGCTCGGCCGTCAGAGCGGGCAAGACGGGGAAGTCGATGCGCGGCGCTTCCGCATGCTGTTCGAGCTCGACGGGTGCGACGCCCACGAGGAGGACGCGTGGGTGAAGCGGCACATCCGCGTCGGCGAGGCGCTCGTGCGCGTGCGCGGAGACGTCGGCCGCTGCGCGATCACGACGCAGAACCCGGACACGGGCGTTCCCGATTTCGACACGCTGCGGACGATCAAGGCGTACCGCGCCGAGACGGCGAACGAGAAAGGCAAGAACCACCTGCCGTTCGGCGTCTACGGCGAGGTCGTCGAGCCCGGCAAGGTGGCGCTCGGCGACGACGTCGACGTCGTCGAGCTGAGCCTGCTCGAGCAAACCGCGTAGGCTTTACGAATGGCAGCTGTCAGCAGCTTCGTGGTCGACGAAGCCGACGTGGAACCGGTTCAGGAGACCGGCGACACTGCGAGTGAGCGCCTCACGTTCGAAGCCGAGCACCTCGAGCAGCGCGTGATGCGTTTCGCGCCGGGGCGCTCGAAGGAGCGCACGGCCGGGACTCGGCACGAGCTGCTGTACGTCGTCTCGGGTGAAGGTGCGGTGGAGCTCGACGGTGAGCGGCTCGCGCTGGCGCCCGGCACGGCCGTCTTCGTCGCACCCGGCGAGACCTGGGCCGCCGAAAATGCCGGTCCCGGCGAGCTGCTCGTCGTTGCCGTGACCGCGACCGCCGACGTGGGCGTCGACGAGGCGCGTCGCCAGCGGCTGATCCGCTTCGACGACCAGCCCGAGCACACCGCCTCGGTGGAGCGCACGTTCCGCTACCTGGTGAACGAGGAGGCGGGCTGCCTCGACGTGACGCAGTTCATCGGGATCGTCCAGCCCAGCAAAGCTCCGTTCCACAGCCACCCCTACGAGGAGCTCGGCTACATCGTCAGGGGCGAGGGCCTCGCCCACGTGGACGGCCGCTCGATGCCGCTCCGGCCCGGCTCCTGCTTCCATCTCCCACCCGAGAAAGTGCACTGCATCGAGAACGTCGGGCCGGAGCCGATGCACATCCTCGGGGTCTTCCACCCTTCCGATTCGCCCGCGAATCGCGTATATCAGGACAACAAGTAGCCCCTCCCGGAGTCTCTAGAGGGGTAGGACTGGGCGTAACCACCAAGGAGGGGATTCAATTGAGGAGAAGGGCAGCTGCGATTGCGGCCTTGCTGGCGCTTGCCGCACTCGCGATTGTTGCCGCGGCGTCTGCGAAGGTCGACCGTGCGGCAGCACCGTCGGCGCAGGCCACGAATGGCGCGGCGCTGATCAAGTGTGGCAAGACGAGATCGATCGGCCTGATGGCGCCGTTCACGGGGCCGGCGGCGTCGATCGGCACCGACCAGGTTGCGTGGGCGCAGTACTACCAGCGCACCTACAACGCGACGCACAAGAAGACGAAGATCAAGTTCGTCAACGAGGACACGATGCTCGGCGCGGCCAACGGCACGGCCGAGTCGGTCAAGGGTGCGCAGGCGCTCGCCTCGAACGGCAGCGTCCTCGGCGTCGTCGGGCCTGCGGGCTCGAACGAGGTCAAGGCGACCACGGGTGCGCTGAAGGGAGCGGGGCTCGGCTTCGTGTCCGGCTCGGCGACGAACACCCAGATCACGCTCGACGGGACGCGGACGGGCTACTTCTTCCGCACCGTCCCGCCGGACTCGTCGCAGAGCCTGAGCGTCTCGGCGTTCATCGCCGGCAAGCTGAAGGCGAAGCACGTGTACATCGTCGACGACCAGGAGGCGTACAGCACTGGGCTCGCCGACGAGGTCGAGTCACAGCTCAAGGGAAAGGGCGTCACGGTCGGGCGCGACGGCGTCAGCCAGCAGCAGTCCGACTTCTCGGCGATCATCAACAAGATCCCGCGTGACGTCGACGTCATCTACCTGCCGTGGCAGCTGCCGCCGAAGGGTCAGGCCTTTGGTCAGCAGATGAAGAGCCTCGGCCGCGCGGGCGTCAAGCTGATGGGCTCGGACGGCCTGTTCGATCCGGCCTTCTCCGGCGTCGGCTCGAATGTCTACGACTCGTTCTTCCCGGTCAACCCGTCCGACAAGCGGGTCAAGGCGTTCGCGAAGCTGCACGGCGGAGCCACGGAGTTCTTCGGTGCTCCCAGCTACGTCGCGACGCAGGTCGTGTCGGGCGCGATCGACCGCGCGTGCAAGAACGGCACGGCGAGCCGTGCCGAGGTTCGTGCGCAGATCCGGAGGACGAAGATCAGCCAGAAGTCGTCGCTCCTCGGTTTGGTGGTCGGGTTCGACAGCCACGGCGACATGATCAAGAAGCCGTTCGGCATCTACCACTCGGTCAACGGGGTGTTCGTCCGCGTCGGCTAGGTCTGTCGCATCGACGATCTGAACGGAGTGCGGCCCGCGTGATCACGTGGGCCGCACTCGTTTGTGCGATCTTCTCCACGCAGTGAACTGGAGTCTGTTCTGGGGCGAGCTCGTGAGTGGCCTGACGCTGGGGAGCATCTACGCCCTGATCGCGCTGGGCTACACGATGGTGTACGGCATCCTGAAGCTGCTCAACTTCGCGCACGGCGACGTCTACATGGTCGGCGCCTTCATCGGCTTCTTCGTGCTGCAGTGGCTCGGGGGACCTTTGGACACTGTTGTGACGGGATGGGCCGCTGTCGCCGTGATGTTCCTGCTCGCCATGCTTGCATGCGGCGCGCTCGGTGTCGGGATCGAGATCTTCGCCTACCGTCCGCTCCGAAACGCTCCGCGAATCGCGCCGCTGATCAGCGCGCTCGGCGTCTCGATCTTCTTACAGAACAGCGCGCTCCTGCTTTGGGGCCCAGAGTTCCGGAGCTACGACACGTTCGATCTGGTCGGCGTCAAGAGCTACAGCATCGGCCGAAACTTCTTCATCTCCAACCTCCAGATCTTCGCGATCGCCACGTCGATCGCGCTGATGGGCATGCTGACGTTGCTCGTCGCCAGAACGCGCACCGGCAAGGCGATGCGAGCGACGTCGTTCGACCGTGAGGCGGCCGAGATGATGGGGATCAGCGTCGACCGCGTGATCTCGTTCACCTTCTTCGTCGGCTCCGCTCTCGCGGCGGCAGGCGGCGTGATGTTCGGCCTCGTCTTCGGCCAGATCTTCTCGTTGATGGGCTTCACGGCCGGGCTCAAAGGTTTCACCGCGGCCGTCGTCGGAGGGATCGGCAGCATCCCCGGGGCGATGCTCGGCGGTTTCCTGATCGGGCTGACCGAGGCGTTCGCGACGGGTTACCTGCCCGGCGGCTCGACATACGCCAACCTCTACGTCTTCGCGCTTCTGATCGCCATGTTCCTCGTCCGGCCGAGCGGCCTCCTCGGCTCGCCCGTGATCCAGAAGGTCTGAGCGGTATGTCGACTCGTGCTCCAGAGCCGCCCGACGCCCGCGACCGCCCGCGCGTCGGCGTCGACGAGTGGGTCGCAAACGTCGAAGGGCGACGGGAAGGCGGCACCGGTGTCACCGGCTTCATCGGCCGTACGTGGGAGCGCCTGCCGCCGGTAGCACGACTTGCCGTCCTCATCGGCCCGTTCGTGGTCTTTCCATTCGTCACGAACGAGGGCAACCTCTTCCGGTACGGGCTCATCACCGTCGTCTATGCGCTGCTCGCGCTCGGACTGAACGTCGTCGTCGGATTCGCCGGCCTGCTCGATCTCGGCTACGTCGCGTTCTTCGGCTTCGGCGCGTACCTGTACGGGATCATGGCGAGCGGCCACTCCGGGCATCACCTGCAGGCGGAGATCGCGATCCCGATCGTCGTCGTCGCCGCGGCATTGCTCGGGCTCTTGCTCGGCCTCACGTCCTGGCGCCTGCTCGGCGACTACCTCGCGATCGTGACCCTCTTCTTCCTGCAGGCGTTCGTCATCTTCGTCAACAACGCGAACGGCGGCCTGAGCGACTTCTCCTATCCGTTCGTCGGCCGGGTGGACTTGACAGGTGGTGCCAACGGCCTCGACCAGATCGACCCGCTCAACTTCTTCGGCCACGAGATCAAGACGACGAAGGGGTACTACCTGTACACGCTCGCCGCGCTGACCCTCCTGATGACGATGCTCTTTTTCGTCAACAAGTCCCGCACCGGGCGAGCGTGGCGCGCGTTGCGCGAGGATCCTCTCGCAGCGGAGGTCATGACCGTGCCGGTGAACCGGTTGAAGCTGCTCGCGTTCATGTTCGGCGCCGCCACGGCGGGCTTCACTGGAACGATCTTCGGCGCCGTGCAGTCGGGCGCGTTCCCGGGTGACTACGACGTCGGTCTCCTGATCACGATCTACGCGATCGTGATTCTCGGCGGGCTCGGCAGCATCGGCGGTGTCGTGATCGGCGCGCTGGTCGTGAACGGCGTGCCCGAGCTCCTGCGCTCGTCGAGCAACGCGCGCTTCCTCTTCTACGGGGTTCTCGTTGTCGCGCTCCTGGTGGCGATGAAGCCTTGGTGGAGGGCCGTGCTCGTGCTGGTCGGGACGGTCGCCTTCGGCGCAGTCGTCCACGTCGTCGGTGCAGCGGCGTGGCCGCGGTCGACTGCGGGTCACGTCACGGGCGGCGGTTCCTTCGGGCGGGCGCTCAATCATTGGGTCCTCGTCCCGACACATGCAGGCGGGCTCGCCGGCTGGGCGTACTTCGCGCTGATCGTCGCGGCGCTCTTGCTCACGCTCGTCCGCGGGTGGTGGCGCACGATCGCGCTGATCCCGACGCTCTATCTCGCGGCGTTCGTCTGGGAGAACAAGCTCATCGAACAGGTTTCCGGTGCGACGCGGCTGATCATGCTGGGTGCGCTTCTCGTCGTGATCATGAACGTGCGGCCGTCCGGCATTTTCGGTACGTCGCGCGTCGAGGTCGTCTGACGTGGCGCTGCTCGAGCTGCGCGGAGTGTCGAAGGCCTTCGGCGGCCTCCAGGTGGTGAGCGACCTCGACCTGCACGTGGGGGAGGGCGAGATCGTCAGCGTGATCGGGCCCAACGGTGCGGGCAAAACCACGGTCTTCAATCTCATCACGGGGATCTTTCGCCCCGACTCGGGGTCGATCGTGTTCGAGGGCGATGTCGTCTCCAACCTCGCTCCGCACACGATCACGACCAGGGGGATCGCCCGCACCTTCCAGACGCTGCGCCTGTTCCTGAACATGACGGTGCTGGAGAACGTCATGGTCGCCGCCTACGGACACACGCGTTCGACGATCGTCGAGGCGATGCTGCAGCTACCGCGTTCGCGGCGTGAGGAGAAAGAGATCCGCAAGCTCGCCGAGGAGAAGCTCGCCTTTTTCGGCCAGAGGCTGATGGGCTACCGGTGGGATCAGCCCGCGTACAGCCTGTCGTACGCGAACCGTAGGCGACTCGAAATCGCACGCGCGATGGCCACGGGTGCAAGGCTCCTCCTGCTCGACGAGCCCGCCGCCGGAATGAACCCGGTCGAGACGCACGAGATCACGGAGCTCATCGGCAAGCTGCGTGACGACGGCGGCTACACGATCCTCGTCATCGAGCACGACATGCACGTCGTCGAGGGGATCTCCGACCGGGTCGTTGCCCTCGACTACGGACGGAAGATCGCAGAGGGCTCGTTCGACGACGTGGCGACGAATCCACGCGTGGTCGAGGCATACCTCGGGCTGAGGAAGGCAGAGACGAAATGAGCCTGCTGCGGCTGTCGGGCATCAACACCTACTACGGGCAGATCCACATCCTCCAGGGAATCGACATCGATGTCGGCGAGGGCGAGCTCGTGTCGCTGCTGGGCGGCAACGCATCGGGAAAGTCGACGACGCTGAAGACGATCCTCGGTCTGGTGCGGCCCCGGACCGGCGCGGTCGAGTTCTCGGGCGAGGACGTCACCGGGCGGTCGACGAGCTATCGCATCGGGCGGGGAATGGCGATCGTCCCGGAGAACCGCCGTCTGTTCGGGCCGATGACGGTGCTCGAGAACCTCCAGATGGGCGCATACCTTCACGGCGGCGGCGCGAAGGAGGACTTCGAGCGGGTGTACTCCTTGTTCCCGCTTCTGCACGAGCGTCGCAGCCAGCTCGCGGGGACGCTGTCCGGCGGCGAGCAGCAGATGGTCGCGATGGGGCGAGCGCTGATGTCCCAGCCGAAGCTGCTGCTGATGGACGAGCCGTCGATGGGATTGGCGCCGATCCTGGTGGAGCGCAGCTTCGAGATCATCCAGCAGGTCCATCAGTCGGGCGTCGCGATGCTGATCGTCGAGCAGAACGCGAACATGGCGCTGTCCATCGCCGACCGGGGCTACGTCCTCTCGACGGGTCGCCTGGTTCTGGAAGGCCCGGCCGCCGAGCTGCGCGAGCACGAAGACCTCCGCAAGGCGTACCTCGGCAGATAAGGGTCTGACCCTGCGGGTCCGACCCTTCGGTACGCCGCTTCGCGGTGAACGCGCGCGGG
>JBJMJR010000050.1:0-21505 GCA_045806245.1 Gaiellaceae bacterium | reverse complement strand
GGTTCCCCACGCGGCGAGCGTGATCAACGCGAGCAGCGACGCGGCCAACACCAGTGGCCGCGACCCGAGCACACGGCAGAGCGCGTCGTAGACGAGCCACGCGGCCGCCAGCAGGCCGACGCTGATCGCGACCGCCTCGAGCGGCGACAGACCGGCGACGCTCTTGTCGATCAGGTAGTCGTTCGCGTGCAGGTAGTAGAGGACGACCAGGAGCGCAAAGCCGCTCAGCCACGTCGTGTACGCCTCCCACTTGAACCAGTGCAGCGGCTCCGGCAGCTCGTCGGGGGCGAGCTTGTACTTCTGCACCCGGTAGAAGCCGCCGCCGTGGATCTCCCACGACTCGCCGCCGACACCCTCGTCCGCGTTCGTGGGCGGACGGAGGTGGTTGTCGAGCGCGATGAAGTAGAACGACGAGCCGATCCATGCGATGCCTGCGATCACGTGCAGCCAGCGGCCCAGCAGGTTGAGCCAGTCGGTCGCGTAGGGATCGAGCGTCAGGAGCGTCGCCATCGGTCCTCCGCGATCGCGACGAGCTCCTGGACGGCGGTGTCGAGCTCCTCGTCACGCGTGCGCTGCAACCGGCCTCGCAGCACCTCGAGGATCTCCGTCTTCGGCCGCCGGTTCACGAACACGACGAAGCGGAAGCCGAACTTCTCCTCGTAGACCTGATTCAGATAGGCGAGCTCGGTCAGCACGACGGGGTCGTTGTCGTCGCCTTGCTCCGCGGCCGAGCGGGCCGAGAGCTTCTTCGCGCCGATCGCCGGGTGCGCGTTCAGCGCCTCGAGCTTGTCCGCCTCGCTCAGGTGCGCGATCACGTCGCGCGCCTCGCCGAGCGGGTCGTCTCGCTGCGCGAGCTCCTCGACGAGGCGCGTCCGACCTTCGAACAGGTCGGCGAGCTCCTCCGCACTCAGCTGCCGCGGTACGTCGTGCACGAGTACGACGAGACGAGCAGCGGGACGTGGTAGTGGCCGTCCTCGAGGGCGACCTCGAAGCCGACGCTCTTGAAGAACGGCGAGTCGGGCCGGAAGAGCAGCCGGTACGTGCCGGGCTCGAGACCCGTCCCGAGCTCTGCGATGCGCCCGTCGCCGTCCGTCTCTGCGGCCGTGACGAGCTCGTGCTGCCAGAGCTCGACGCGCACGCCGCGGGCGGGCTGCCCGCGCTCGACGTCGAGGACATGGGTGGAGAGCGAGATGCTCACGCGACGAATCTTTCCGCCTGGCGGCGCTGCTCGCGCGCGATCTCCGGCTCGTCGCCTCGGACCAGGTGGCCGTCGCGGACGACTTCGTCGCCGCCGACGTAGAGGCGGTCGACCCGGTGGGGCCCGGCGAAGACGAGGCCGGCAACCGGATCCGAGGCGCCGCCGAGCTCGAGCCCGTCGGTCCGCCAGACCGCGAAGTCCGCGCGTTTTCCCGGCGCGAGCTGGCCGATGTCGTCGCGGCCCAGCACGGATGCGCTGCCACGCGTCCCCAGCCGGATGGCGTCGCGGACGGTCAGCGCCTTCGGGCCGCCGCGTCCCCGGGCGACCAGCAGCGCCTGCTTGACCTCCATGAAGAGGTCACCCCGCTCGTTCGACGCGGAGCCGTCGACGCCGAGGCCCACTCGCACGCCGGCGTCGAGCAGCTCGCGAATCGGCGCGAAACCGGCGCCGAGACGCATGTTCGAGCTCGGACAATGTGCGACGCCGACGTCGTGCGACTCGAACTTCGAGATGCCCTCTGCGCCGAGGTGCACGCAGTGCGCGCACCACACGTCCTCGGCGAGCCAGCCGAGCTCCTCGACGTACTGGAGCGGTGTGCAGCCGAACTTCTGCAAGGCGAACTCCTCTTCCTCGACCGTCTCGACGAGGTGCGTGTGCAGCTTCAGGTCGAGCTTGCGCGCGAGCTCCGCCGATTCCCGCATCAGCTCCTTCGTCACGGAGAACGGCGAGCACGGCGCGACCGCAATCTGCACGTTGCCGTCGTCGGCGAGCTTCGCAGCATCCTGCGTTGCGGCGAGGACATCGTCGCGGTCCTCGACGACGGCGTCGGGTGGGAGCCCCCCATCCGACTCGCCGAGGTCCATCGAGCCGCGCGACGCGACGATGCGCACGCCGAGCTCGCGCGCGGCGCGGATCTCTGCCTCGAGCAGCTCGTTGCCGCCGTTCGGGAACAGGTAATGGTGGTCGAAGACGGTGGTGCAGCCGGAGAGCGCGAGCTCGGCGAGACCGCAACGAGCCGCGGCGTACTCGGCCTCGGCATCGAGGCGCGCCCACACGGGATAGAGGGTCGTGAGCCAGCCGAACAGGTTTTCGTCCTGCGCGCGTGCGCGCGTCAGGTTCTGCCAGAGGTGGTGATGCGTGTTGATCAGTCCGGGCGTGACGACCGCGCCGCCAAGGTCGACGACGTCGTCGGCAACCGGGCGCGTTCCCGTGCCGGCTTGCTGCACGAACCCGTCGTCGACGAGCAGCCAGCCGCCGGGATGCTCGTTGCGCTCGTCGTCCATCGTCAGGACGTGCGCGTTGGCGTAGAGCGTGCTCACACGCGCAGTGGGACGATCTCGAAGCGGTCGACGTCGACGAGCCCGCGGTCGGTGATCTTCAGGCTCGGGATCACGGAGAGCCCCAGGAACGACAGCGTCAGAAACGGTGTCGCGCCGGACCAGCCGAGAGCGCGCGCGGCGTCGTTGCACGCGAGGCTCCGGCGGATCACCTCCGCGAGCGGCGCGTCGGCCAGCAGGCCGGCGACCGGGAGCGGCAGCTCGGCGGTGACGCTACCGCCGTCGACGACGACGATCCCGCCGCCGACCTCGCCCAGACGCGTCACCGCCTGCGCCATGTCGTCCTCGTTCCTGCCGATGACGATGATGTTGTGCGCGTCGTGCGCGACCGTCGATGCGAGGGCCCCGCGCTGCAAGCCGGAGCCGCGCACGAGGCCGAGCCCGATGCGGCCCGTGCCGAGATGCCGCTCGACGACCGCGATCGTCGCGAGCTCGTCGCTCAGTTCTTCTTCGAGCAGCTCCGTCACGACCTGGTCGGGAACGAGCCCGATCACACGCACCTTGCCGCCGTCCGCGTCGATGTCGAAGTCGCCGGCCGTCACCGGACGGTTGCGGACCGAGTGCTTGACCCATTCGGGCACGGCCGGCTCGGGGATCTCGTCGACCGGGCGGCCGCGCTTCAACGTCAGCTCCGGCTCGAAGCGCTCCAGGTCGGTCAGCAGCAGCAGGTCGGCCTGGTACCCCGGCGCGATCGCGCCGAGATGCCATAGGCGATGCCAGGTGGCCGGGTTGAGCGTCGCGAGGACGATCGCGTCCTCCGGTGCCACGCCTGCCGCGACGGCCTCGCGCACCATTCCGTTGATGTGACCGTTCTCGGCGATGTCCTCCGGGTCGCGGTCGTCGGTGCAGAACGCGATCCTGTTGGTGCCGAACTCCTCCACGAGCGGCAGCAGCGCCTGCAGGTTGCGCGCCATCGACGCCTCGCGGATCAGCAGCCACATGCCGTTGCGCAAGCGCTCGCGCCCTTCGTCCGGTGTCAGCGCCTCGTGGTCCGAGCGGATCCCGGCAGCGGCATACGCGTTGAGCGCGCGCCCGAGCACACCGGGCGCGTGGCCGTCGACGTGCACGCCCTCCGCAAGGCGTAGCTTCTCGAGCTCGCCCGGGTCGGCATTGATCACGCCGGGAAAGTTCATCATCTCCGCGAGCCCGAGTACGCGGCGCCGGCGCAGCAGGCTCTCGAGATCGCCGCCGAGCAACGGCCGCCGCGGCGACTCGAACTCCGACGCCGGGATCGTCGACGAAGCCATGAAGTAGAAGTCGAGCGGCAGCCCTTCGCAGGCGTCGAGCAGCCAGTGCACGCCGTCGGTGCCGAGGACGTTGGCGAGCTCGTGCGGATCGAGCACGACGGCCGTCGTGCCGAGCGGCAGCACGAGGCGCGCGAACTCGTCCGGCAGCAGCTTCGTCGACTCGAGGTGCATGTGTGCGTCGATGAATCCCGGCACGACGTAGCGGCCCGACGCGTCGACCACCTCGTGCCCGAGGTACTCGCCAAGCCCGGCGATCCACCCGTCGGCCACTGCGATGTCGACGTCCAGCCACTCGCGCGTGAACACGGACAGCACCCGGCCACCGCGCACGACGACGTCGGCGGGCTCGTCGCCGCGGGCGACGGCAAGACGGCGGGCGAGGTCGTCCATGCAGGAGGAAGCTACTACCCTTCGCGCGGTGGACGTCCTCACTCCGCGCTCGCTCGACGAGGCGCTGCGGCTGAAGGCCGAGGTACCGGACGCGGTTCCGATCCAGGGTGGGACCGACGTCATGGTCGAGCTGAACTTCGACCGCTCGCGGCCTCCCGCCCTGCTGAACCTGAACGAAGTCGCCGACCTGCGCGGCTGGTCGCGCGCGGGCGAGCGCATCGTGCTCGGTGCCGGGTTGACCTACACGGAGGCGATGCAGACGCCGTTGCCGGCGCTCGCCGAGGCGTCGCGGACGGTCGGCGGGCCGCAGATCCGCAACCGCGGCACCATCGGAGGGAATCTCGGCACGTCGTCGCCCGCAGGTGACGCGCTGCCGCCGCTACTGGTCTGCGACGCGCAGGTGCGCGTCGCGAGCGTGCGCGGCGAGCGCACGCTGCCGCTGCAGGACTTCGTCGTCGGCGTCAAGCGCAACGCGCTCGCCGGCGACGAGTTGATCCTCGACGTCTCCGTCGACGCGGAGCCTGCCCGCCAGACGTTCATGAAGGTCGGTCCGCGCAACGCGATGGTCATTTCCGTCGTGTCGCTCGCGCTGCGCGTCGATGGCGAGCTGAGCGCGTCGTTCGGATCGGCGGGGCCCGTTCCGGGTGTCGTTCGCGCGCCGCTCGCGGACGCGGAGTCGTTCCCCGACCAGGTCGCCGCCGCGGCGAGCCCGATCGACGACGTGCGCGGCACCGCCGTGTACCGCCGCCACGCGTTGCGCGTGTTGACGAAGCGCGCGCTGGAGCGGTGCCTCTCATGAGGATCTCTCTACGCGTGAACGGCGCGGCGTGCGAGACCGATGTGTGGGAGGGCGAGAGCCTTCTGTACGTGCTCCGCGAGCGGCTCAGCTATCCCGGCTCGAAGAACGCCTGCGAGCAGGGGGAGTGCGGGTCGTGCTCCGTCCAGCTCGACGGAAAGCTCGTCTGCGCCTGTCTCGTGCTCGCCGCGCAGGCCGACGGGCACGAGATCGTGACGGTGGAGGGCCTGGCCGAGAACGGTCGGCTCCACCGCGTCCAGGAGGCCTTCGTCGCGGCCGGTGCGGTGCAATGCGGGTTCTGCACGCCGGGCCTCGTCGTCGCGGCCGCGGATCTGCTGCAGCGGACGCGCGAGCCGAGCGACGACGAGATCCGCGAGGCGCTCTCGGGCAACCTCTGCCGCTGCACGGGCTACGCGAAGATCTTCGATGCCGTGCGGCTGGCGGCGGCGCAGTGAGCACGACCGCGCCGAAGCTCGAGCTCGGCCGCGTCGGAGAGATCGTCCCGCGTTCCGACGGCGTCCCGAAGGTCACCGGCGAGTTCGCGTACTCGAGCGACCTGCAAGCCGCCGGGATGTTGTGGGGGCACACGCTGCGCAGCCCGCACGCGCACGCGCGCATCCGCAGCATCGACGTCTCGGGTGCGCTGGCGCTGCCGGGGGTGCACGCCGTGCTGACGCACGCGGACGTTCCCGGGGAGAAGCTCTACGGCCTCGAATTTCGCGACCAGCCCGTGCTCGCCGCGGACCGCGTGCGGTACTTCGGCGAGGCGGTTGCGCTGGTCGCAGCGGAGCACCCTGAGCAGGCGCGCCGCGCGGCGGAGGCGATCCGCGTCGACTACGAGCCGCTGCCGCCGGTTGCGGACGCCGAGACGGCGACCGAGCAGGAGCCGCTGCATCCGGACCGTCCCACGATGGAACACGGCTATCGCGACGACCGGCGCCCGAACGTCGTCCGCTCGCTCGTCATCCGTCACGGCGACCCCGACGCCGAAGGCGACGTGTCGGTCGCCGGCGTCTACGAGGTCGGGATTCAGGATCAGGCGTTCCTCGGCCCGGAGTCGGGCCTGTGCGTGCCGGACGGCGAGGGCGGCATCGACGTCTACGTGGCCACGCAGTGGCTCCACGTCGACCGCGACCAGGTCGCGCCCTGTCTCGGCCTGCAGCCCGAGCAGGTGCGCATCCACCTGGCCGGGGTCGGCGGCGCGTTCGGCGGGCGCGAGGACCTCTCGATGCAGATCCATGGTTCGATGCTCGCGCTGCACACGAACCGTCCGGTGAAGATCGTCTACAACCGCGAGGAGTCGTTCGTCGGCCACATCCACCGGCATCCCGCGAAGATCTGGATGGAGCATCGCGCGCTGTGCGACGGCAAGCTCGTGAACGTCCACGCGCGCATCCTGCTCGACGGCGGCGCGTACGCCTCCAGCTCGACGGCGGTCACCTCGAACGCGGCCGCGTTCGCGTGCGGGCCTTACGCCGTCGCCAACGCACTGATCGAGAGCCTCTGCGTGTACACGAACAATCCGCCCTGCGGTGCCATGCGGGGATTCGGCGCCGTGCAGGTGTGCTTCGCGCACGAGGCGCAGATGGACAAGCTCGCCGCCGCGCTCGACCTCGACCCGATCGACCTGCGGTTGCGGAACGCGCTGCAGCCGGGCGACGTCACGCCGACCGGCCAGCGCATCACCGGCTCGTTGCCGGTTGCGGACGTGATCCGCCGCGCGGCGGCGCTGCCCGTTCCCGAGCCGGAGGAACTGCCGCGCGATCCGCTGCGACTGCCCGGCGGCTCCGGCAACACCACGCGCGGTGAGGGCGTGCAGCGCGGTGTCGGCTTCGCCGTCGGCTTCAAGAACATCGGCTACTCGGAGGGCTTCGACGACTACACCGCAGCGCGCGTCCGGCTGTTCGCGGACGGCAGCGGGGAGGTGCACTGCGCGGCGGCCGAGGTCGGCCAGGGCGTCGCCGGCGTCATCCTGCAGGTCGCGCGGACGGAGCTCGGCACAGAGAACGTCGCGCTTGCGCCGCACACGACGGCGACCGTCGGCTCCGCCGGATCGGCGTCGGCCTCGCGTATGACGTGGATGGCGTCCGGCGCCGTGCGTGACGCGTGCCGCGCCGCGCTCGAGGAACGCGAGCGGAACGGTGGCGGCGAGGTCGACGTGGAACGCATCTACCGGCACCCGCGCACGTCGCCGCTCGACCCGGAGACAGGCCAGACGACCGGCGAGCGCTCGCACGTCGCGTACGCCTGCGCTGCGATGCGCGTCGTCGCCGAGGTCGACGTCGAGCTCGGGCTGACTCGCGTGGTCTGGATTGGCACGGCGCAGGACGTCGGCCGCGCCGTGAACCCACAGGCGGTCACGGGTCAGATCGAGGGCGGCACCGCGCAGGGGCTCGGCCTCGCGCTGATGGAGGAGATCCAGACGCGCGACGGCCTGATCACCAACGCGAGCTTCACCGACTACCTGATCCCGACCACGCTCGACATGCCGCCGGTCGTCTCGGAGCTAATCGAAGACCCCGACCCGGACGCCCCGTACGGCGTGAAGGGCGTCGGCGAGCCGCCGACGGTCGTCTCGACCGCAGCCGTCGTCGCCGCACTGCGCGCAGCGACAGGCCGCGAGCTCACCCGCGTCCCGGTCAAGCCCGACGACATCGTCGGGCTCTAGCCGACCAGCGTCCCCGGCTCCACCTCGTCGTCAGGGCGCAGAACGACGTCCCCCTTCCCGTGCGAGTGGGCGGAAACGACGGTCACGCCGTCGTCGCGCCGCCGGCACAGGAGCTGGCTCCCGACGAGTCCCTCGGGCTCGAAGCCGGAAATGACCGCTTCCTCCCGGCCGTACGTCCCGAGGTCGAGCGTCAGCAGCAGCGCCGGTGCGCGCGCACCCGGCTGCTGCTCGGCCGCGACCACCGTCCCGACGACGAGCTCGTCAGCCACTCTTGATCAGCGTCAGTGCCGCGCCGACGCCGAGGAACGCGAGCCCGACGACGCGTGTCCAGCCGATCGCGATCCGGTCGAGCCCGAACCAGCCCCACCGATCTATGGCTGCGGCCATGCCGAGGTTGAGCGCGATGATCGTGCCGATCGTCGCCGCGAGGCCGATGCGCGGCGACGCGACCGTGATCGCCAGGATGATCAGCACCGAGAGCGCGCCGCCCGTCCAGAGCCAGAGCGGCTGGCGCATGACGTCGCCGAGGCCGCGGAAGCTCTGCTTCGCGACCAGGAGCAGCGCCATCCCGAGGACGACCGAGACGAGGCCGGAGAAGGCGAGCGCCGGGAAGATCCCGGCGCGCTCGCCCAACTCTCCCATCACTGCGGCCTGCACCGCGCCCGCGAGCCCTGCGGCGATCGCGAGCGCGACGGCAACCGCGGTCAACCGCCCATGCCCTCCGGCATCGGCGCGTTGTCGTCGCCCTGGAACAGACTGAACTCGTTGCCCTCGCTGTCCTTGCAGCGCGCGAACCAGCCGACCTTCGGAATCGGCATCTTGTCCTCGGTCTGGCCGCCGAGCTCGTTCACCTTGGCGAGATCCCCGTCGATGTCCTCGGTTCCGAGGTAGACCCTGGTACCGGTCTCGCCCTCCATGCTGTAGATGCCGCCGCCCTGATCGTCCTGCTGCCACATCAGGTACTGCATCCCCGGCATGCCCGAGTCGTTGATCCCCCAGCCGCCGACGCCTTGCCAGAACGTCTTCGCGCGCTCGATGTCCTGCGCGGGAAATTCCACGTGCACGACCTTCTTCCCCATGACACCTCCTTTGTTTGGTGAAGCTATACGCTCCGCGCTCTACGACGAAGGGGAGGCGAATGGTTCGCGCGATGGTGCTGTACGACCAGGAGCCCGACGCGGCTCGCTACGAGCAACACGTCGAGCTCTGCCGCAAAGTCCCTGGTGCCACTTTCCGGCACGGCAGGATCTTCGGCGCACCGATGGGCGAGCCGCCGCACCGCTACTACGCGGAGTGGGAGTGGCCCGACATGGACGCGTTCAAGTCCGCGGCGCGCAGCGAGGAGTTCATGGCGACCGGCAAGGACGCGATGGACATGGGCGGGGCGTTCACCGTGATGTTCGCCGACGTTGACTGAGCCGACGCACCCGCGCCCGAGCCCACCCTCGGAGCTCGGCTTCGAGTCGATCGTCTACGAGAAGGCGCCTCCGCGCGCGACGATCACGCTCAACCGGCCCGACGTCCTGAACGCATTCGACTTCCGCATGCTGCGCGAGATCACGCGCGCCTGCGAAGACGCCTCGTGGGACGACGACGTCCGCGTCGTGGTCGTCACCGGCAACGGCCGAGCCTTCTGTGTCGGCGCGGACCTCAAGTCGTGGGCTGCCGACTACCTCGGGGAGCCGCGTGAATATTGGAAGTGGTTCGGCGCGTTCAAAGACATGCACGACAAGCTGCGCGAGGTGGGCAAGCCGACGCTCGCCCGGATCAACGGCATCGCGGTGGGAGGCGGCAACGAGCTGCAGATGGCGTGCGACCTCGCGGTCATGGTCGACGACGCGTTCATCCGCCACGTCGGGCTCGAGCACGGCTCGGTGCCGGCGGGCGGCGCGACGCAGTGGCTGCCGGTGTTCGTCGGCGACCGCCGCGCGCGCGAGATCATCTACATGTGCGAGGAGATCCCTGCCGCGCAGGCGCAGGAGTGGGGGCTCGTCAACTGGATCGTTCCGGCGGCCGACCTCGACGCGAAGGTCGACGAGGTCGTCGAGAAGCTGGCGAAGAAGCTCCCGCAGACGACGCGCTACGCGAAGCAGCAGCTCAACTTCTGGCGCGACCTGTCCTGGCACGAGACCGTCAACCACGCACGCGACTGGTTGTCGCTGTCGATGCTCGGCGACGAAGCGCAGGAGGCGGTGAAGGCATTTCTGAAGCGCTCGTCCTAGTCGAGCGCGACGGCCCGATCGCCGTCGTGCTGCTGAACAGGCCGCAGCAGCTCAACGCGCTCTCCGACGAGCTGATGGCCGAGCTCGTCACCGAGCTGCAGCAGCTCGACCGCGACGACGGGATCCGCTGCATCGTCCTCGGCGGCTCGGAGCGCGCGTTCGCGGCCGGCGCGGACATCGGCGAGCTCGCGCGCAGCACTGCGATCGAGCTGTACTACGCCAGGCGCGTCGAGCGCTGGGACGCGATCCGCAACCTCTGGACGCCGCTCGTCGCCGCCGTGTCGGGGTACTGCCTCGGCGGCGGCTGCGAGCTCGCGCTGTCCTGCGACCTGATCGTCGCGTCCGAGACCGCTCGCTTCGGACAGCCCGAGACGTCGCTCGGGATCATCCCCGGCGCCGGCGGCACGCAGCGCCTGACGCGTGCGGTCGGGAAGTCGACGGCGATGGACGTGATCCTCAGCGGGCGGCTGCTGACGGCCGACGAGGCGCTGTCGGCCGGGCTCGTCGCGCGCGTCGTCGCGCAGGAGGCGTGGCTCGACGAGGCGAAACGCGTCGCGCGCGAGATCGCGTCGAAGGGGCCGGTCGCCACACGGCTCGCGAAGGAAGCGGTCGACCGTGCGTACGAGTCGACGCTGCAGCTCGGGCTCGAGTACGAGCGTCGCGCGCTCTATCTCGCGTTCGCATCCGACGACGCCAAGGAGGGCCTCACCGCATTCACGGAAAAACGCAAGCCTGAATTCAAAGGTCGGTAGAGGGCTCAAGCGGTCGCGCGTGGCAATTCGGGGTAAACGGCCGAGTGGTCACGGCCCACTCGGCCTCCTAAACGACGTCGCAAGCGACGTCGAGTTCAAGGGCCGCTAGCTAGTGGCCGGCTTCGCGCGGCTGCTCGAGCCGCCGCGGCTGCGCACACGCGGACGAGGTGTCGACGAGGAGCGCCGCGCGACCTGGCTGGAGCTCTTCTTCGACCTCGTCTTCGTCGCCGCCGTCGGCCAGCTCGCGAACGCTCTTGCCGCAGAGCCGACGACGGCGCGCTTCTTCGAGTTCCTCGCGCTGTTCGCGCCGGTCTGGTGGGCGTGGATGGGGTTCACGTTCTACGCCAACCGCTTCGACACCGACGACCTGCTGTATCGGCTGCTGTCGCTCCTCGCGATGTTCTGCGTGGCAGTGCTGGCGACGACGATCCCGAGCGTCTTCCGCGGCGCGACGGAGGGGTTTCCGCTCGCGTATGTCGCCGTCCGCCTCGTCCTCGTGACCCTGTACGCGCGCGCGAGCAGGCACGTTCCCGAGGCGCGCGCACTGGCGAGCAGCTTCCTCGGCGCGTTCAGCGTCGCGGTGCTGATCTGGCTCAGCTCGCTGCTCGTCGACGCACCATGGGCGTACGTGCTGTGGGGTGTCGCGCTGTCGATCGAGCTGGTTGCGCCGATCCCCGCGTGGCGGCGCTTGCGCGAGGCGCCGGTTGATCGGCGGCATCTGCCGGAGCGGTTCGGGCTGCTGACCCTGATCGTCCTCGGCGAGTCAGTGCTTGCCGTCGTGCTCGGCGTGTCGAAGGTCAGCTGGGACGCAGGCTCCGCCGCCGCCGCGGGCAGCGGTTTCGTCGTCGCGGCTGCGCTGTGGTGGATCTACTTCGACTTCCTCGACGAAGGCGCGCTGACGGCGCGCGGCATCTTCGGCGGGTTGACCTACACGTACATGAACTACTTCGTCGTCGTGGGCCTTGCTTCGCTCGGCGCAGGCGTGAAGCTCGCCGTCCTCGACGCGGGCGGCGATCACCGCTACGACGACACGAGCTGGGTGCTCTCCGCCGGGTTGGCGCTGACGATGGTCGGGCTCGGCGTGATCCAGCTCGTTGCCGGCACCGTCGTGGTGGACGCCGACGTCGTGCTCCGGCTCGTCACGGCGGCGCTGGCTCTCGCGCTCGTGCCGTTCGGCCTCAGTCCGCTGACCGTCGTGACCGTCTTCGCGGGCGTCCTCGTTGCGCAGGTCGTCTTCGAGCTCGCGCGGCACGAGACGCATACGCATCCCGCGGAGGTCTAGGCGTCAGCCGTCGAGCTCGGCGGGCACGACGTCGAGCTCGCGCTCGCGCCCCTCGCGCACGACCTTCGCCCGCACCGCGTGTCCGATCAGCTCGCTGACGACGACGCGCTGGAGCTCGTCCATGCCACCGATCGGCGTACCGTCCAGCTCGACGATCAGATCCTCGGGCCGCATGCCCGCCTGATCCGCCGGGCCGCCCTCGACGACCTCCACCACCTCGACGCCCGACGGGCGGCCAAGTTCACGCGCCAAACGTGGCGGCAGCGGCCGTGGGCCGCCCGCGATGCCGAGATAGGCACGCCGGAAGCGTCCCTCTGTCATCAGCGCGGCGACGATGCGCCGCGTCGCGGCGTTGATCGGGACGGCGAGCCCGAGCCCGACCCCGGCGACCGCCGTGTTGATGCCGATCACGCGGCCGCGCCCGTCGGCGAGCGCGCCGCCGGAGTTCCCGGGATTGAGCGCGGCGTCGGTCTGAATCACGTTGTCGACCACGCGGACGTTCGCGCCCGAGCGCGTCGGCAGCGAGCGGCCGAGTGCGGAGACCACACCGGCGGTGACCGACCCGGTGAACCCGTGCGGGTTGCCGATCGCCACGACCAGCTGGCCGACGCGCAGGCGCTCCGCGTCGCCGAGCTCCGCGGGCGTGAGCTCGCGTCCGTCCGCGCGCAGGACGGCGAGGTCAGACAGCGGATCCGAGCCGATCACGTCGAACTCCAGCTCGCGGCCGTCGACGAACGATGCACGCCCGCCGCGCGTCCGCGCGACGACATGGGCGGACGTGAGCATGAAGCCGTCGGGTGTGATCACGACGGCACTGCCGCCGCCGCGGCGCAGCCGGACATTTGCCACCGACGGCGACAGGCGCTCGGCGACGGCGATCACAGACTGTGAGTACGCGTCGAGTGCTTCCTCCTCCGACGGCAGCGACACGAATTGCAGCTCCATGTGGCCAACGTAGCAACGCCTCCGCTCCCTACGCGATCTGCGAAAGTCCGGCGATGGCCGAGGTCGAGACCAGCCGCGACGGCGCGGTCCTGACGATCACGCTCAACCGTCCGGACGTCCTCAATGCGTTCAACGGCGCAATGCACCGCGCCCTTGCGGGGGCATTGAAGGACGCGCGCGACGGAGGCGTTCGCGCGGTCGTGCTCACCGGCGCCGGCCGCGGCTTCTGCGTCGGCCAGGACTTGACAGAGTTCCGCGAGGCGCCGGGCGACATCGGCTCGCGCCTGCGCGACAACTACCACCCGAACATTCGTGCGATCCGCGCGCTCGAGAAGCCCGTCATCGCCGCCGTGAACGGCGCCGCCGCGGGCGCCGGGATGTCGCTTGCGTGCTCCTGCGACCTGCGCCTTGCCGCGGACTCGGCGACGTTCGTCCCGGCGTTCATCAACATCGGGCTGATTCCGGACTCCGGCGGCTCGTACTTCGTCACGCGCATTCTCGGTCCGGCGCGCGCGTTCGAATGGCTCGCATCCGGCAAGCGGCTGACCGCGGCCGAGGCGCACGCGTGGGGACTCGTCTCGGAAGTGGTCGAGAGCGCTGCGCTCAACTCGCGCGCCGCGGAGCTCGCGGCGCAGCTCGCAGATCTGCCGACGCGCGGCGTCGGCATGACGAAACGGCTGCTCGACCACGCCGTCGGCGCGACGCTCGACGAACAGCTCGAGCGCGAGGCGCAACTCCAGGCCGCTGCGACGCAGACAGCGGACTTCAAGGAAGGCGTGGCCGCGTTCCTCGAGAAACGGCCGCCGCGATTCCGCGGGGCCTAGGCCTTAGAGCACACCGTCATTCCGAGCTGCGAGGCGAGGTCGTTGGAGTGCTGGTTGTCCTGTAGCGCCGGCGCCGCCGCGGCCTGGACGGCGGCGCTGTCGCTCTTCTGGGCTGCGTCGCGAATCTTCTTGATGTCGCCGATGAGGCGGTCGAACTCGTTGAGCCATGCAGCGGCGGTCGCCTGCTCTGCTTGCGGCGGCCGCAACGCGCGCAGCTCTCCTCGCGCCGACCGCAGCAGTGGCAGCACCTGGTCCGCGATCTTGGCGAGACCCGGTAGATCTGACGGCCGGGAGAGCGCGTTGCTCTTCTGCTTGTACTTGCTGCAGATCGCGTCTGCGCGCTTTGCATATTCGTCTCGCGTCAAGCGCTGACCGCTCGAGCCGCTGCTCCCGCAGCCGGCCAGCACGACGATCGCGAGCACGAGTGGGGTCGCCCGCCGCACGCGCAGTACGGTACCGCGTGCCATGGACGACGGACGCGTGCACGTCAGAGACGACGAGCCGCTGCGGCGACGCCGTCTCGCCGTGTTCTTCCGGCTGCTGTTGTACGTGCCGCACGAGATCGTCCTCGGCGGCTGGACGGTCATCGCATCGCCGCTCGTCGCGATCGCTTGGCTTGCGTTGCTGATCGAAGGGCGACTGCCTGGCTGGCTGCACAGCTTCATCGCGGCATATGTGCGCTACACCGGGCAGGTCACCGCGTGGTTCTTCCTCCTATCGGGTCGCTATCCGGATCCGCTCCACACGCAGGCGCACCCGTTCGCGATCGAGATACCCGACCGGCCCCGGCAACCTCGGCTGATCACGCTGTTCCGCGCGCTGCTCGCCATACCCGCGCTGCTGCTCGCGACTGCCTTGCGTGTCGTCCTTTCGCTTGCGGCGGTGCCGGCGTGGTTTGCGGGCGTCGCGCTCGGCCGGACGACGGCCGGCCTGCAGGAGCTCGGCGCGTTCTGCCTGCGCTACGAGCTCGAGGTGACCGCGTACACACTGCTGCTCACGGCGACGTACCCGCGTCTAGTGCCCGCACGATCTCGTCCGTCTCCGGCCACCGGCCTGCCTGCTGCTTAGAGAAGACGAGTGCGCCGTCGGCCACGACGTCGTACTGGCTCTTCGCGCCGCCTACCGGCTCGGCCTGGTGACCTCGTTCGTTCAGCTCGGCCGCGAGACTCGCGGCCCGTTGGTCATAGCCGCTTCAGACGGGGCAGTAGAAGATCTCGACGTGCGCCACAGATTTGAGCTTACTGATGGAGCACGTCTGCAAGCTCCCAGCGCTCGTTGCCGCCCTTGACCGTCTCCTCCTTCGCGAGGCCGATGCCGCGAATGTAGAGCTTGTGGTCGAGCGTGTCCGGCTCGAGCGGCGTCCACTCGTTCGTCAGCAGCGCGTGCGCCGACGCCGTGTAGCCGACGAGCACGGATGCGGACAGGCTCAGCACGGCGAAGTGATCGTCGGCGTGGCCCTTCAGGTACTCCTGGCGAAACGACTGGCCGACCTTCGGCTGGGCCGGCATGAAGATCCCGGCCTTCGCGCCGTCGATGCCTGCACGCCACGTCCCTTCGCGGCTCGTGACCTTGCCGGCCTTGTTCAGCTCGGCGGTGTCCTCGCCGAAGTACCAGACCGTCCCGGTGTTGTCCGTGGCGTACCAGTCGCTCGTCCGCTCCGCGAGGCGGCCCCGGACGGAGAGGCGGTCGTCGACGGTCGTGCAGCGAACGCCGTCGATCACCTTCGTCCGGCCGGTCACCTTGACGATGTCGCGGCCCTCGACGCCGTCCTTCTCGCCCGTATAGACGAACGTCGTGCCGGGCCGCAGCGGAAACCACGCATTCCGCGCCGGCTTGTCGAAGGAGGGCTTCGCTGCGGAGTGCGAGCTGGATCCGCATGCGGCGCACAGGCCTGCCAAGAGTGCCAGGACTGCGACCGTGCGCATGACGTCAGGGTAACCGGTCGTTCGGCACGCCCCTGGTGTGCGATAACTGCGTGGGGGCCGCCAAGACAACCGGGGAGGCGCTCATGAGCGCTGAGTCACCGACCATCGTCCTGATCCACGGCATGTGGATGACGCCGCGGAGCTGGGACAACTGGATCGACCATTACCGCGATCGCGGCCAGACGGCGATCGCACCGGCCTGGCCCAGGGTGAACGACCCCGAAGAGCTGCGTGGGGATCCGTCGCGGCTCAAGGGCCTCGGGTTGACGCAGATCGTCGACCACTACGACGAGATCATCCGCGGGCTCGACCGCCCGCCGATCATCATCGGCCACTCGTTCGGCGGGCTGACGGCACAGCTTCTGCTGGATCGAGGCCTCGGAGCTGCCGGTGTCGCGATCTGCACCGCACCTCCGAAGGGCGTCCTGCTCTTGCCGCTCTCGACCCTGCGCGCGGGTTGGCCGGCGTTGAAGAACCCGTTCAACCGGAACGGCCTTGCAACCCTCTCGCCGAAGCAGTTCCGTTGGCGTTTCACGAACACGCTGAGCGCGGAGGAGTCCGACGCGATCTACCGCGAGCACTACATTCCCGGAACGAACCGCGCCTTCTTCGACGCCCTCGGGTCAGCGGCGAAGATCGACTTTGGCAACCAGCGGCGCGCGCCGCTGCTTCTGGTCGCCGGCACCAAGGATCACATCAGTCCGCCTGCGCTCAACAAGGCGGTGCTCAAGCTTCAGAGCAGAGCGCCGTCGGTCACCGAGGAGAAGGACTACGGGGGTCGCACCCACTTCATGGCCGGGATGGACGGCTGGGAGGAGATCGCCGACCACGCGCTCAACTGGGCGCTGGAGCATCGACAAGCTCCAGCAGCTTCCGAATCGTTGTCCAGTTCCGCGCCGTCGCCGTAGCGCCGAGATCCTTAGCGGCGAGCAGTGCCCAGAGCCTCGACCGCGCGATCGTGTCGGGGTGCCAGGCGTAGATCTCTCGTCCATGCGCGACGACACGCTCGCCGGGCGCGGCCGCGTCCTCCAGCCGCCGCACGAGATCGCGCGGCGGCTTCGCGTCGAGAAAGCTGACCTGGTAGCGCTTCGGATCCGTCGCGACCTTCCCCAGCGGGTCGAGCTCGACGACCCTGGCAAGCTCGGCGCGGGTGCGCGTGACGAGGGCGATCTCGAGCCCGAACTGCCGCTGGATCACGGCGTGGATCTTGCGCGCGACAGCCTCGGGCTTGGCGCCGCTCGCGACGACGATGTTGCCGCTTTGCACGTAGGTCCGCACCTCGGCGAAGCCTGCGTCTGCGAGCGCGTCGCGGAGAGCCGGCATGGCGATGCGGTTCCGCGAGCCGACGTTGATTCCGCGCAGAAGGATGATGTGCTGCGCCACGAGTTGCCGCGGTAGCTAATCATGCAGCGCGATGAGTGAGTTCCCGATTGCGGACACGCGCGCCGCAACACGCCTCGGCTCGGTGTTGCGCGACGTCGGCTACTCCGAGTCGGGGGTGTACCGGCAGCTCGGCGACGACGCGTACTCGCGCGGCGAGGAGGACGTCCCGGCCGACGAGCGCAGGCTGCCCGGCGATCGTCTGAGCACGGCGATCCGGCTGTTTTTCCTGCAGAGGCCGGTCGCCGTCCGGGACGCGCAGTTGGCGCTCGGCCGCGACGGGCTCGACGCGCTCGAGGCCGCGGGGCTCGCGGACATAGGCGAGGAGGTCGTTCCGCGGGGGCGCATCCTTCCGATCGGCAGGCTGCTCGTCGCCGCGGATGGGTTCGCGCGCGGCGACGATCCGGCCGACTACGTCGCGGTCTACACGCCTACGTCGCGCCTGCTGGACACGCTCACGCCTCGGCCTCGGGTTGGGCGCGCGCTGGACGTCGCCACCGGCAGTGGCATTCACGCGCTGCTCGCGGCTGCGCACGCGGAGCACGTGGTCGCGACGGACGTGAACCCGCGTGCACTCGACTTCACGACGCTGAACGCCGCGTTGAACCGGCTGACGAACGTGGAGTGCCGCTCCGGCAGCCTCTTCGAGCCCGTCGCCGGCGAGAGCTTCGATCTGATCACGTGCAACGCGCCCTACGTCGTGTCGCCCGAGAACCGCTGGGTGTACCGCGACTCCGGCTTTCGGGCGGACGAGGTGTCCGAGCGTGCGGTGGGCGACGCGGCAGCTCATCTCAACGACGGCGGCTACGCGACGCTGCTCGTCAGCTGGCTGGCCGAGGACGAAGATGCCCCCGACGAGCGCGCCTTTGCATGGGTTGCCGCATCCGGCTGCGACGGTTGGATCCTCCCGGGCTGGGACGCAGATCCGCTGACTCACGCGAGCACCTGGAACACGCACCTGACCGAAGACCCGGAGGCGTTCGCGCGGGCGCTCGACGAATGGACGGCGTATCTCGAGGAGCTGGGCGTGCGCTGGGTCAGCGAGGGGGCGGTCCTGCTGCACAAGCGCAGCGGCGGCGGCGAAGCCCGCGTCGACCCGATCGAGCCGGACGACGTCGAGGAAGCCGACGAGCAGATCCAGCGTGCGTTCGCCATGCGCGAGCGCCTCGCGCAGCTCGAGCACGACGATGAGCTGCTCGACCTCTCCGTTTCGCTCGAGGTGTCGTGCCGGCTGGAGCAAGAGCTCGAGCCCGAGGACGGTGCACCGTCGATCGTCGAGGCCCGCATCCAGCTGACCGAGGGAACGTTCACCGAGCTCGACGTGTCGCCGGGCGTCCTCGAGGTCGTCACGTCGCTTGACGGCGACAGCACCCTGCGTGAGGTGATCGATGCGGTGGCGGACCGTTTCGAGATTGCGCGCGCGCAGCTCGACCGCGACGTCGTCGAGGCGGTGCGCCAGCTCCTGGAAATCGGCGCGCTCGCGCTGCGCTAAATCGTCCAGGTGCTAGCCTCGTGTGCATGCTCGGCTGGCTCGTCACGGTACGACAGAAAAACGGCTAGCCCGCCGCTTCCGGAATCACGCGTCGGTGGAAGCGGCGGGACGCGACGCGCCCGCCTGGAGCTGGTGAAAGTGAGGTCCCGCGATGCCCATGCCGCATCGCACGTTCAAGCAGGTCATCAAACGGCGCCTCGTGGGCAAGGAGGGCGCCGAGCGCACCCGTGAGCTACGCACGATTCTCTCGGAGCTACCGAACTACAAGAACGGCCCGTACGCCGATTTGCGCAAGTGGGTGCATGGTCAGCTGGAAGAGACACGCGCTCGCTCCCGCGTCGTTCACCGCGAATCGATCTCGGTCCCGCGCGAAGGAGCCGCACAGATCGCGTTCGTCGGGCCGCCGAACGCAGGCAAGTCCTCGCTGCTGCAGGCGCTGTCACAGATCCAGATCAAGACCGGCGACTACGCGTTCACTACGACGCGACCGGTGCCGGCGCTGACGCGACTGCGCGGCGTGCTCGTGCAGCTCGTCGAGATTCCGGGTCTGCTCGAGGGTGCGGCCGGCGATCGCGGCGGAGGGCGGGCATTGCTCGGCGTACTGCGTGGCGCCGACGGAATCGTGCTTTGCCACGACGCCGCACAGCCGGAGTCGCTCGACGCCATCCGCGTGGAGCTCGAATTGGCGACGATCGAGAAGCCGACCCTCGTCGTCGCGACGAAGACGGACGAAACGCCGCCGCCTGACGGCGCGCTCGGCGTTTCGGTTCTCGACGAAGACAGCCTCGACGCGTTGCGTGACGCGGTCTGGGACCTGACGGGCCTGATCCGCGTCTTCCTGCGCCGCCCGAGTCACGACGAGGCGGAGCCGCAGGCGTTTCGCCCACCCGCGGCGGTGTCGGACGTCGCGCGCGCGATCCATCACGAGGTCGAGGCGGCGTGCACCGGCGCGCGCATCTGGGGCCCGAGCGCACGTTTCGACGGGCAGCGCGTCGGGCGCGACCACGTCGTCGCTGACGGTGACACGATCGAGGTGGTCGTCCGCTAGATCGTCTTGAACTGCTCGAACGGCTGCCGGCAGCTCGTGCAGTAGCGCAGGGAGCGGCAGGGCGTCGGTCCGAAGATGTTCTCGAGACGCGTGTCGGTCGAGCCGCAGTAGGGACAGCGGAACACGTTCGACTGCAGCTGGACGAGCGTCGGCGCCGACGCCTCGCGCGGAGCGGGTGGCGCGAGGCCCGACTCGCGCAGCTTCTCGCGCCCGGCCGGCGTGATCCGGTCGGTCGACCACGAGTCGTCGGTCAGCACGTCGATCTGCGGCTCGGCGCCGAGCGCGCGGATGCGCTCCGCCATCGCGTCGCGCATCACCTCGAGCGCAGGACAACCGAGGAACGTGGGCGTGAAACCGACGCGCACGGTTCCGTTCTGCACGTCGACGTCCCGAACGACGCCGAGGTCGACGAGTGAGATGACGGGAATCTCCGGGTCGGGGATTTCCGCAAGCGCCTCCCAGACCTGCTCGGCGGTCACCACTTCGTGCCCGCAGGTTGGGAACGTCGCACCATTGTCATCTCGTCCCAGAGCTCCGTCAGCTCGGCGGTGTGGTCGTCACGGCCCGCGTCGACGAGCGGGCGCAACTCGTCGAGTGCCGACGTGAAGCGCGGCTCGTCCTTCAGGCGGTCGAACCACATTTGCGCGTGCATGCGGTGGTAGGCCTCCTCGCGCTCGATCTTCGCCGCGAGCCCGGCGATCTCCTGATCCTCCGACGCCTTCAGCGCCTCGAGCCGCTCGGCGTCGGCCTGCTCGTAGAGGTACTGCCGCGCGATCGTCTTCTCCCAGTCGAGCAGGCGCAGCTCGACGAGCCGCGCGCAGCGGTAGTCGGCGGGGGCGCGGTCGAACGCGAGCTCGTCGGCGGTCGTGCCGCGCTCGCGCGCGACGAGCTCGTAGAGTGCGCGCGCGTGGCCGATCTCGTTCTGTGCGATCGACGAGAACGCGACGTCCTCTTCCAGGAGTGGTGCGATTCCCGTCCACTCGGAGTCGCGCCAGCCGAGGATCAGCTCGTCGTCAGCGATCTCGAGCAACGAGCGCATTTCGTGCTCGGTCACGTGCCTCCTTGAGCTTCTCCTTCAGCGGGTAGCCGTCGACTCGGTGGTAGTTGCGGTTCAGCTCGTCGACGAAATCGTCGATCTCGATGATCGCCTCGCGCGGCACCACCCACAGCGACGTCGACTCACCCCGGCGGCCGTACTGCTCGCGCGCATAGACGGCGGCGAACGAGTGGTCCGCGGCCTCGACCGAGCCGGCGTGCTGGAACGCCTGTCCCTTCCGCTCCTGACGAAAGACCTCGTAGATCACGCGGCTTCGGCGAGCACGACCTGCCGAACCCACGCGGAGTGCTCGCGCGCCTCGCGGCGCAGGTCGAGCCGGTCCTGCGACTTCGGGCCGTGCCCGGTGACGACGCTGCGGAGCTCGTCCCAGTCGGGCTCGCCGTACTCCCAGACCCCGTCGTCGTTCTTCCGCAGCTTTGGATCCGGAACCGTCAGGCCGAGCTCCCAGATCTGCGGCACGTAGCCGTCGAGGAACTGCTGGCGCGCCTCCTCGTTCCCCTGCGACTTGATCCGCCAGACGTACATCGGATCGTCTTCCTTCGGGATCGGGTTCCCGTGGAACTGCATCAGCGGTCCCCACCAGCGGTTCAGCGCCTCCTGCACGAGCTCGCGCTGGTCGTCGGTGCCGTTCATCAGCGTGAGGATGACGTCGCGGCCGTGGAGGATGTGGAACGACTCCTCCCAGCAGATCTTCTTCATGATCCGGGCGTAGGGCGCGTACGAGCACTTGAGCAGCGCCTTCTGGCTGATGATCGCGGCCGCGTCGACGAGCCACGCGATCACGCCGACGTCTCCCCAGGTCTTCGTCGGGTAATGGAAGACGTTGTGGAACTTCGACTTGCCCGAGAGGAGATCGGCGAGGCATTGCTCGCGCGGCTTGCCGAGGTCGTCGACGACGCGGTAGATCAGCTGCGCGTGCCCGACCTCGTCCTGCACCTTCGC
>JBJMJR010000049.1:0-9392 GCA_045806245.1 Gaiellaceae bacterium | reverse complement strand
GCGGGCTTCGCCCGCGCACGTTCCGCGCGAAGCGGCGACCCCACCGTCAAAGCGCGCCTCCGCCGAGCGCTAGAACGGCTTCGTCGAGAGCGCCTTGACCGTATACAGGCCTGAAGCGTTCCAGAGCATGAAGCCCTTCACGTGCTCGAGTCTCGCGGCCTGGATCTGATCCTGGACGTCGGCGAGGGTGTAGGCCCGGCCGAGCGAGAAGTCCTGTAGCCACGGGATCAGCATCGTCTTGTGTCCGGCGACCTTGCTGCGGAAGTCGCGCAGCGAGTAGGCGACCGTCGTCCCCGGCCTCGAGTCGGGGTCGATGATGTTGTACTCGCCCGAGACGTAGTGGGACGGGTAGACCATCGGATAGATCGTGTCGACGACCGGCGCGATCCTCGACGGGAACTGACCGATGCCGAGGTCACGCGTCGCCGACAGGCCGAAGACGTCGACCGAAAGCCGGACGCCGAGCGGATGCAGTCGCGAGCGTGCGTACTTGAGGAACGTCGGGATCGTCCAGCCCATCGGCTGCGTGTGCGCGCCGGGGTAGCGGATCTGCGAGAGGTCGCCGTCGCTGGGGAAGCGAACGTAGTCGAACTGGATCTCGTCGAAGCCGAGCTTGGCCGCCTGGACGGCGATGTCGACGTTGTACTTCCAGACGCGCTTGTCGTACTCGTTCGTCCAACCCAGGCCACCGTTGTTGAGCCAGCGAGATCCATCCGCGCGGCGAAGTGCCAGCTCCGGGGCGTGGGCGGAGAGCACCGGGTCCTCGAAGGTGACGACGCGGCCGACCAGGTAGAGCCCGGCGGCATGGATCTTCGCGACCGCCCGCTCCGGGTTGTAGTAGCGCATACCGGAACCCACGCGCCGCGCGAGCGGGACGTTCACCGGCCAGCCGACCTCGCCGTTTTCGTCCTTCACGTCGAGCTCGATCGCGTTCAGGCCGTCCCGCTTCATCGCGATGTACTGGTCGAGCTTGCCCGGGAGCCCCGCGAGCGCCATCGTGACGTGGACGCCGCGCAGCTCGTGCGGCAGCGGCCGCGGCTGCAGTCCGTGCACCTGTGGCTTCGGCTTCTCGCGCGCCGCCGCTCGCACGGGGCTGTGGTGACGGTTGACGTGCGTCGCGACGATGCCGCCGATGACACCTGCCGCGATCAGTGTGAGCAGCGCGCCGGCAACCCTCAGGCGCTGCTTGTGCCGACGCTGCCGCGCTTCGGCCCGGCGCACCTTGTGGCGCGCGTTCGGATCGACCGGCTGGAGGACGTTACGGGGCGTCCTCGGGGGCCTGGGGGGCCTGGCCTGCGGCAAGGTGTGGAAAAGTACCACTTCGCGGCGGCCATAGAATCGGCCGCGTGGTCCTCTCAGATCGCACGATTGCCCGCCTCCTGGAGGAGGGCCGCATCGAGATCGATCCCTACGACGACTCGCTCCTGCAGCCGTCGAGCGTCGACGTGCGAGTCGACCGCTATTTCCGGGTTTTTCACAACAACAGGTACCCCTATATCGACGTCCGCGAAGAGCAGGAAGACCTCACGGAGCTCGTCGAGGTCGAGGAGGACACGCCGTTCGTCCTGCATCCCGGCGAGTTCGTCCTCGGCTCGACGCTCGAACGGATCCGGCTGCCGGACGATCTCGTGGCCCGCCTGGAGGGAAAATCGTCGCTTGGCAGGCTCGGCCTGCTCATCCACTCGACAGCCGGCTTCATCGACCCGGGCTGGAACGGCCACGTCACGCTCGAGCTCTCGAACGTCGCGAACCTGCCGGTCACGATCTACCCCGAGATGAAGATCGGCCAGATCTCGTTCGTCCAGCTGACCGAGCCCGCGGAGACGCCATACGGGACCGGCGCGATCGGCTCGAAGTACCAGGGCCAGCGCGGGCCGACGCCGTCTCGGTACTGGCAGAACTTCCAGCGAGAACCGGCCGGTTGATCCTCGTCACCGGCGGGAGCGGGTTCGTGGGCGGCCACGTCGTGCACGAGCTGCGCGGCCGCGACCACCCCGTTCGCTGTCTCGTGCGCGATCCGCGCAAGGCGTCGAAGCTCGCCGCGTGGGGGTGCGAGCTCGTCCAGGGCGACGTCACCGACCCGGCGAGCCTGAGCGCCGCGCTTCAAGGCGTCGAGGCGGTTGTCCACCTGGTCGCGATCCGGCAGGGCAGCGAGCGCGACTTCCAGCGCGTCATGGTCGACGGCACGCGCGGGCTCCTCGCCGAGGCGAAGACCGCGGGCGTGAGCCGGTTCGTGCACATGAGCGCGCTCGGCACGAGCGAGGCGACCAAGGATCTCGTCCCGTACTACCGCGCCAAGTGGGAGACGGAGGAGCTCGTCCGCGCCGCAGGGCTGCCGTGTGTGATCTTCCGGCCGAGCTTCGTCTTCGGGCGCGACGGCGGGATCCTGCCGACGTTCGCCAAGTTGGCCCGCTACTCGCCGGTGACGCCGATCACGGGCAGCGGCAAGCAGCGGATCCAGCCGATCTGGGCCGGCGACGTCGGGACGTACTTCGCCGACGCGGTGCGTCGCGAGGACGTCAGCGGCAAGACGTTCGAGCTCGGCGGCCCCGACTCGGTCACGTGGGACGAGTTCTGGGCGCGGCTGAAGCGAGTCCTCGGGGTGCGGCGGCCGAGCTTCCATGTCCCCATGGCCCTGATGCGCGCGAATGCGCTGGTGACGGAGCGTCTGCCGGGTGACATCCCGCTCACGCGCGACCTCCTGAAAATGCTCGAGCACGGCGACAACGTCGTCGGGAACGACGACGCGGTGCGCACGTTCCAGATCGCGCTAGTGCCGCTCGACGAGCAGCTGCGCCGCGCCGTCTGACGCGTCCGCGAAGCTTCGCCCGCCCCTTCGACCGGAAGGACACGGATGACCCTCGGGCTCAGAACGCTGCTGTTCATCGCAGCGATCATCTGCTTCGTCATCGCGATCTTCAGCGATGTTCACTGGCCTGACTGGACTGCGATCGGCCTCATCTGCACCGTCGGAGCCTTTCTCGTCGCCGAGCTCGGCTGGGACCGGCCCCTTGGCGCCGGCATGAACCGAACCCGGACCTAAAAAGAAAGGGGCCGCCTCACGGCGGCCCCAATCCGGTTACCAGCGGTGGATTAGTAGAGGCGCTTCCTGCCTCGGCCCGAAGGCCGGGCGGCGCGTAACGCGTCGTCCCCCACGCTGGCTAGGCGATTCCCCGTAGGTCCGGGGACGCACCTCTACCCGCTGGTACCTCCACTGCCCGTACTGGAAATCTCCACTCTCGGACCACCTCCTTTCCGCGGTTGAGCGCAGGGTATCAGTCGCCGCGGAGCACGACGCTCAGCTCCAGGCCGCGGTCGAGCGGCACCGTCACCGACTCGAGCGAGGGGTCGGCCTGCCGTGCTGCCGAGTACGCGCCGAGGGTCTCCTGGTGCGAAAGAACGTTGTCCGCAACGACCAGCGCGCCCGGCTCGAGCTTCGCCCGGGCGAGCTGGAAGAGCTCCTCGTAGTCGTCCTTCTCCGCGTCGAGGAACACGATGTCGAAGACGTCGGGTATCGCCGGGACGACCTCCTTGGCGTCGCCTTCGAGCAGCTCCGCCCACTCTTCGAGCCCCGCGTCCGCGATGTTGCGGCGCCACGCCTCGACCTTCAGCGGGTCGTGCTCGACCGAGGTCACCCGGCCGCCGAGATGGCGGACGCCCGCAGCCAGCCAGACGCTCGAGTACCCCCTCGAGCCTCCGATCTCGAGCACCTCGCAGTCGGTCTGCGGCGCGACGAGCGAGAAGAGGAAGCGGCCGGTCGTCGGCTCGACCGCACGCGAGCGCTCGGCCGGTGGCCGTCCGGCGGCGCGCTCGGCGGCATCCTCCTGTTCGAGGCGCGCAAGCACGGCTCGGATCCGGGCGTCGAGCATCGGCGGAGCCTAAGCCACCGCGGCTGCGCGCTCTCGCTCCACGTCCGCCCGCACGAAGCAGTCCGCGAGGTGGTCGTTGACGACCCCGCACGCCTGCATCGCCGCGTAGACCGTCGTCGGGCCGACGAACCGGAACCCCGCGCGCTTCAACGCCTTCGACAGCGCCGTCGATTCCGGCGTGGTCGCGTTCCAGTCGCCCGCGCCGCGCGGCGGCCGATGGTGCTCGGGCCGGTGCGACCACACGAGCTCGTGCAGCGGCGTTCCCTGGTCACGGAGCTCGATCGTTCCGCGCGCGTTCGCGATTGCGGCTTCGATCTTGCCCCGGTGCCTGACGATGCCCGCGTCGCCGAGCAGCCGCTGAACGTCACGCTCGCCGAAGCGTGCGACCCGCTGCGGGTCGAACCCCGCGAAGGCCGCGCGGAAGTTGTCGCGCTTGCGCAGGATCGTCAGCCACGAGAGCCCCGACTGGAAGCCCTCGAGGCAGAGGCGCTCGAACAGTCCGCGCTCGTCGAGGACGGGCCGTCCCCACTCGTCATCGTGATACGCGTTGTAGAGCGCGTCCGTCGTCGTCCAGCAGCGCTTCGATTCAGGCAATCTGGACTTTGACCATCCCGTCGACGACATGGACGGGATAGGTCGCCACCGTCTCGACGGCCGGGAGCGTCAGGGCACGTCCGCTGCGGATGTCGATGCTCGCACCGTGGCGCGGGCAGATCGCGACGCCGTCGTCGCAGTCGAAGTCACCCTCGCAGAGCGGTCCGTCGTCGTGCGAACAGCGATCCTCGAGCGCGTAGTACTCACCGTTCAGGTTGTAGACCCCGACGGCGAGCGTCCCCGCGTAGACGATCTTGACCGAGCAGGACGGCAGCTCCTCGACGGGGCAGACGTCGAGCTCGGGCACGCGCTACTTGAGGTCGAGGTCGGACGAGGCGCCGGCCCACTCCTCGGGCAACGGCGTTCCCTTCGCCTTGTGCAGTGCGAGCTTGAGCGTCGAGAGGCCGAGCAGTGCGCACTTGAGGCGGACGGGCGTCAGCGGGATGCCGATCTCGTCGAGGAGCTCGTCGCGCGGGAGCGCCGCGACCTCCTTTGCGCTGCGGCCTTGTACGAGCTCCGTCAGCATCGACGTAGCCGCTTGCGAGATCGCGCAGCCGCGCCCCGAGAATTTCACCTCGTCGATCGTGTCGCCGTCCTCGCCGAACGCGACGTAGATCGAGACCTCGTCGCCGCAGAGCGGGTTCTGTCCCTCAGCCTCGGCGTCGGGATCGTCGATCAGCCCGTGGCCGCGGGGGTTCTTGTAGTGATCGAGGATCACCTCGCGGTACAGCTGGTCGAATTCGCTCACGCCAGAAGCTTATGTGCCTTGTGCAGCCCGTCGGCGAGGCGGTCGATCTCTTCGGGGATCGTGTACAGGTAGAAGCTCGCGCGATTGGTTGCGGCGACGCCGAGCTTCGCCATCAGCGGCTGGCAGCAGTGGTGGCCGGCACGGATCGCGACTCCCTCCATGTCGAGGACCTGCGCGACGTCGTGCGGGTGGACGCCTTCGATGTTGAACGAGAGGATCCCCGCGCGCCGCTCCGGAGGCGGCCCGTACGCGGTGAGGCCCGGAACGTCCGCGAGCTTGTCGAGCGCGTAGATCAGCAGTTCGCGCTCATGTTCCTCGATCGCGTCGATGCCGACGTCGTTGAGGTAGTCGACCGCGGCGCCGAAGCCGACGGCCTCGGCGATCGGCTGGGTGCCGGCCTCGAACTTGAAGGGAATCTGCCCCCAGGTCGTCTCCTCGAGCTTGACGGAGCGGATCATGTGGCCGCCGAGATTGAACGGCGCCATCTGCTCGAGTAGCTCCGCGCGCCCCCACAACGCACCGACGCTGGTGGGGCCGCACATCTTGTGCGAGGAGAAGGCGAGGAAGTCACAGCCGAGCTCCTGCACGTCGATCGCGTGGTGCGGCGCGGCCTGCGCCGCGTCGACGACCATGATCGCTCCGCGCTCGTGCGCCCAGGCGGACAGCTGCTCGATCGGGTTGATCGTGCCGAGCGCGTTCGAGACGAGGTTGTTCGCGACAACCTTGATGTTCCCCGCGCGCTCGATCTCCGCGAGCGCGTCGAGTCGCAGCTCTCCGTGCTCGTCGAGCGGGATCGCCTTGAACGAGGCTCCGGTGCGCTTGGCGATGTACTGCCAAGGGACGAAGTTCGAGTGGTGCTCCAGCTCCGTCACGACGACGACGTCGCCCGGCCCGAGGTTGTCGAGCCCCCACGCGTACGCGACGAGATTGATGCTCTCGGTCGCGCCGTGCGTGAAGATCAGCTCGCGCGAAGCGGGCGCGTTGATGAAGCGCGCGATCTTGTCGCGGGCGCCCTCGTACTCGGCGGTCGCAACCTCGGAGAGCGTGTAGACGCCCCGGTGCACGTTCGCGTAGGACGTCTCGTAGAAGTTGCGCAGCTTGTCGAGCACCTGCCGCGGCTTGTGGGCGCTGACCGCGGAGTCGAGATAGGCGAGAGGCTTGCCGCGGATCTCGTGCTCGAAGATCGGGAAGTCGGCGCGCAGCTTGCGCGCATCGAGCTTCTTCGCGGTGCTCACTGCCACCAGATCATCGTATCGCCAGCCTTCAGGTGCGAGGCGCTCGACGACTGGACCCACCGAGGCCGGAAGTTAGTGCTGGCGAAGCCGCACTAACTGGAGGCGAACTCACGCGCTTGGCGACGGCGCAGCCGCCGCCAACCGCGGACGCTTCCCCGCGCTCAGCAGCTCTGGAGTGTGCGAGCTTGCTCGCGCACGTTCGGCGCGAAGCGCAGATCCTCTTCAGCCGCAAAAGCGCAGCTTTTGCGGCCTCTAAGGCCGGAAGCGGACCGTTGCCTGCTTCGAGGTGGCCTTCGTCAGCGTCACGCGCCAGGAGGAGGGGATCCGGTAGCTCTCGCCCTTGACGATCCACGGGCGGGAGTGCTTCGTCGGCCTGAGGATCAGGATTGCCGATGCGTCGTAGGGCGCGGAGTGGTTGTCCGCTTCGACGAAGCGGAAGACGAGCCCGCGGAACGGCTGGGTGCGGAACTCGATCCACCACGTGCCGCGCGCCGTGTTGACGACGAGTGCCTGGGGAAGCTTCGACTTGCCGGTCGGCGGTGCGAGGACGTAGGACTTCGGAGCCGTCACGTGCGGCTGCGGCGGCAGCCATCCGAGCAGCGTCTTCTCGTACGCGCTGTAGTCGAGCGACCCGGACCCCATCGGGCTGAGCGTGTCGCCCGTGTCCTCGAGCGAGCAGCGCAGGTAGTCGATGCAATCGGCGCCCATCGCGTGGCCGAGGCCGAAGGTGTGGCCCAGCTCGTGCGCGAGCAGGTCGACGGTCGGCTCGCGCGTCAGCATGATCTCGTGACCGAAGGTCGCGCCGAAGAAGCCGCAGCGCGCATCGGGCAGCTCATAGATGACCGTGTCGTAGCGCGACGCGTCGAACCCCGCGCCGGCCGCCTCCTTGCGCGCCGGCTCGAAGATCGAGTCGACCGTGCTCGTGCTCGCACCGCAGCTCGGCCGCACCGAGAGACCCGTCAGCCACGGCGTCACGTCGGCGGCGAGGTGAACCTGGCCGAGTGAGGCGCGCTGCAGGAAGTCGTTCGCCTGCGCGAACGCGCGCTGGACGTCCGCAACCGGGTAGGGCTTCGAGCCGGTGGAGGCGAGCACGACGAGCACGCGCTGATTCGCCTTGGGAGCCGCTCCCGCAGACGGGAGGACGACGGCTGCCAACAGGGCCACCACCGCGAGCAGCGGGGCTCGGCGCACGCGCCCGAGTATGCGCCTTTTGGCGGTCGGCGGCTAGCCCTGTGGGATGCGGGCCTCGAGGGCCGTGGCGAGCGCCTCGCGCACAGGCTCGAGCTCCACGCGCGCGAGCACGTCCTCGAAGAAGCCGCGCACGATCAGCCGCTCGGCCTCGCCGCGGGGGAGCCCGCGGGCCATTAGGTAGAAGAGCTGCTCGCGGTCGACGCGCCCGACCGTTGCCCCGTGCGTGCAGCGCACGTCGTTCGCCAGGATCTCGAGCCCCGGGATCGGGACGGCGTGCGTCGTCGGCGAGAGCATCAGGTTGCGGTTCTCCTGGTACGCATTCGTCTTCTGCGCGTCCGGCTCGACGCGGATCATCCCGCGCCAGACGGCGGTCGACGTGTCGCGCAACGCGCCCTTGAAGGCGAAGTCCGAGGTCGTGTTCGGCGCGATGTGCTCCTGAAAGGTGTCGTAGTCGAGGTGCTGGTCGCCGTCGGTGAAATACGCGCCGGTCACGCGCGACGTCGCGCCCTGCCCCGCGAGGTCGTTCTGGATCCGGACCTTGCCCTTCTTCGATCCGAACCCGCCTGCGACCCAGTCGAGCTCCGCGTCACGGTCGACGCGCGCATGGTGCGAGGCGAAGTGCCATGTTTCGCGCGAGAGGTTCTGCAGCGACACGTACTCGAGCTTCGCGCCCTCGCCGACGAAGAGCTCGGCCGCTTCGTTCGTGTACGCGTGCAGCTGCGGCTCGGAGGAGACGATTTCCTCGACGAGCGTGAAGCGCGCCCCGGGGTCGGCGATCACGAGCAGGCGCCAGAACAGCGCGGACTCGTTGGCCGAGCTCGTGATGCGGACGTACAGCGGCTTGTCGAGCTCGACGCCCTTCGGGACGTGCACGAGCAGGCCGTGCTGCCAGACGGCGGCATTGTGGGCCGCGAACTTCTCCTCCCAGCCGACGAGCGAGTAGAGCCGCTCGTCCGTCTCGTCCAACCGCTGGAAGGTGATCCCCTCGGGCGCGCGCTCGACCGCGACGCCGCTCTCGGAGATCGTCGCCAGCCCCGCGACGTCGAGATCCAGCATCGTCTCCGGAGGGCCTGTTACGGGGACAGTCCCTGCGACGTGTCCGAACGAGTCGGGGTCGAAGCCGCGCAGGTCGGTGAAGCGCCAGTGCTCCTCCGTCGTGTCGGGGAGCGGTAGTTCCTGGTAGCGCGCGAGCGCTTCGGCGTTCACCTGGGTGCGTACCTCCGGTGCAGCATCAGCTTGTTGCCATCTGGATCCCGGAAGAACGCGAAGTGGCACACGCCGGTGTCGACGATCTCCCCGTCGAACTGCACTCCCTTCGCCTCGAGGTCGGCGCGTGCCGACGACACGTCGGCGACGCGGATCGCGATCCCCGCCGGACTGGGCGCGAACTGCTGGCCGACGCTCGCAGGATCGAAGACGTCGAGCGTCACCTGGCCGAGCGTGAACTCGAGATCGTTCTCTCCTTCCGTCTCCAGCGGCAGCCCGAGCGTCCCGCCGTAGAAGTGCTTGGCGCGCGCGATGTCCTCCGTCAGCACGGAGACGAAGTCGACCTGCTCCACGTGCATCAGGGCGTGCTGCCGTCGGGGTACGGCGCGTAGCGTCGGTGGAGGAGGATCGGGTTGCCGGACGGGTCGCGGACGCCGGCGCCGCGGCACTTGCCGGAATCCCACATGTCGTTCACCTGGACGCCCGCCGCCTCGAGCTTCGCCTTCGCGTCGGCGACGTCGCGCACGCGCAGCGCGAGCGCGCCCGGCG
>JBJMJR010000048.1:0-9316 GCA_045806245.1 Gaiellaceae bacterium | reverse complement strand
TACTGCGGAGATAGCATCGCCGTGCATGGATTCGCGGCCAGTCGGCGTGTTCGACTCGGGCGTGGGCGGCTTGACCGTCCTGCACGAGTGTCTCGTGACGATGCCGCACGAGGATTTCGTCTACCTCGGTGACCATGCGCGGCTGCCGTACGGCCCGCGGCCGCTTGCCGAAGTGCGCCGATTTGCGCGCGAGATCGCGACGTACCTCCAGGACCAAGGGGTCAAGCTCGTGGTGAACGCATGCAACACGGCGACGTCGGCTGCGCTCCCCCAGCTGCAGGAGCAGCTGGACGTGCCGGTCATCGGCGTGATCACACCCGAGGCGCACGCGGCCGTGCAGGCGACGCGCAACCGCCGCATCGGCCTGCTCGCGACGGAGGGGACGGTCGAGGCGGGACGCTACAGCGAGCTCGTCCATGCGCTCGATGCCGGAGTCGAGCTCGTCTCCGTCGCGTGCCCTCGCCTGGTACCGCTGATCGAGAGCGACGATCCGTTCGGCCCGGAGACAACCGCCGCAGCGCGCGAGTACGCGGCACCGCTGAAGGAGGCGCGCGTCGACACGGTGATCCTCGGCTGCACGCACTATCCACTCGTGCGCCCGATCTTCCAGCGTGTGTTCGGCCGCGACGTGACGCTGATCTTCTCCGCCGAGGAGACCGCACGCGAGGTCGCGCAGACACTCGCCCGTAAGGGCTACGAGAACGATCCCGCACGCGAGGGGACGTACCGCTTCCTCACGACCGGCGACCCCGAGACGTTCCGCGAGCTGGGCACGCGCTTCCTGCAGCTGCCGATCGCCGACGTCGAGCACGTCGAGCTCGCAGCCCTGGCCCCGGCATGAGCCGCAACGACGGACGCCGTCCCGACCAGCTGCGGCCGCTCGAGCTGCTGCCCGACTACCTCGAGCAGCCGCACGGGTCGGTGCTGTTCAGCCAGGGAAAGACGAAGGTGCTCTGCACCGCCTCCGTGCAGGAAGGCGTGCCGCGCTGGTTGTACGGAAAAGGCCGCGGCTGGCTCACGGCCGAGTACTCGCTCCTGCCGGCGTCGACCGGGGATCGCACCGAGCGCGAGGCATCGCGCGGTAAACAGGGCGGGCGCACGGTGGAGATCCAGCGGTTGATCGGCCGGTCAATCCGCGCGGTCACCGACTTCGACGCCCTCGGCGAGCGCACGCTGTGGCTCGACTGCGACGTCCTGCAGGCGGACGGCGGCACGCGCTGCGCGGCAATCTCGGGCGCGTATGTCGCCGCGAAGCGCGCGCTCGACCGCTTCGGGCTGTCGAAGGCGCTGAGCGGTTCCGTCGCAGCTGTCTCCGTCGGCATCGTCGACGGCACCGCGCTCCTCGACCTCGACTACTCCGAGGACTCGACGGCCGAGGTGGACATGAACGTCGTCATGACGGGAGACGGCGAGCTCGTCGAGGTGCAGGCGACGGCGGAGCGAACGCCGTTCAGCCGCGCGGGCCTCGACGAGCTGCTCGAGCTCGCCGCCGGCGGGATCGAGGACCTTGCCGCCGCTCAGGATGAGGCCGTTGCTGCAGCTCGTAGCTAGCGCACTGCCGTCACTCAGCTGGTCCGAGGCGCTGTTGCGAATCGCGCTCGCCGGCGTGCTGGGCGGCGCGATCGGGCTCGAGCGCGAGCTGCGCGAGCGCGAGGCCGGGCTGCGCACGCATCTACTCGTCTCGGTCGGGGCCGCGCTGTTCACAATCACGGGGGCGTACGGATTCGACTCCGTGCGGACCGACCCGACGCGGATCGCGGCGCAGATCGTCACCGGCATCGGCTTCCTCGGTGCGGGCGCCATCATCCGCCAAGGCTTCTCCGTCCGCGGGCTGACGACTGCCGCGACTCTGTGGGTGGTCGCCGCACTCGGTCTTGCGTGCGGTGCCGGGTACTACAGCGCGGCCGCGATCACGACGGCGGTGGTGCTCGTCGCGCTGTGGCCGCTGCGCATTGCCGCGTACCGGATCTTGCGGCGCTTCCGCGCCGACGGCGGGCGCCTGCTGGTCGAGCTGCCGTCGGGGACACCGCCCGGGGAGGTGATCGACGAGATCGAGCGGGCCGGTGCGCGCATCACGTCGCTCGAGGTCAGCCAGGAGGGCGACCGCCGCAGGCTCGAGCTCGACGTCGTGTTTCCCCGCACGCTCTCCGCGCCGCATCTGGTCGCGCAGGTCGCCGACGTCGAGAACGTCGCCGACGTCCGCTGGTCGGATTGAAGGCGGTTCTCGCTTCGCGCAACGCGCACAAGGCGCGCGAGCTGGAGCGCCTGCTGCCGGGCTGGGAGATCCACGTGCTCGACGCGGACGACTATCCGCCGGAGACCGGCGACACGTACTACGCGAACGCGCGCGCGAAGGCGCTCTTCGCGCGGGAACGTCTGGACGGCGGCGCCTGGGTGCTCGGCGAGGACTCGGGCATCGAGGTCGAGGGCCTGGGCGGCGGTCCGGGCGTGACGTCGTCCCGCAGCGCCGCCGGCGACGAGGTCGGCTGGATGCTGCACGCGCTCGCAGCCGCCGAAGCCGACGCGCGCCGCGCGCGCTACGTCTCCGAGCTCGTCGCGCTCGGCCCCGGAGGGAAGGAGCTACGCGGCACGGGAACGCTCGCAGGCCGCATTGCCCACGCGCCGAGCGGCGCCGAAGGCTTCGGCTTCGACCCGGTCTTCGTCCCGGATGGTGAGACCCGCACGGTCGCGGACCTCGGCGACGAATGGAAGCTCCAACATTCACACCGAGCAAAAGCCGCCCAGGCCCTAGACGCTGCGCTAACCGCGAGCGCGGAGGCCGGAAGCTAGTGCAGGCGAAGCCGCACTAGCTGGAGGCGGATTAACGCGCGCGGGGATGGCGAAGCCACCACCGCGCACGGACCACTGCTGTCGCCGGGCAGAAACCCAGTAGGAGCGCGCGGGCTTAGCCCGCGCGCGTTGAGCGCGAAGCGCCGTCCCTCGCGGCGCGAGCAGCGGGTCACGCCAGCCCTGGCAGTTCCTCCAAAATTCGCTGCTCGCGCCGTTTCGACCGCCACCAGTTCAGCTCGGCGCCGAAGACGATGACGTTGGCCATCACGTAGAGCCAGACGAGCAGGATCGCGGGCGCCCCGAAGGCGCGCAGACCCGGGTTCAGGTCGGCGTAGCGCTGGTACAACGGCAGCACCTGGAACGTCGCCTCCAGGAACACGGTCGAGAGCAGCGCACCGGGCAGCACCTCGTGCACGGTCATGTCGTCGTTCGTGAGCGCGTAGTAACAGGAGACGAGGAACGCGAAGATGCCGAGCATCGACACGGCGATCGAGACGAAGTACGCCGTGACGTAGTTGCCGACAAACCCGGGCGCGTACTCCTTCAGTGCCGACACGCCGATCGAGCCGACCAGCAACGAGACGAACAGCGTGACCAGCGACCCGACCATCACGACGCTCGCGAGACCCTTGCCCCGCAGGAAGGATCGGTTCGGCCGGCCGTAGACGATGTTGAACGCCGACTCGAGCACGCTGAACAGCGACAGCGACGTCCAGAGCAGTGCCACGCCGCCGACGAGGCCGAGCGCGGCGGCGTTGTCCTGGACCGTGTGCACGAGGCTGACGATCCGGTCGATCGGCGTGCCGGGGAGCGTGTGCTTGATCTCCTTCACCAGGAAGGACGACTCGTCGGCGCGACCGGTGAGGCCGAGCAGCGACAGCGCCAGGAACGTCAGCGGCACGAACGAGAGCAGCGCGAAGTAGGCGATCATCGCGGCCAGGTGCGTGCCGCGGTCGGCGAAGAACTTGCGCCAGAGGTCTCGTCGCCGCACGCGCACGGCCGGACCCTAGACTGCAGCCCCATGGATGCCCAGCAGGCGCTCGCCGACCTGACCGAGATCTCCTCCCAGATCGAGGCCGCAGTCGTCTTCGACGACAAGGGCAAGCTGCTGGGCTCGACGCGGCCGGACGGGGAGGCTTTCGCCAAGGCGGTGGCCGAATTGCTGGCGGCTGCGGAAGAGCTCAAGACGGGGGACTCCGCCCTGGGGCAGCTGGAGATCGCGACCAACGAGGGCAGCGTGTTCGTCGTGCGGGAGGGCAAGACGACGATCGCGGCGACGACGCCTCCCGCGCCGACGGTCGGGCTCGTCTTCTACGACCTGAAGTCGGCGCTCCGCACCCTGCCGCCGAAGCCGCCACCGCGCCCGAGGACGCAAGCGAAGCCGAAGCCGGACGCCAAGAAGAAGTCGGCCTCGGCGAAAAAGGCCACGGCGAAGAAGCCGCCGGCAGCGCGCCCAAAGAAGCCGGATGCGCCGTAACGCCGCCGCCATCCTCGCCGTCGGCGCGGGCATGTTCGTCGGCGCCGCGTTCTTCCGCCGGCGCGCGGTCAACACGGAGCGCGCAGACCTCTATTTCGAGGACGGCTCGATGCTGTCCCTGTCGAACGGATCGCCCGGCGCCGAGCGCCTCTTGCCGCTCGCGCGCCAGATCATCGGCCAAGCGCGTACTTGACCGACGACGAGCTGAAGCTCGCGCTGCGCGAGGCGGCCTACCTCGAAGGCGACTTCGTGCTCCGCTCGGGCAAGCGCTCGCGCTACTACCTGGACAAGTACCGCTTCGAGACGCGTCCCGACATCCTCGCGGCGCTCGGCGAGCGGATTGCCGGCGCGGTGCAGCACCACGAGCCGGAGGCCGTCCGCCTCGCCGGCCCGGAGCTGGGCGCGGTCGCGCTCGCCGCGGCCGGCTCGCTCGCCTCGGGGCTGCCGTTCCTGATCGTGCGCAAGGCGGCGAAGGACTACGGGACGTCGAACCGCCTCGAAGGGACGTACGAGGCCGCCGATCGCGTGTGTCTCGTCGAGGACGTCGTCACGTCAGGCGGCGCGCTGGTCGAGGCCGTCGAAGCGCTCCGTGCGGCCGGTCTCGTCGTCGAAACGGCTGTTTGCGTGGTCGACCGTGAGGAGGGTGGAAGCGAAGGCCTGGCGCGGCACGCAGTTCGCCTGCATTCGCTTTTCCGTGCCAGCGAGGTTCTCGACGCGGTCAAAACCCCCGCAAAACCGCATGGTTGAGCGGGTCCGGCCCGGCTGTTAGGGTTTTTTCCCGGGTCTGCACCGTCGACAGGAGGAGCGGGACTTGACGAAACAGGAGTTCACCAACGAGGTCGCCAATAAGTCGGGCCTCTCGAGCCGAGACGCGGCGAGGGCAGTCGACGCCTTCCTCGACGCGATCACCGACACATTGCGTGGCGGGGGAGAAGTGGCGTTTACCGGCTTCGGGAAGTTCACGACGCAGCGGCGCGCCGAGCGGCAGGGCGTGAATCCGCGGAACCCGTCGCAGAAGGTGACGATCCCGGCGGCCACCGTGCCGAAGTTCAGCGCAGGGAGTCAGCTCAAGCAGGCCGTCAAGGGCGGAGCCGGCTAGCCGGCAGCCCCTACGTCTTGGAGCGAAGGCCGCGACCAGCGGCCTTCGCTGTTCTTCACGCGGTACTCGCCGGAGACATGTCCCAGGGACAGTCCCTGGGACATGTTCTTTTTGAGGTGGTGCGGCCTTCGCCGTCTTTCGACCGCAGTACTCTGAACGGCGTGGCGACCGTCACGACGACGCACTTCGCCGACCGCCTCGCGGAGGCCGTCGAGCACAAGCGCTCGCAACTGGTCGTCGGGCTCGATCCGCGCCCCGATCTGCTCCCAGTCGAGCTGCGAGGGGAAGCGCACCTCGGCCGGCCCGACGCGGCGAATGCGTGCGCCCGCTTCTGCCGTGGGATCGTCGACGCCGTCGCGCCGTACGTCGTGGCCGTCAAGCCGCAGGTTGCGTTCTTCGAGGTGCTCGGCTCCGACGGAGTGCGCGCCTTCGAGAACGTCTGCGCGTACGCGCGGTCAGCCGGCCTGCAGGTGATCGCCGACGCGAAGCGCGGCGACATCGGCTCGACCGCGCGTGCGTACGCCGCCGCATACCTCGAGCGCCACGACGGCGCGGAGCCGCTCGCCGACGCCGTCACGGTGAATCCTTATCTCGGCCGCGACTCGATCGACCCGTTCCTCGCTGCCTGCCGTCGCGACGGTGCGGGCATCTTCTGCGTCGTCAAGACGTCGAACGCCGGCGGCGCGGAGGTGCAGGACCTCATCCTCTCCGACGGGCGCCGCGTCTGGCACCAGGTTGCGGAGCTCGTCGCGGAGTGGGGGGCCGACCTCGTCGGCGAGCACGGCCTCTCGGCCGTTGGAGCCGTCGTCGGCGCCACGCATCCGCGTGCGGTCGGAGAGGCGCGCCGTCTCCTGCCGCGCTCCATCCTGCTGCTCCCCGGCGTCGGCGCGCAGGGTGCGACGCCGGCGGACGTGGCGCGTGCCTTCACGAGCGGGCCGGCGAGCGCGCTCGTCAACGTCGCGCGGAACGTCATCTACGCGTTCCGCGAGTCGGAAACGGACTGGCGCAGTGCCGCCGCCGCCGAGGCGTCGAAGTACGCCCGCGACGTGTGGTCCGTGTCAGGCTGGTAATCACGTACTCGTGGATCCGGGCAGGCGCCGGGAGCTGACGCGCTACGGCGCGCCCGCGGCGTTCCTGCTCGCCGTGACGGTCGCCGTTCTGCTCGTCAAGTCGGGCCTCGACAACGGCTCGCAGGACCAGCCGGTCGCCGGGCCGACGACCACTGCGCGGACGACAACCACAGCTCCCACGACCACCATCAGGCTGACGGATTCCACGCCGGCCACCACCGCCCCGGCAAACGCGCAGTACTACGTGATCCAAAGCGGCGACACGCTTGGCTCCATCGCCGCCAACTACAACACGACGGTCGATCAGCTGCTGACGCTGAACCCCGCCGTCGATCCGAGCGCGCTCCAGCCCGGCCAGCGGATACGCGTCGGCTAGCCTTGCGGCTCGTGAGGCTTCGCCTGCTCGCCGTTGCAGCTGCGGCGCTCGTCTTCGCAAATCCCGCTCACGCCGGCGCACCATCCGTCTCCGCGCGCGCGTACTTCGTCGTGAATCCGGCGACGGGCGAGGTGATCGCGCAACGGCGCGCTTGGGCGCGCGTGCCGATCGCGAGCATCACGAAGCTGATGACGGTCATCGTCGCGCTCGAGCACGCGAAGTGGAACGACGTCGTGCACGTGCGCGAAGACGCGGCCGCGGTCGGCGAATCGACGATCAACCTCCGCGCCGGCGAACGCATCACAGTCGGCGATCTCGTCAAGGGCGCGCTGATTCAAAGCGCGAACGATGCAGCCGACGCGCTCGCCGACTACGTCGGCAAGGGCAACGAGTCGGCGTTCATCCAGCTGATGAACGCAAAAGCGTCGGAGCTGGGGCTCGCGCGAACGCATTTCGCGCGCCCCGACGGTTTGGACGCGCACGCGCATTACTCCACCGCGCTAGATGTCACGCGTCTCGCCGAGACGGCGATGCGCGACCCGCGCATCCGCGCGGTCGTGCGCGAGCGGACGGCGTCCATCTCGGGTGGGCGGAGGCTGCACACGTGGAACGACCTGCTCGGCGTGTTCAACGGTCTCTACGGCGTCAAGACCGGGCACACCTCCGCGGCGGGTTGGTGCGAAGTCGCGGCGGTGCGCCGGAACGGCGTCACGCTCTACACCACCGTGCTCGGTAGCCCGACGCGGTCGCAACGCAACGCCGATCTCGCGTCGCTGCTGCGCTGGGGTATCTCCCGCTACCGGCAGGCCTGGGTCGTGCGCCCGCAGCGCGTCTACCTGAGGGCGGCGGCCGGCTTCGGGAAGGGACACGTCCCGCTGGTCGCCGCCGGAGGCGCAGCTGCCGCCGTCCGCGTCGACAAACCGCTCGTCGAACGCGTCGTTGCGCCGGCGACGGTGGAGCTTCCCGTGAAGCGCGGGCAGCGCATCGGCGAGGTGCGTGTGTACTCCGGCAAGCGCCTGGTCGCGCGCCGCGCGCTCGTCGCGCAGCGCTCGGTCGCGCGTCCCGGCTTCGGCGGCCGTGTCGGCTTCTATGCCTCGCGCACGCTCCACCACATCGGGGGGTGGTTCTAGTGATCGTCACCGTCACGCTCAACGCTGCGATCGACCGGACGCTGACCGTGCCGAACTTCCAGCTCGGCCAGCGCCACCGCGCGAGCCAGGGTCTGACGCTCGCCGGCGGCAAGGGCATCAACGTCGCGCGCGCGCTGAAGCGGCTCGACGTTCCCGTCGTCGCGACGGGCCTCGCCGGCGGCAGGACCGGGACGCGCATCGTCGAGGAGTTGACGTCCGAGGCGATCCTCAACGACTTCGTGCGGATCGCGGACGAGTCGCGCACGTCGACCGCGGTCGTCGATCCGACGGCGGCGACGTACACCGAGATCAACGAGTGGGGCCCACACGTCGAACCCGAGGAGCTGACGATGTTGCGCGAGAAGATCAGCTATCTCGCGCGCGGCGCCGACATGGTCGTCTTCTCGGGGACGCTCCCGCGCGGCGTCGAGGACTCGTTCTACGCCGACGCGATCCGCGACCTCAACCGCCGGCAGGTCCGCGCCGTGCTCGATTCCGAGGGCACGCCCCTACGGCTCGGCGTCGAGGCCGAGCCGTTTCTCGTCACGCCGAACCAGCGCGAGGCCGAAGGCCTCGTCGGCCAGGAGTTCCGCGACGACGAGGACTATCTGATGGCGGTCGAGCGGATCGCCGAGATGGGCGCGCGCAACGTCCTGATCACCTCCGAGACGCGGAGCTTCGCGCTCTTCCGCGAGGAGCGGAAGCGCGTGCGCCTGCGGGCGATTCCGCCGGAGGTCGAGCCGGTGTCCGGCGTCGGTGCCGGCGACGTCCTGCTCGCCGCGTTCCTGGCCGCGCGGGCGGCCGACCGGCCGCTCGAAGAGTCGCTGCGCAGCGCCGTCGCGGCGGGCGCGGCGTCGACGCTCGAGGTGGGGGCCGGGCGTTTCGAGCCGCGCGAGGCCGGGCGGCTGCAGCACGCGGTCGACGTCCGCGAGCTCGAGCCCGTGTCGACCTAGGCCGTCGGGCCCCTTCGTTACCATCGGCGGATGGAAGGTCTGAACCTCGACCAGGCGCAGCTCGAACGCCTTGTCGAGCTCGACCGCAAGTTCTCGCGCGAAGGGCTGACGTTCGACGACGTCCTGCTCGTTCCGGCCGAGTCGCACGTCCTGCCGAACGAGGTCTCCACGGCGACGCGCCTGACCCGTGAGCTGACGATCGAGATCCCGATCGTCTCCGCGGCCATGGACACCGTGACCGAGGCGCGGCTCGCGATCGCGCTCGCGCGGGAAGGCGGGATCGGGATCATCCATCGGAACCTGCCGATCGACGCGCAGGTGGCCGAGGTCGACAAGGTCAAGCGCTCCGAGTCGGGGATGATCGTCGAGCCGGTCACGCTGCCGCCGGACGCGCGCGTCTCGGAGGCGCTCGACCTGATGG
>JBJMJR010000047.1:0-24737 GCA_045806245.1 Gaiellaceae bacterium | reverse complement strand
GGAGTGCGCTCGATTGTCACCCTCCATCAGGTACATGTCCGTCGGGATGCGGTGCAGCTTCCCGACCGGAGGAATGTCGCGCAGCGTCTTCGTATCCATGTCACGGCGGTCCGGTTGGACGTACGGCTCCGACAGACGCTTGCCGTCGATGTACGTGTAGCCGTCGCGTTCCGACCAGACGTCCCCGGGCAGACCGATCACGCGCTTGACGAAGATGCCGCCGGTGCACTGCTGCGCGGCCAGCTTCGGGGAGTGGAAGACGACGATCTCGCCACGCCTCGGATCGCGGAAGTGGTAGATGAAGCGGTTCGCGAGGACACGGTCCGACCGGTCGGCCTCGCAGCCGAACTCCGGCCGGGCGCAGTGCAGCGTCGGCTCCATCGAGGCTGACGGGATGCGGTACGGATTGACGAACCAGGCCTTGACGGCGAGCACGATCGCGACGGCGAACGCGATCGTGACGATCCAGTCGACGACGACACGCCGTCCGCCCGAAAGGTTCGGAAAGAGCCTGTCGACCGGGCCGCGCACCCGAACTACGCGACGGCTGGCGCGAGCTCGCGCCCGATCAGCGCGACGGTGTCGAGATCGCGGTGCGCGAGATGCTGCAGCATGACGCGTTCGAAGCCGAGGCTCTCGATCTCGTGCAGGCGCTCGACGACCTGTTCGACCGTTCCGACAGGGCCGCTCTTTGCGTAGCGCTCGAGGACAATCTTGGGATCGTGCCCGAACCGCGAGCCGATGCGCTGCGCGGACTCCTGCACCTCGCGGTCGTCGCGACCGACGACGAGCGGCGCCATCAGTGAGTAGCGGAGCGTTGCAGGGTCGCGGCCGCCGCGCTCGCAGGCCTCGTCGAGGGCCCGCTTGCGCTCGCGCGCGTCGTCGAACGTCCCGAAGACGCAGTTGTACTCGTCCGCGAACCGGACGGCCGGGCCTGTCGTGCCCGGCTTCGCGCTGCCGCCGACGAGGATCGTCAGCTCGGGCCGGCCCAGCCCCGGTGCATCCTGCAGGCGGTAGTGCTCGCCGTCGAAGTCGACGCGCTCGTCGTGGAGCAGGCCGTGCACGATCTCGAGCTGCTCGGCGAATCGCGCTATCCGCTCGCGCGTCGTCGCGAAGTCGAACCCGTACGCCTGGTGCTCGCGCTCCATCCAGCCCGCGCCCATCCCGAGCACGATCCGCCCACCGGAGATCTCGTCCGCGGTCGCCGCGTTCCGTGCCAGCAGCGACGGATGACGGAACGTGCCGGGCGAGACGAGCGTGCCGAGCTCGAGCCTCGTCGTGCGCGCGGCGAGGCCGGCGATCGTCGCCCACGCGTCGAGCACGGGACGGGACTCGTCCGAACCGGAGATGTAGTGGTCGGAACGGAACAGGCCGTCGACGCCGTGCTCCTCACACGCGTCCGCAAGCGCTACCCAGTCGTCCCAGGTGACGCCTTCCTGGCCCTCGATCATGAGCGCGAGCTGCAAGGCCGGGGAAGCCTACGTATCCTCGGCCGATGGTCGACCGGTTGATTCTGGAGGAGCTGCGCCGCGCACCGGCGCACGCCTCTGCCATCGGCAAGGCGCTTGTCCGGCGCGACGTGCGCGTCGCCCGTAGTTCGGTCCACACGGCGCTGCGCCGGCTCGAGCGCGACGGCGTCGTTGTCGGCAAATGGCAGGACGGCCGCCGCAGACGTGTCTACCGGCTGACTCGCGCCGGGGACGAGGCGCTTCGACTCAGGCGGCTCGAAGTCCGCAGCCTGAGACGCCGCTAGCATCGGCCGCATGGCCGTAGCGTCACCGGAGCAGTACCTCGCCGACCTCAACCCACCGCAGCGAGAGGCCGTCCTGGCGACGGAAGGCCCCCTGCTGGTCATCGCCGGCGCGGGCTCCGGGAAGACACGTGTGCTCACGTATCGCGTCGCCCACCTGATCAACGCCGTCGGGGCGAAGCCGAACGAGATCCTGGCCATCACCTTCACGAACAAGGCCGCGGGGGAGATGCGGGAGCGCCTGCAGCGTCTGCTCGGCGCGAGCGGCCGCGGCCTGTGGATCCTGACCTTCCACGCCGCGTGCGGCCGCATCCTCCGCCGCGAGGCGCAGCGGCTCGGCTACCGGTCGAACTTCACGATCTACGACCAGGCCGACCAGGTCCGGCTGACGAAACAGTGCCTGGAGGAGCTCGAGCGCGACCCGAAGCGCTTCACGCCGCGGGGGATCCACAACCAGATCTCACACGCCAAGAACCAGCTCGTCGGGCCGGACGAATACGCGCAGCGGGTGCAGTCGTTCTACGACCAGACCGTCGCCGACGCCTACCAGCTCTATCAGCGGCGTCTGTTCGCCTCGAACGCCGTCGACTTCGACGACCTGCTGATGCTCACCGTCGACGTGCTCGAGCGGTTTCCCGAGGCGTTGGAGAAATGGCAGAGCGCGTTCCGTTACATCCTCGTCGACGAGTACCAGGACACGAACCACGCGCAGTACCGGCTGCTGCAGCTCCTCGCGGCACCACAGAACAACATCTGCGCCGTTGGGGACCCGGACCAGTCGATTTATGCCTTCCGCGGGGCCGACATCAACAACATCCTCGACTTCGAGCGCGACTTCCCCGGCACGCGCACGATCGCGCTGGAGCAGAACTACCGCTCGACGAACAACATCCTCGATGCGGCCAACCACGTGATCACGAACAACCGCGAACGGAAGCCGAAGGAGCTGTGGTCCGACCTCGGCGACGGCGACGCCGTCAGGGTCGTCGAGGTCGAGGACGAGCACGCCGAGGCGCGCTTCGTCGCGGCCGGGATCGCGGCGCTCGTCGAGGAGGGCTACTCCGGCGACGAGGTCGCGGTCTTCTACCGGACGAACGCGCAGTCGCGCGTCCTCGAGGACGTGCTCGTGCGACAGGGCGTCTCGTATCAGGTGATCGGCGGCCCGAAGTTCTACGAGCGCGCCGAGATCAAGGACGCGATCGCGTACCTGCAGGCGATCGACAACCCGTATGACGCCGTTTCTCTGACTCGGATTGCGAACCGCCCGCGCCGCGGCATCGGCGACTCCAGCCTCGCGCGCCTGCAGACCTGGGCGGACGCGCAGGGACGGTCGCTCTGGGAGGCGATGGAGTTCGCCGAGGAGGCCGGTGTCGGCGCCGCGCCGCAGAAGGCGGTTTCGAGCTTTCGCAACGTGATGCAGTCGTTGCAGTCGGGTGCACTGGAGTTCCCCGTCTCGGAGCTCGTCGAGCAGACGCTCGAGCGCAGCGGCTACATCGAAGCGCTCGAGGCGGAGCGGACGATCGAGGCGCAGGGACGGCTGGAGAACCTGCAGGAGCTCGTCGGCGTCGCGCGCGAGTATCAGGAGAACGCCGAGGAACCGTCGCTCTCGCACTTCCTGCAGGAGATCTCCCTCTACTCCGACCAGGACGCGCTGCGCGAGCAGGAGAGCCTCGTCACGCTGATGACGCTGCACAACGCGAAGGGGCTCGAGTTCCGCGCCGTGTACCTGATCGGGATGGAGGAGGGGATCTTCCCGCACGCGCGCTCGATCGAGGAGCAGGGCATCGAGGAGGAGCGCCGGCTGTGTTACGTCGGCATGACGCGGGCGCAGGAGGTGTTGACGCTGACGCACGCGTCGTCGCGCTCGCTGTGGGGCTCGCGCGGCTACAACCTGCCGTCGCGCTTTCTCGACGAGCTTCCGTCCAGCGTCGAGCGCGAGCGGCTGCGGCCGACGTCGTGGTCCGCGTACGGCGCGCATGCGCAGGGAGTCGCACCGCGCGACGACGCGCCGTCGCTCTCGACCGGCGACTCGGTGCGTCACGGGACGCTCGGCGAGGGCGTCGTCACGCAGATGGAAGCCGGAGGGGTGGTCACCGTGCGTTTCGCCGACGGGAGCGAGCGTCGGCTCATGCTCGACTATGCGCCGCTCGAGCGGATCCCGTGACGATCGAGATCCGCAACCCTGCCGAGGACGAATGGCGTGCGGCGATGCTGATGACGTCGTCGGTCTTCGGCGACGAGCCCAACGACGACGCACTCGAACGGAACCGCAAGACGCTGGTGCGCGAGCGCTTCTGGGTCGCATACGACGACGACGTGCCCGTCGGCACCGCGGCAGACTTTCCCTTCGCGTTGACGGTGCCCGGTGGCGGCGAGGTTCCCACCGGCGGCGTCACATGGGTTGCGGTGCTGCCGAGCCACCGGCGCCAAGGGGTGCTCACCCAGCTGATGCGTCGCGAGCTCGACGACATCCACGAGCGCGGGGAGCCGCTCGCGATCCTGTGGGCATCCGAAGCTGCCATCTACGGGCGCTTCGGCTACGGCTTGGCCGCGCCACACTTCGAGATGGACGGCGACCGCTCGCGCTTCGCGCTCCGTGACGACCCGGGGCCACAGGGAAAGGTGCGGATGCTGCCACTCGAAGACGCCGTCGACCCGGTCATGCACGTGTACGAACGCGTTCGGCCGACGGTGCCGGGCTTCCTGGCGCGATCTCGTGACTGGTGGACGTCCTACCGGCTCGCCGATCAAGAGCAGTGGCGCCAGGGCGCGAGCCCGAAGTACGTCGCCGTGCTCGAGCTCGACGGGGAGCCGGCCGCCTACGCGATCTATCGCATCAAATCCGCATGGGAAGCAGGCTTTCCGAAGAGCACGGTGCGAGTCGTGGAGGCGCTCGCCGCGTCGACCGCCGCCGAGCGCGAGCTCTGGCGCTTCCTGTTCGGGATCGATCTCGCGGTTCGGGTCGACAGCCGGCTCGATCCCGCCTCGCCGCTCTTCCTGATGGCAGTGGACGCGCGCAGCCTGAACCTGCGCGCATGGGAAGGCCTGTGGCTTCGCATCGTCGACGTCGAAGGCGCGCTGAAGGCGCGCTCGTTCGCGACCGACGACGAGCTGATCCTCGAGGTCCGCGACGAGTTCTGCCCGTGGAACGCCGGCCGCTGGGCCGTCGGCCGCGAAATTGGCCGTACGGACGCGGACGCCGACCTCGAGCTCGACGTAGCCGACCTTGCGTCGACGTACCTCGGAGCGTTCTCGTTCAGCCGGCTCGCCGCGGCCGAGCGAGTACGCGTGCTCGAGGACGGTGCGCTCGAGCGCGCCGACGCGTTGTTCCGGACGCCGCGCCCGCCGTATTGTCCTGAGGACTTCTGATGGGTTTCGACGTCCGCACCGTCAAAGACCTGGACGAGTTCAGCTCGGCGGTCTTCGCGATCGGCCAGTACTTCGGGATGACGACGACCGAAGAACGGATGCAGCCGTTCTTCGACCTGATCACAGCGGAGCGCATGCACGCGGCGTGGTCGGACGGCGCGATCGTCGGCGGCGCGGGCGCCTTCAAGTTCAACCTCAGCGTGCCGGGCGGCGACCTTCCGACCGCCGGCGTGACGGTCGTCGGTGTCTACCCGACGCACCGCCGGCGTGGAGTCCTGCGCTCCCTGATGCGCGCGCAGCTCGACGACGCGCACGAGCGGAGCGAGCCGCTCGCGGCGCTCTGGGCTTCCGAGGAGACGATCTACGGCCGCTTCGGTTATGGGCTCGCCTCGTTCGCCGGTGAGATCAAGCTCGCGCACGAGTACGCCTCGTTCGCGCAGCAGTTCGAGCCGGAGGGAACGATCCGCTTCCTCGAGCCCGACGAGGCGCGCGAGACGGTCTCGCCGGTGTACGAGCGCGCGCGTCGACTTACTCCGGGAATGTTCTCCCGCGACCAGCTCTGGTGGGAGCAACGCGAGGTGCGGGACCCCGAAGAGCGACGCGAAGGCGCCGGCCCGAAGCGATGGGTCGCGTACGAGCGCGACGGGTCGGTCGACGCGTACGCCTGCTACCGGCACAAGCCGGGCTGGGACGAGGGATCGACAGTCGCGGAGCTCCGCGTGATCGAAGCACTGGCGGCCACCCCGACGGCCGAGCGAGACCTGTGGGGCTACCTGTTGTCGATCGACTGGAAGGCGACGCTGAGCGCGTACCTGCTGCCGCCCGACCATCCGCTCTTCCTGCTGCTCGCCACGCCGCGGCGGCTGCGCTACCGGATGGGCGACGGCATCTGGGTGCGGCTCGTCGACGTCGGCGCTGCGCTTTCGGCTCGGACGTACAGCGCCGACGGGGCGGTCGTGTTCGACGTCCACGACGAGTTCTGTCCGTGGAACGAAGGCCGCTGGAAGCTCGAGGACGGCCAGGCTGCGCGTGCCGACGAGGACGCCGACATCGCACTCTCCGCCCAGTCGCTCGGCTCGGCGTACCTCGGCGGCGTTCCCTTTGCCGCGCTCGCGCGCGCCGGCCGCGCGGAAGAGCTCCGAGACGGCGCCCTTCAGCGCGCCGACGCGCTCTTCCGCTGGGACCGGCACCCCTGGTGCCCCGAGATCTTCTGATCCCACGCGGCTGCTGCTAGCGTCCCCGCCGATGAAACGGGGGCTCTGCGCCGCGCTGGTCGCGGCTTTTCTTTTTCCGGCTACCGCTGCCGCCCAGACTGAAGCGGGCTGGCAGGTGTCGCTGCAATGGCCCGCGCAGGGAACGATCACGTCACCGTACGGCCGCGACGGCGCGCGGTGGCACCCGGGGCTCGACATCGGGATCCTTCAAACATTCGACGTGCGTGCCGCGGCCGAGGGCGTCGTCGTGCTCGCGGGCTACATGCCGGGCTACGACGGCTACGGGGCGATCGTCGCCGTCCAGCACCGTTACGGCTACTCGACGCTGTACGCGCATCTCTCGCGACCGCTCGTGCACCCCGGCGAGCGCGTCCGCGCCGGGGAGAAGATCGGGATCGCGGGCTGCACCGGCTGGTGCACCGGGACGCACCTGCACTTCGAGCTTCGCTACGACGGCCTTCCGGTGGACCCGACCCTCCTGATGGTGGGCTAGACTGGCGCTTCGCCGGGGCGGTTAGCTCAGTTGGGAGAGCACCAGCTCGACAAGCTGGGGGTCACTGGTTCGAGCCCAGTACCGCCCACTACGAAAGCCCCGCACATCGAGGCTTTTTCGTTCCGATGGCAACGCCCAGTGCCGTTGCCGACACACGTGTCGGCAACGCGACCGGCGCTCCAGGACTCCAGCTGCGAGACCGACCGTCGCTCGCTGTCACCGGAACGCAGATCAGCGCCGGCGCGACGGGGCTTATCCGCTCGGAGCCGGTGAGGACCGTAGACCTCGGACAGCCGACGACGCTGCTGGGCCTCGCAGCAGTGCTTTGTGTGGCCGGCTTTCAGCTCTGGGTGACGCCGTCGAATCCCCCTGGCTATCACCGTGATGAGGCTGCCCTCTCCTATAACGCCTACACGATCGCTCGGAGTGGACGAGACGAGGACGGCGCCGTTATGCCGCTGTTCTTTCGCTCCTACGGCGACTATAAGTCGCCGCTCTACCCGTACCTGCTCGCCGGCATCTTCGCGATCACGGGCCCCCACGCGGAGGTCGCGCGAGCGTTCTCCGCCGTTCTGCTCACCGTCTCCGTGCTCGCGCTCGGGCTGTTGGCATTCCGCCTGACCGGCCGCAAGCTAGTCGCCGTCGTGGTGACGGTTATCGCGGGCCTGACACCCTGGTTGTTCGAACTCGGGCGGGTGGCGTTCGAGGTTGCAACGCAGCCGCTGCTTCTGACGATCCTGCTCCTCGCACTTCTCCGCACCTGGCGACGGGATCAGTGGACGATCGGGGAAGGCGTTCTCACCGGCGGCGCCCTCGGGCTCCTGCTCTACTCCTATACCGGCAACCGCCTACTTGCCCCGTTGCTTACGGCGGCTTTGGTGGTATTCGCCGGCCGCGGCCGGTGGCGGTGGCTGGTGGCAGCGTGGGGAACATTCGCCTTGTTCATCGTTCCGTTCGCGCTCTACGCGCTCCGGCATCCCGGCAGCGTGACCGCGCGCTACGGAGCGACGACGATCGCCCGAGAGGGCCACTCGCACGCGTGGTTAGTGATGCAGGCCATCGCGAACTGGTTTCACGACATCGATCCCTGGTTCTGGGCGAGTTCTGGCGACCCCGCGCCGTATGTACACAACGGCGGTTACGGCTCCTTGTTCGCTGCGGTTGTCGTGCTCGCAATCGGCGGGTTCGTGCTCGTCATCTGGCGCCGTCGCGATGATCTGTGGTGGCGCTACGTGGTTGTCGCAACGTTGCTCGCGCCCATCCCTGCGGCGCTCACCGTCGATCGGCACAACGCAATCCGGCTCGCCGCCTTGCCTGTTCTCTGCGTCGTCTTGGCCGTGCCGGCGCTCGATGCGGTACTCGTCGATCCCAAGCGCTCACCGCTCGCGGGCGTCGGCCTCGCCGTCATCGCGGTGACGGTTGCTGTGCAGTTCGGCCAGTTCCTACACGAGTACCGAACGCGTGGGCCGGCGCGCGTTGTCCTGTTCGACGCTGGCGTCGATCCGCTTCTCAGGCAGGCGTTTCAGGCTGGAAAGACGATTTACACCGACTTCGACGACCGCGGCGCGCAAACCCAGGCGCGGTGGCACGCCGCAGAGGACGGCGTACCAACGAGCCGCATCCAGATCCTTCCTGACGGCGGAATACCGCCTAGAGGCAGTCTCGTCTTCGGCCTGTTCCAGCAATGCGACTACGTCTGTAAAAAGATCGCGACCTGGCAGAACTACTATGTGGCGACCGCCGTCGGCCCTCGCTGAGCGAAAACCGTCACGTTGGCTAAAGCTCGTGCGGCGATGCGCAACTTCAGGAACACGCACGGCTGAGGCGTCGAGCTGCCTAGCGCCGGACGGCTACGCACCTCCCCTGTGGTGCGTATCGGATACGGCTACGAGCCCGTTGTTGCTTAGTCCGGCTCAACTCGACACGGGAGAGGATCAAATGCGCCAGTTCCTGACTGTCAGCCTGGCCGCTGTGCTCGCGTTGCTGGTCGTCACGACGGCGTCCGGCGCGGGAACTCAGTTCGCCGCCGGCTCAGCAAAGACCGACGTCGAAGTGGTGGCTGATCTCCAGCACATGTCGTTCAGCGCCCACAGCCTGCCGACTGGACCCCCGGGTTTCCCGCCGAGCCCGTGCGCTGCCAGCGGCAGCATCGTCTACGACACGCCGACGCTCCACCTCAAGGTCGACGTGCAGGGGCTCGTGATCGACCCTGGTAGTGCGACGGCGTCGATCATCGGGGCGGTGACTTCGTCCAGTGATCCGACGTTCCAGAACGAGCAGGTGAAGTTCGACGTTCTCGACGGCGATCAGCTGAGTAGCGCAACCGACGTTACGCCGGACGGATTCCAGTTCGACGGTTTCCCGCCGAGCCCATGCGCACCGCCGCTCGCCGTGAGCGGCCCGGTCACGAGCGGCAACATCGTCATAAAGGCAACCGGGTCCCTAGCGATTCCGTAGGTACAACAGGCACGATGGGAGCGGCTCGCGGCGATGTGTAAGTGCGGGCCGCTCCTCGTCTCGGCACGCTCATGCTTGCTCCGGGTTTCGATAATGAGCGGCGTCGCTCGCGAACGACGTTGGTACGGATCTGTATCCCCGGGATGACAACGAGCGCGCACCCGAGCGGCACCGCTCTGACCGGTTAGAGCTTGATGTGCATCTCTTCCCTCGACATCTCCAGCGGCCTACGACTTCTCCGGTCTCCAAGCCGCACGACGAGCGAGATGATGCCTAGGCCGGCCAGCCACGCGACCACCCACGCGAGGATCAACAACATGAGGAGGATTCCGTTGGCTGAGTCCTCTGCGCCAGCACCAATCGCGCAATATGTGGCCCCGGCCGGGCAGGGCGGACTGGAAGCGGTGATCGCGAGACCGACGTAAACGGCGACGGCGACAGTCACGGCTGCCCAAATGAACTTCGCCCACGTTCGCTTCCGCCATCGATCAAAAAGCTGCGCCTTGATTTTGGTCCTCCCGCGATGGTTTTGCGCTTAGGCTGCTGCATGACCCTACGCCCAGGTCGTAACAGGCGCAACGATTGGCGACAGTTGCTCTTCTCGCTCGCATGCCAGGGATTCGTGGCAGGGCGCCGGACACAGGATCAGGGACGAGATGGGTCCGTCTTGTCCTCTTGTCAGCATGCAGCGAGTGGCTGGGGGCCATGACCACATCTCGGCCACCGTCGCCACGCTCGTTTTTGCGTACGCAGGAGCAGCTCTGCCGGTGCTCTTGATCTTCAGCGTAGGTGGCACGTCGTTCGCTGATGCCGTGAACGGGGAAGCGGTAGCGGATGCCGTGATCGCAGCACTCGTCGGTTCGATCGGCCTGAACCTCTCAATGCCGATAACGACGGCGCTCGCGGCGCTGCTCGCGCCGCGGATGAGCGACAAGCAACTCGGGATGGGCGCCGCAGCTCACGTGCACTAGCTAACGTCGCAGCGCGGCGATCGGATCGGTCACGAGCACGGCCGCAGCGGCGACGAGCACGGTTGTTCCACCCGGGGGCAGGTTGGCGTAGTAGGAGGTCGTGATCCCGACCAGGACTGCGCCGAGGCCGATGCCCATCGACAGGAGCAGTGTCGAGCGCATGCTCCAGCCGATCCGCCCGGCTGCGATCACAGGCAGAACCATCAGGGCGGCAATCAGCAGGATCCCGACGACGCGCATCGAGACGGCGATCGTGATTGCTGCGAGCGCGGCGGTGAGCGCGTTGAGCAGCCGGACGGGGAGCCCGGCGACGCGCGCGCCTTCTTCGTCCACGACGACGGCGACGAGCGGCCGATACAGCAGCGCGATCAGGGCGAGTGCGCCCGCGCCGAGCGCGGCGATGACGGCGAGGTCGCCGCGCGTGACGGTCAGGATCGAGCCGAAGAGGAATTGGAACAGGTTCACGTTGAGCGCGCCGGCGGCGGAGACGAGCACGACACCGCCCGCGATGCCGGTGTAGAAGATGAGCGCAAGTGCTTGGTCGCCGGCGGTCGTCTTGCGTGCGCGGAGCGCCTCGATCGAGAGCGCGCCACCAACCGAGACGACGAGCGCAGTCAGCACGAGCGGCAGGTCGAGTAGATAGCCGAGTGCTACGCCGGCGAACGCGACATGGCCGATTCCGTCGCCGATCAGGCTCAATCGCCGCTGGACGAGGAAGAAGCCGACTGCCGGCGCGAGCAGCCCGACGATGATGCCCGCGCCGAAGGCGAGCCGCATGAATTCCAGGTCAAGCATGGGTGTGCGACGGGTCGTGCCACACATCCGGCAGCTTGGACGGTGGCCCATCGAAGACGATCGCGCCGCGCACGAGCACGATTCGCTCCACGAAGCGCTCGACCGCGCCGAACTCGTGCGAGACGTAGAGGACGGTCACGTCCAGTTCGCGGTGCAGTTGCTCGAGCAGCGAGGCGAGGGACTCCTGGGCCTCGACATCGACTCCAGTGGTCGGCTCGTCGAGGACGAGCAGCTCCGGGTCGGCGGCGAGGGCCTTCGCGATGAACGCGCGTTGCTGCTGGCCACCGGACAAGGTCGTCAGCCGGCGGCGCGCGAAGTCGGCGAGGCCCACCCGTTCCATTGCGTCACGTACCGCCTCGTGATCGGCGCGACGCAGCGGCCCGAGGAGACGAGTCCGAGGGGCGCGTCCAGCGGCGACGAGCTCCTCGACGGTCAGCGGCGAGTCGACGCCGGCTTGCGCGCGCTGCGGCAGGTACGCGAGCCTGCCGGCGCTGACCTCGACGCGCCCAGCGGTCGGCTCCTCGAGCCCGAGCACGAGCCGGAGCAAGGTCGTCTTGCCGCCACCGTTTGGCCCGGCGATCGCGAGAAACTCACCCGTGTCGACGGTGAGGTCGACGTCCCTCAGCACGAGGGGGCCGTGTCCATACGCGAAGGAGACGTGCTCGAGCCGAAGAGCTAGCGACACGCGAGTGCCTTTCGGAGCGCGGCGAGGTTCTCGCGCATGAGCGTGAGATACGTCTTGCCCCGGTGCTGCTCGGAGGGCGTCAGGCCCTCGATCGGGTCGAGCACGGCCGTGCGGGCGCCGACCTCGCGGGCGACGGTCTCGGCGAGGCGAGGCGAGACGAGCCGTTCGAAGAAGACCGTCGTTGCATGCGTCTGACGGACGAGCTCAATCACGTGCGCGAGCTGCTTGGGCGTCGGCTCCGACTCGGGCGTCAGTCCCGTGATCGCAACCTGGTGTAGGCCGTAGCGTCGCGCGAGGTAGCCGAACGCGGCGTGGCTCGTGACGATGTCGTTGCGCGCGCAGTGGGCGAGACCCTTCCGGTAGTCGCGGTCCAATGCACGCAGCTCCGCGGTGAGCTGCGCCGTGTGCACGGGTCGCGGCAGCGCCGCTGCAATGTGACGGACGATCTGCTGGAAGAGCACGGGATCGAGCCAAACGTGCGGATCGGCAGTGAGTCCTGCTTCCTGCCCCTTCGCCGACCGCAGGCGAAGCCCCTGGAGGATGTCGACCTTGGTGCCGCTCGCACTCTTCACGGCGTCCGAGACGGCGGGCTGGAAGCCGTGGCTGAGGTAGACGACGACGGCGGCCGTCTCGATTCGGGCGACCGCTCGCGGTGCTAACTCGAAGTCATGCGGCTCGGCACCCGGGGGAGTCAGGTTCTCGACCTTCGCGGACGGCGACAACATCTGTGCCGCGTAGGCGAGTGGATAGAACGCGGCGACGACCGCATCCTTGTCGCCGGCGCTCGAGCCGCAGCCGGTCAGCGCAAGGATCATGAGAATGAGAACGATTCTTGCAATCACGATCTGGGACTATACTCCGGGCCATGTCGTGGTCGAACGACGCGTTCGAGACCCTGAATCAGGCCGGCTACCGCCGCGGTGGCGCGCGCCGCGCAGTCGTCGACCTCCTGGGACGCCAGAGTTGCTGCCTCACTGCCCAAGAGATCTTCGACGGGCTTCGCAAGGCGCGACGCCCCGTCGGGATCGCATCGGTCTACCGTGCGCTCGACGCGCTTGTCGACCTACGGCTTGTGAAGCGTGTCGACGCTGGGGACGGCATCGCACGCTACGAGCCGGCGCCGACGAGCGGAGAGCATCACCATCACGTCGTCTGTCGCGACTGCGGCAAGGTCGAGGCGTTCGCGGATCCCCAACTCGAGCGGGTCATCGATCGAGTCTCAGGTGGACTCGGGTACTCGGTCGACGAGCACGAGGTCGTGCTCAGCGGCGCCTGCGCCGACTGCGCCTAACCCAAGCATCTCACCTATCAGTTTCCGTCAGTTTTCTGGCGCCAAACCTGCTGTTTCACCCTTGACAGCCTCTTGGATATCGCAAACGATGCGATCCAGCGAGGGGGGTCTCGGCTGGTTCTCTGACACCACGCGGAAAAACTGAAAGGGAGAGGATGCTGAAGACGAGTCTGCGGCTGGCGTTGGCGTCGCTGTGTGTCGCCGGCCTTGCCGTTGCCCCTGCGCTCGCAGGGGACGCGCCTGCTGCCAATGCGATCGGCGGCTCGGCCAACGAGACCGCGTCGGCGTGGTTCGTGGAGCTCGCGAGCCCACCGGCGGTCAAGGGCACAAGCAAGGCCAAGCTGAAGGCCGAGCGTGACGCGTTCAAGGCCAGTGCTGCCGCCGACGGCGTCAAGTACACCGAGCGCTACTCGTACGACTCGCTCTGGAACGGCATCTCCGTCTCGGTTGCGCCGTCGCAGGTTGCCGCGCTCGGCTCCATCCCGGGCGTCAAGGCGGTCTACCCCGTGCACACCGTTTCGTTGCCGGACTTCCAGTCGGAAGGCAGCGGGGGAGCCGACATCGACCTCGAGAATGCGGTCGGGCTGACCGGCGCGGACATCGCGCACGAGGAGCTCGGTCTCGACGGCTCGGGCGTGACGATCGCGATCATGGACAGCGGGCTCGACTACACGCTCCCCGAGTTCGGTGGCTGCTTCGGGCCGAGCTGCAAGGTTCGCGGCGGCTCCGACCTCGTCGGCGACTCCTACAACGACTCTCCAGGCCCGGCGTTCCAGCCGGTGCCGCATCCGGACGGCGATCCGCTGCCGTGCGACCCCAGCGTCTCCGACCGCGCGGAAGTCCTCGGCGCCGGCGCCTCCGATGCAGGTCACGGCACGCACGTCGCCGGCATCGCCGCGGCTGACGGTCACGGCGCGGGCCAGGTCGTCGGCGTTGCACCCGGCGCGAAGCTGCTCGCGTATCGCGTCTTCGGCTGCAACGGCTCGACGGACACGGACGTGATGATCCACGCGATGGAGCTGGCGCTGGCAGATCACGCCGACGTCCTCAACATCAGCATCGGCTCGGCCTTCGGCAACTGGCCGGAGTCGCCCGAGGCAGTAGCGGCAGACAACCTCGTCGACGCCGGCATGGTCGTCGTCGCATCGATCGGCAACAGCGGCGCCAACGGGGGCCAGCTTTGGTCAGCGGGCTCACCCGGCGTCGGTCGCAAGGTGATCGGCGTGGCGTCGTTCGACAACACCAAGGCGACGCTCCCGTCGTTCACCATCGCGGATCACTCCTATGGCTACAACCGCGCCGGAGGCTCGCTTGCCTCGGTGCCGACCTCGGGGAGCGGCGACTTCGTCTTCACCGGCAGCCCGGCCGTGGGGAACGACGGCTGCACCGCGCTCCCGGCGCATTCGCTGGACGGTGAGATCGCATTCATCCGTCGTGGCACGTGCGGCTTCTACAACAAGGCACTCACTGCGCAGCACGCGGGTGCCGTGGGCGTCGTGCTGTACAACAACCAGGCGGGCGCCCTCAATCCGTCGGTTGCGCCGGCGCCGTCAGGTGCCGAGCCGGTCTTGATCCCGGTCGCGGCGATCACCGCCGGCGACGGCGCGGCGATCTTCGCGGGCCGCGCCAGTGCACACGCGCTGACGTGGACGGACCAGACGATCGAGGCACCGCTGGCGACGGCAGGCGTCAGCTCGGATTTCAGCTCGTTCGGCACCGACGCGGAGCTCCAGCTGAAGCCTGACATCGGCGCTCCCGGCGGCCAGATCTACTCGACGTGGCCGCATCAGCAGTACGGCGGCCACAACAGCATCAGCGGGACGTCGATGGCGGCGCCGCATGTCGCCGGCCTGGCGGCGCTGATCCTGCAGGCGAAGCACATGAACATCGCGCCGGCCCAGGTGCAGACGCTGCTGATGAACACCGCGCTGCCGAAGGGGTTGAACATCGCCCCGACTGCCGGGCTCGAACCGACCTGGCGCCAGGGAGCCGGGCTCGCGCAGATCGTTCCGGCCGTCCAGACGCCGGCCTGGGTCACGCCGGCGAAGTTCTCGCTCGGCGAGGGCAACGGCGGTTCGGCGCAGTTGACGGTCACGAACGCCGGCTCGACGCCGGTCACGTACGACCTGTCCCAGGTGAGCACGATCGGGACCGGGCCGTCGACGACCGCGGGCGCCGTGTACCCGTTCAACTTCTCGTATCTGGGGGGCGCCGACACGGCGACGTTCAGTGCGCCGAGCATCACGGTTGCGCCCGGCTCGACTGCGAACGTCGCGGTCGACATCGCGGCTGGCGCGTGGCGGGACAAGAGCCTGTACGGCGGCTACGTCGTCCTGACACCGCGCGGGGGCGGCACGACGCTGCGCGTTCCGTACGTCGGCTTCAAGGGCGACTACCAGTCGCTGCCGGTCCTGACGAGCGCCGGCTGCGGCCTGCCCGCGGTCTTCAAGCTCGCTGCAACGGCTTCCGACTGTGTCGGGAGCGGCATCCAGCGCCTCGGCGCTGCAGGCGCGTCGTTCACGCTCCAGGGGAGTGACATCCCGATCGTGCTCTACCACCTCAACCACCAGGTGCGGAAGCTCGCCGTCCGGATTTACAACGTGGACGGCTCACCGGTCCATCCGGTGTTCAACTATGCGACGCAGCTCGACTACCTGCCGCGCAACTCGGTGGCTACGAGCTTCTTCGAGTTCGACTGGGACGGCACCCGCTCGCAGGACAACGGCGGCGGCAACGGCGACCACCGCAAGGTCGTCCCGAACGGGACGTACATCCTCAAGCTGAGCGTCCTCAAGGCCCTGGGCAACGCAAGCAATCCGGCCGACTGGGAGACGTTCTCGAGCCCGCCGATCACGCTGGCGCGCCCTTAAAAACACGAAAGGGCCCCGCGAAGGCGGGGCCCTTTCAGCTTCTACTTGCGACGAGTCGTGCGCCGGCGCGTCGTGCCGGTTGCCCGGCGTGCAGTCGTGCGGCCGCCGGTCGAGCTCTTGCGGCGCGTGCCCGTGGAGCTCTTGCGGCGCGTCGTCGTGCTCTTCTTGCGACCGCCGGTCGAGCTCTTGCGGCGCGTACCCGTGGAGCTCTTGCGGCGCGTGCCGGTCGAGCTTTTGCGGCGCGTGCCGGTCGTACTCTTCTTGCGACCGCCGCTCGTGCTCTTGCGGCGGGTACCGGTCGAGCGAGCCCGCGTCGTGCTTTTGCGGCGCGTGCCGGTCGAGCTCTTGCGGCGCGTCGTCGTGCTCTTCTTGCGACCGGCGCTCGAGCTTTTCCGGCGCGTGCCGGTCGTGCTCTTGCGGCGCGTGCAGGACGAGCTTTTGCGGCGCGTGCCGGTCGTGCTCTTCTTGCGACCGCCGCTCGTGCTCTTGCGACGCGTCCCGGTCGAGCTCTTGCGGCGCGTCGTCGTGCTCTTCTTGCGGCCGCTGCTCGAGCTCTTGCGGCGCGTGCCGGTCGAGCTCTTCTTGCGACTGCCGGTCGACCCCGACTTCGAGGTCGTCGAGCCACGGCGGCCGCCGCCCGACGAACGCGAGCGTGAAGTGCTCTTACGCTTGCGCGATCCACCTGTGGAACCGGAACGCCTGCCGCCCGAGGATCGCCCGCGAGTCGAGGCCGAGCGCGCGCGACTCGTCGAGCTCTGCTCGTTCGCTTCCGACGAGTCGTCGTCGCCCTCGTCGTCGCCGTTTCCCAAGAACTTCTTGGCAACGCCGACTGCCGCCGGAACCGCGACGCCGAGCGCCGCGCCGGCAACGACCTTCTGAGTCGTCGACATTCCCTCGTCTTCGTTGCCGCCGTTTTCCTCGTTCATTCCTTCGTCATTATCTGCCACGATTGTCCCCCATTGTTCGGGATAGGTAGCCGCATCCGTTTTACCGCCACACAAGCCTCTGAAACGCGAGGGTTAGCGAGCGGAGAGTTGGATACATGGGGGGCGTGGCCATAGCGACGAACGGAACAGCGTCGAATTACCTGCAACGAGCGCCGAGCCCGTCGGGGTTGGCCGAAGTGCTGGACGTCATTCTCGACAAGGGTTTGGTCATCGACGCGTACGTGCGCGTCTCGGTCATCGGCATCGAGGTGCTCACCATCGACGCCCGGATCGTGATCGCGAGCGTGGACACCTATCTGCGCTTCGCCGAGGCCGTCAACCGGCTAGACCTGAACGAGACCGAGCTTGCGGGTCTTCCGGAGCTCCAGGAGGAGGGCGCCAAGCGCATGACGGAAGGCGCGGTGGAAGGCGTCGAAGAGGAGGTCGAGCCGGACTCCCCGGCGGTGCGCACCGCGCTCAAGGGACTTGCGGCCGGCGCCGCTGCAGCCGGTGCGGCTGCGGCCGCGAAGATGCTTGCCGATCGCGTCGGCTCGAGCGGCGGGGACGAGGATGGCCCCTAGGCTCGCACCTGAGGAGGCGCGCCGGCTCGGCGAGGTCGGCTTGAAAGGTTGGCGCCAGCCGGTCGCAGACGCAGCGTCGCGGCCACTGACGAAGGTCACGCCGATCGAACACGACGAGCTGCGCAGCTGGTTCGGTCTTGGCTTCCTTGTGTTCTCGGCCTGGTATCTCGGAAGCACGTTGGCGCGTTTTCTTCGAGAGCGGTGAACGAGGGAGGAACAACATGGCAAAAAAAGAGCGACTGAACGAAAGTTGGCGGAAGTTCCTGGTGCCGGGAGCCGTGAGTCTCGTGGGAGCCGGAGCCGGACTGGCGCTCTCGCGCACGGAAAAGCTTCGCGATGCACTACCGAGCCTTGGTGACGTCGGGATCGGCGATCTGGCCGACGATCTGCGCTCGAAGCTCAGCTCGACGGTAGGCACGGTTTCCAACGGCGGCGGCGGCGGCCGAACGATCGATTCGGCCGAGCTCGAGAACCACCGCAAGCAGCGCGCCGAGCGTCGCCAGCAGCGGGCAGGGAGGTGAGCAGGAGATGGCAATAGCGACTCAAGGGACAGCCTCCAACTATCTGCAGCGGGCGCCGAGCCCCTCGGGGTTGGCGGAAGTGCTGGACGTCATCCTCGACAAGGGGTTGGTCATCGATGCGTATGTGCGCGTGTCCGTCATCGGTATCGAGGTGCTCACCATCGACGCCCGGATCGTGATTGCGAGCGTCGACACGTATCTCCGCTTCGCGGAGGCCGTCAACCGGCTCGATCTGAACCAGACCGAGACCGCCGGTATCGACGAGCTCCGCAACGGCGGTTCGAGTGCCAAGCAAAAGAGCGAGGGCGTCCTCGAGGGCGCGAAGGAGAAGATCCCCGGGCTCGGCTCGTCTGACAAGGAGCGCTCCCGCTAGATGGCCGCTTCGATGACCTCGACGGGCGTCTATGTCTACGGCGTCGTGCGCGCAGACGAGCTTCCGGCCGTCTCGGCGGAGGGAGTCGCGGGCGCGACGGTCGAGCTCCTCGAGCGGGACGGCCTGGCGGCCATCGTCAGCCGGCTGCCCGGCGAGTTTCGCGTCAAGCGCCGGGACCTGCAGAGGCACCTGCACGTTCTCGAGGAGGCCTTCGCCGAGACGACGGTCGTGCCGTGCGCGTTCGGGACCGTGCTCGTCTCGGAAGCGGACGTCGAGGAGGCCCTGCTCTCGGGACGGCGCGACCCGCTGCAGGCGGCATTGGCGCGACTCGACGGGATGGTGCAGCTGAACGTCAAGGCGGTGTACGACGAGAACGAGCTACTTCGCCGGCTGATCAGCGGTAACCCTGAGGTCGCGAAGTTGCGCGAGGAGAGCGGCAAGCTCGGCGACGCCGGTTATTACCAGCGCGTTCGGCTCGGCGAGCTCGTCGCGGGACTGGTCGAGGAGTCCCGCCGCCAAGATGCTGACGCTATTCTGGCCGCCGTCTCCGGCACGGTAGAAGACGTGGCGCTCGACGATCCAGGCGAATACGACGCGCTCAAGGGCTCGTTCCTGGTGGATCGGAAACGGGTCGACCGCTTCGACAGCAAACTCGAAGAGCTGGCCGCCAAGCTTCAGCCGGTGGCGCGGCTCGAGGTGATCGGGCCGCTGCCGCCGACGGCCTTCGCCGCGTCGGCGACGGCAACGTGAGGTCGAGTCGGCATGGGATTGCTCACCGGACTCCTCACGCTTCCGCTCGCTCCCGTTCGCGGGACGATGTGGGTGGCAGAGCGCCTGCTCGAGGAGGCCGAGCGTGAGGTTGACGACCCGCGGAACATCGAGGCGCAACTGCTCGACGCGGAGGCCCGGTTCGAGCGGGGAGAAATCACCAGCGACGAGTACGAGCTGCTCGAGGACGCGCTGATGAGGCGCCTGACCCCGGGAGGTTGGTGATGGCGGAGGTACGTGAGCAACGGCAGCGACAGCGCGCCGACGCGCGCGCAGGACGGCGGCCGGACGTGGACGACGCGGACCAGAAAAGCGACGACAACGGGTCGCCGGTCGACTTGAAGCGTGCCGTAACGGCCGCGTTCACAGCTGCCGTCGCGGGTGCGCTTGCCGGCGCTGCGAAGGCCGCAGTCGACAAGCACCGGCAAGGTGCGAAGGACGAGCACAACGCCGACGACGACCGGGAAGAGGCCGAACAAGACGAGCGCCCGGGCCGCACACCGACAGCAGAAGCTGAGCAAGAGGAAGACCCCGAGGAGGACACCGGCCCCGAAGCTGAGGTGCAGCAGGGCGGCGACCCTCCCGTGGAGTCGGCCGAGCGGGAGGCCTCCGGCGAGGACGGCGCGTCGACCGCTGACGTCGCGGCGATGATCGCCCGTGCGAAGGAACATGTCGAGAGCGTGCTCGGCAGTCCGGCCGAGGGCGTCTCCGGCATCGGCCGCGACAACGGGAATTGGCGCGTCAACGTCGAGGTCGTGCAGATGCGGCGCGTGCCGGAGTCGACCGACGTCCTCGCGTCGTACACGGTTGTGCTCGACGCAGAAGGCAATCTGATCAGCCTGCAGGAACTCCGGCGCTATCGCCGCTCCCAGGCGGAAGACGGGCGATGAGCACGCCGGCGCGGAGACCCGGCGAGCTCCTACGTCAGAGCGGCGGCGGCCAATCGGGACAGTTGGCCGACGTGCTCGAGCGCGTGCTCGACAAGGGCATCGTCATCGCAGGCGACATTCAGGTAAACCTTCTCGACATCGAATTGTTGACGATCAGGCTGCGCCTGCTCGTCGCGTCGGCCGACAAAGCACGGGAGATGGGCATCGATTGGTGGGATGGAGATCCGTTCCTCAGCCGCGGGAAAGAGCAGGGCGGACTCGAGGACAGGCTGAAGCGACTGGAGCGTGCCGCCGGCATCGACGGCGATTCCCGCTCCGATGACGGCGGCTGACGCGGTCTACGTCTACGGCATCGTTCCCAGCGGTACGTCGGGTGCGATCTTCGCGGGTGTAACGGGCATGGACGCTGCAGCCGTCCGGTTGGTGGACGCGGAGGGCGTTGCGGCGATCGCGAGCTTCGTGCCGCTCGCCGAGTTCGACACCGATGCGCTCGAGCAGAACCTGAAGGACGTCGCCTGGCTCGAGCAGAAGGTTGCGGCGCACAACCGCGTGTTGTCGGCCGCCGTGGGCAAGGCGACCGTCCTGCCGCTGCGGTTCGGCGCGATTTACCGCGGCGAGGAAGACGTGCGCGCCATGTTGGGCGAGCGGCACGATTTCGCAGTGCGGCTCGGCCGCCTCGAGGGGTTGCTCGAGCTGGGTGTGAAAGCACTTCTCGACGCGCAAGCGTTGCGGGCGCGACTGTCTGCGTCTCGCGGCGTCGACGCAGACGAGAGCGGCGGTCGTGCATACATGTTGCGCCGGCGCCTCGAGCGGGAGCTCGACGAGGAGGTTCGCGCTTTCGCCGGGTCGTGCGCGGAGGCGAGCCACGAGCGGTTGGCGGCGGCCGCGGTCGATGCGCGCGCGAACCCGGTGCAGGCGCCGGAGGTCGCCGGGGGCGAGATGATCCTCAACGGCGCGTATCTGGTTGCTGCGGGGCGCGAGCGAGCGCTGCGCCAAGCCGTGTCTGAGCTCGAGGAGCGGTTCGGTGCCGACGGGGTGACATACGAGCTGACCGGCCCGTGGCCGCCGTACAACTTCGCGGGCGAGGAACCTGAGGAATGAGCTCCGCGTCTCCATCGCTGCAGCAGCAGGTCACGCTGATCGAGCTCGTCGACCGCGTTCTCAACAAGGGGGTGGCGTTGACGGGCGACATCACGCTTTCGGTCGCCGGCGTGGACCTCGTCTACGTCGGGCTCCGCCTCCTGCTCGCGTCGGTCAGCACGATGGAGCAACTCGACGCCGAATAGCCGCGAGATGCTGCACGTCTATGCGCTCGTCCGCCATCCCGCTTCCGTTCCCGAGGTGCTCGGCATCGACGACGGGCCGCTACGGGCGCTTCTCGCCCGTGACGAGGTCGACGCAGTGGTGAGCGACAAGAACGCCGGGACGGCCGCGAGCGAAACGGCGATCCTCGCGCATGCGCGCGTCGTCGAGGCCGTCGCGGCGGCGAACGGGAGCGTGCTGCCGGCCCGGTTCGCGGGCGAGCTCTCCGCTGACGCCGACGTCGCCCGCATCCTCGTCGAGCGTCGAGACAGCATCCTCGCGGCGCTCGACCGCGTCGACGGTTGCGTCGAGCTCGGAGTCCGTGTGTTACCCGCCGTCGACGACGAGCGGCCCCAGGCCGCCTCGGGCAGCGAATACATGCGGGGCCGCCTCGACGAGGTCGCTCGGGCCGGGCAGGTTGCAGACACGTTGCAGCGCTCGCTTGCCACTGTCGCGCGCGAAAGCACCTCGAACGTGCTTGCGCGACGCGATGTCCTGCTGACGGCGGCATACCTGGTCCCCCGCGGCGACCTGGACGGCTTTTACGCGACGTTGCAGGACGTCGAGCGCCGGCTTTCGGGCGTCACGGTCGTGCCGACGGGGCCGTGGCCCCCGTACAGCTTCGCGTTGCTGGAGGCGGACGACACGTGAGCCTTCCGCCCGACGACCTCGACCGGCTCGAGCGCATCGCCACGGCGCTGCCAAGCCGGATCAACGCCGATCCCGAGCAGGTCGAGAAGGGCCTCGCCCAGCTCGTACTCACGCTTGTTGACCTGCTGCGCCAGCTGATGGAGAGACAGGCGCTGCGGCGGATGGAGAACGACACCCTGACGGACGAGCAGGTCGAGAGGCTGGGGGAGACGTTCATGAAACTCGAGCAGCGCATGCAGGAGCTGAAGGAGCACTTCGGCCTCCGCGACGAGGATCTGAACCTCAATCTGGGGCCGCTCGGCGACCTGCTCTGACACCCGCGACGCGGAGTTTCCGGATCCCCTCGCCGGGAAGGACGGGGCGAAGCGGTCCTAGCACGCAAGGAGGGTCTATGGCTTCACTGAAAGACACAGAGCAACTGACGGGCAAGCTCGAGGATCTGATCGGCGAGCTTCGCTCCGAGTTGGGTAACGGCAACGTCGACTTCCAGAAGATCGTCGCGCTTGCGGACGAGCTGGGAGAGCAGGCTGACGGCGTCGCCGAGACCTTCAACGGCCTCAACGAGACGCTCATGGAAGGGCTCGACCGCGTCAAGAGCGGCGCGCGATCGCGAAGCTCGAGCGGCTCGAGCAGTTCGAACGGCGAGAAGTCGGCATCCAAAGCAACCAGTCGGAGTTAGACATGGCCAACGAAGGAACCCAGCAGGAAGAACGCCAGCAGAACGGGCACGACGCGCGTCGCACCGTCGTGCGTGCCGCAGCACTCGCGGCGGCGACCGGCGCGACGGCACTCGCGGCCAAAAAAGCGTTGTCCCAGGACAGTTCGTCGGACAGCGGCGAGGAGAGCGGCAGCCGCCGCCAGAGCGGCGGTGGAGACGGTTCCGTTGTCTCCTCCATGGCGAGCTCCGCCTGGAGCTCCGCGCGTGACTCGCTGCTGCCGATGATCGAAGATGCCGCCGGCCAGGCCGGGGAATACCTGGCCAGGAACGGGCCGGAGATCGTTCGCGAGAACGTCGTCCCGCGGTTCATCCGCGGGTTCGAGCGCGCGAGCAAGTCGTCTGACGACGACGAGTAGGTTCCGGCACTAAGAAAGGAAGAGCAGCGCCGGCCTCAGGCCGGCGCTGCTCGTTTTTTCAGCTTTCCTGCGACTCTTCGTCCTGCTCCTGCTGGTCGCTCCCGCCGTTCTGGCTTTCGGCGTCATGCTTGTACTCGAGGCCGCGAGCCTCACCCATCTCGACATATGCCTTGAACCGCGCGAGATCGGCTTCGACGGCGCGCTTGACGAAGCGGAGGCCCGACGCCATCTTCTCGATCATTCCGCTCGGGTGGAAGTCCATGTCGACCATCACCCGCGTCAGGCTCGTGTCGAGCTTGTGGAACGTGACCACGCCTGAATGCGACGTCCCTTTCGTCGTCTTCCACGCGATGCGGTCGTTCTTACGGCGTTCGGTGATCTCGCCTTCCCACTCGCGACGACTGAACCAGATCTTCTCTTGCCACGAGATCTTGTTGCGGTCTTCCTTCTCCACGTTCAGGACGCGATGCATGAACTTCGGGAAGTCCTCGAATTCCGTCCACCGCGCGTACACGACGTCGATCGGCGCCGCGACGTCCGTCCAGCGCTGAATCGGCAGGCGACGCGTCTTCCCCCCGGAGCTCCCGCCGCCGCTCAGCTTCTCGGTGGCCTTGCCGGCGAGGGCCATGGCTCCGCCGCCGCCTTTCATCTTGTCGGCGGCCTTGCCGCCGATTTTCGCGGCCTCTTCGCCGCCCTTGTCTTCCGCCTTTGACTTCAAAGCGTCCGTCGCCTTACGCGCGGCGTACGTCGCTGCGAGGCTGCCGAGGCCGGCCGCTGCGGGGACGAGCACTTTCTTAGTCAAGCCGCCGTTCTGGCCGCCGCCGTTGAGCTTGTCGCCGACGCCCTCCACTTTTTCCTGGAGCTCTGTCTCAGCCATCTAGAAACCCCCTCGTTCCTGTAGTTGCAACTGGGGTTCCCGCCCTTGCTCTGTGGAAAACAAAACGAAAAGACCCCGCGGGGCGGGGCCTTTTCGTACTGTCGGTGCGCTACGAGCTAGCTGCTCGAGCGGCGGCGTGTGCCGCTACGGCGCGCGCCCGTGCTGCGGCGCGCGGTCGTGCTCTTGCGGCGCGTCGTCGTGCTCTTGCGGCGTGTGCCGGTCGAGCTCTTGCGGCGTGTGCCGGTCGAGCTCTTGCGGCGTGTGCCGGTCGAGCTCTTGCGGCGCGTCGTCGTGCTCTTCTTGCGACCGCCGGTGGAGCTCTTGCGGCGCGTGCCAGTGGACCGTGCCCGCGTCGTGCTCTTGCGGCGCGTCCCGGTCGAGCTCTTGCGGCGCGTCGTCGTGCTCTTCTTGCGACCGCCCGTCGAGCTCTTGCGGCGCGTGCCGGTCGTGCTCTTGCGGCGCGTGCTCGTGCTCTTCTTGCGACCGCCGGTCGAGCTCTTCTTGCGGCCACCCGTCGAGCGCGTTGACGAGGTCGTTGAGCGACGGCGGGTGCCGCCGGTCGAACGCGAGCGTGAAGTCGTCTTACGCTTTCGCGACGTCGACGCCTTCCTTGTCCCGCTCTTGCGGGACCGGCTGGTAGTCGACCGCTTGCGTCCACGACTCGATGACGCCACGCGGGAGATGCCTTCGTCCTCCTGCTGCTGCTGCTGATCTTCTTGCTGCATCAGGACAGGGCTCTCTTCCTGGCCCTCGACCGGCGAGGGGATCTCGCCGAACGTTCCTCCTTCGAAGCTGGACATCCGCCCTCCTATTGGGAGATTTCCTGAACCAACTCGCCCGTCTGGCTGTCATCGCCCTCCCGGGCGATATCCGCTTGCG
>JBJMJR010000046.1:0-8891 GCA_045806245.1 Gaiellaceae bacterium | reverse complement strand
CCCGGCTTCGGCATCGCCTCCGAGGTCATCTCGACGATGTCGCGCAAGCCGATCTTCGGCTACCGCCTGATGGCGCTGTCGCTGATGGCGATCCTCGTGCTCGGCTTCTCGGTCTGGGCGCACCACATGTTCGTGTCGGGCATGGCGCCGTGGCTGCGCGTGCCGATGATGATCACGACGCTGCTGATCGCCATACCGACGGGGATCAAGGTCTTCTCCTGGCTGGCGACGATGTGGGAGGGCAAGATCAACTTCGCCACCCCCATGCTCTGGGCCGCCGGGTTCGTCTCGATGTTCGTGATCGGCGGCCTCTCCGGGATCTACCTCGGCGCCGTGCCGATCGACATCCACGTCAGCGACACGTACTTCGTCGTCGCGCACATCCACTACGTGCTGTTCGGCGGCTCGCTGTTCACGATCTTCGCCGGCATCTACTACTGGTTCCCGAAGATGACCGGGAAGATGTACAACGAGACGCTCGGCAAGCTGCACTTCTGGCTGACGTTCATCGGCTTCAACGCGACCTTCTTCCCGATGCACCTGATCGGGACACAAGGGATGCCGCGCCGCGTCTCCGACTACTCCCCGCAGTTTGCGCACTGGAACATGTTCATCTCGGTCGCCTCGTTCTTCCTCGGCGCCTCGACGATCGTGTTCCTCTACAACATGATCGTCAGCATGCGGCGCGGCGAGCCGGCGCCGAGCAACCCGTGGCGCGCGCTGACGCTCGAGTGGCAGGTCACCTCGCCGCCGCCGGTCTTCAACTTCGACGAGATCCCCCAGATCGTCGGCAGCCCGTACGAGTACGGCGTCCCCGGCGCGCGGCATGCCGTGCTGAACGGCGACCGCGCACCCGAAGAGGTGAAGGTGCACTGATGCGCGCTACGCGCCCAAGTTACAGCCGAACGACCATGCGCTCTTGTCGCACCGAAGCCGCCGGAGCTGCGCAGGAGCGCATGTGATGCACCTGCTCGTCGTCGCCAACGAGACGGTCACGGGGCGCAAGCTGATCGACGCGGTCGAGCGCCATCGAGGCGACGACCTGCGCGTCACCGTCATCGCTCCGGTGAACCACCCCGAGCGCGGCTACGTCGTCTACGAGGACACCCGCCGGGCAGCCGCGGGGCGGCGCCTCGACCGGACCGTCTCGATGCTCCGCGAGGAAGAGATCGCCGCTCACGGCCTCGTCGTCGAGAGCGATCCCGTCACGGCCGTGCGAGATGCGCTCGCGCAGCTCGAGCCGCCGGTCGACGAGATCGTGGTCGCGACTCACCCCCAGCAGAAGTCCGGCTGGCTGCGGAAGAACGCGATCGACCGGATCCGGGACGCGGCGGGGACGCGCTTGGTCGAGCACGTCGTCGTCGACGTCGCGGCCGAGTCGGGCCAGCAGAACGTGCTAGTGATCGCCAACGAGACGGTGCTCGGCCGTCAGCTGCTCGACAAGATCCGGGAGCGTGCACAGCGTGGCGCTGCGAGCTTCCTGATCGTCTCGCCGCAGAGCGACCCGGGCGAAGGCGCGCATCCCGACGCCGACCGCCGGCTACGCCGTGCGGTCGCCGAGCTGCGCGGCGAGGGGCTCGACGTCCACGGGCAGATCGCCCATCCCGATCCGTTCAGTGCCGCTCTCGAGGCGATGCGCGAGGAGCGCGTGGACGAGATCGTGGTGTCCACGTTCGGCCCCGAGCGGTCCGGGTGGCTGCGCCGCGATCTCGTCGAGCGGTTGCGCAGCGAGACCAACCTCCCGGTCGAGCACGTGATGGCGGAGAGTGAGGTGCCGGCCTAGTGGCGGCTCACGCGGAAGCCCATCACGGGCCGCCGATTGCGAACCAGAGCTCGCGCGTCAACGCGTCGGTGCTCGGGATGCTGCTGTTCATCGCGTCGGAGATCATGCTTTTCGGCGCGTTCTTCACCGCGTACTTCTTCGTGCGCGTCGTCAACGGCATCGCCTGGCCGCCCGACCCGTTCGAGCTCCCGAAGTTCGTCGCCGGCGTCAACACGGCGATCCTCGTCACGTCGTCGTTCACGATGCACTGGGCACTACAGTCGATCAAGCGCGGCAACCGCGCCGGACTGCAGGCCGGGCTCCTGCTCACCTTCCTGATGGGGCTCGTCTTCCTGCTGACGCAGGCGCGCGAGTACTCGCGCGTCGGCTTTGCGCCGCACGACGGTGCGTTCGGGACGATCTTCTACTGCCTCACGGGCCTCCACGGCGCGCATGTCTTCGTCGGCCTCTCGATCCTGCTGTTCATGACGGTCCGCGCCTTCCGCGGACACTTCTCGCCGGAACACCACCACGGCGTCGAGATCGGCGGGATCTACTGGCACTTCGTCGACGTCATGTGGATCGTCGTGTACTCGACCGTGTACCTCCTCTGACGCCGTGATCAATCCGCTCCGCAGCGAGGCCGAGGCCTTCCGGTTCCTGATCGCCTCCATCGTCTACTTCGGAGCGATCGTGATCGCCGCGCTGATCAACGAGTGGGCCGGCGTCGCGGTCTTCGTCCTGCTCAGCGTCGCGGTCGTCGTGTGGTGGTTCCGGACGCGGCGCGAGGAACGTCCCCCGCAGACGAGGGCGCGGCCGCACGCCGAAGGCGAGCGGCGCATCCTCGTCGTTGCGAACGAGACCGTCGGCGGGCACACGTTGCGCTCGGCGATCCTCGAGCGGAGCCTCGATGTCCAAGAGCAGGTGCTCGTCGTCGCACCGGCGCTCAACTCCCCTGTGAAGCACTGGGTGTCGGACGAGGACGATGCGCGGGCCTCGGCGCAGCAGCGGCTCGAGGCGAGCCTGGCGAAGCTGGCCGAAGCGGGAGTCGAAGCACGCGGCGAGGTCGGCGACGGCGATCCGATGCAGGCGATCGAGGACGCGCTACGCACCTTCGGCGCCGACGAGATCATCATCTCGACCCACCCCGAGGGCCGCTCCAACTGGCTCGAGCGCGGGATCGTCGAGAAGGCCCGCGCGCGCTTCGCCGTCCCGATCACCCATGTCGTTGTCGATTTGGAACGCGAAGACAATTGATCAAGCGAACGGCTGGGTCAGGGACTGTCCCTGGGACCTGTCCTTTTCCGTACGCAGACTGACCGCAGGTCAGTCTGCGTAGAGCAAAAGCTGGGTGCAGCGGAACAGAGCAAGCGTCTTGCCGTCCTCGTCGCTGACCGTCGCGTCCCAGACCTGCGTCGTGCGGCCGGCGTGGATGCGCCGTGACTCAGCGTGCAGGGTTCCGTCGAGTGCGGTCGCGAGGAAGTTCGTCTTCAGCTCGATCGTCGTGAACCCGGTGGCGCCGTCGGGCAGCGACGCGATGCAGCCGTAGCCGCACGCCGAATCGGCGAGCGCGACGACCGTGCCGGCATGCAGGTAACCGTTGGGCGCCAGAAGCTCTGCACGAAGCGGCAGGCGCATGCGGACGTGTCCGTCCTCAATTGCGTCGATCTCGATCCCGAGTAGTCCGGGCAGCCGGTCTCGGCCGGCCTCGATGAAAACTTGGATGTCGGGCTGCACTACTTGCCGGCGTTGGCGGACACGTACTTCGCCACGGCTCTGATCTGGGCGTCCGTCAGCACACCCTTGAACGCCGGCATGACGCCGCCACCGTGGATGACCTGGTTCTGGGCGATCGCGAACGAGGGCTTGAGCTGGTCGAGGTTCGGGCCGATCGTCCCGGTCGCACCGGCGTCCTTCAGCGTGTGACAGCTCGCGCACTTCGACTTGAAGATGTCCTTGCCGTTTGTTCCGCTGATCGCCTGCGACACGGCGAAGCCCTGCATGCCGGCGTTCGCGGCGACGAACGCCGCCACGTCGTCCGCATCCTGGCCCTTGACGAGATTGGCCGGCATGTTTGCCTTCAGGTAGTTCGGATCGTTCTGCGCGGTCGGGTACTGGCCGGGGAAGCGGATCTGGTCGTGGACGATGTTGGCGATCGCCGTCTCCTTGTAGCCCTCCGAGCGCGCCTGCGCGAAGGAGTCGTCGAGGTTCGGCCCGATCCCTCCCGTCGATCCGACGGCCGAGAGTGCGTGACAGCCGGCGCACTTCTGCTGGAACAGCGCCTTGCCGTTTTGCACGTCGGCGGTCGAGGAGACCTTGCCGCCCGTACCGCATGCGGCCAGCATCAGCGCCAGGATGACGGCGCCAAAGGCGGCTGGAAGAAGCCGCAGCCTATGCAGGAGGCTGGTTGGCCGCCTTGAGCTTGGAGACGGCTTCGTCGCGGGTGGGGTAGATGGTGAAGACGCGATCGAGGCCGGTGATCTCGAAGATCTTGGTGATGTTGCGGTCGCTGCAGACGAGCGAGAGTTGGCCCTCGTTCGTGCGCAGCCGCTTGACGCCGCCGACGAGCACGCCGAGCGTCGTGGAGTCGATGAACGTCGTGTTGCTGAAGTCGACGATGACCTGCTTGCCGCCCTGACCGATCACCTCGAGCAACTGCTGCTTGAACTCGGGCGCGGTGTACAGGTCCACCTCGCCCGCCAGCGAGATGACATAGGCGTCGTCGCCGAGCTGTTCCGTTTTGATGTCGAAGTTCATCGTCCCCGCCTCTTCCCGTCGGCGCGGAGTCTAACCCTGGCCGCCGGCCTGCAACGTCTTGATGCGCGCCCGGATCTGCGCCTTGGTGCTCGAGTCGAGGTCGAGCTTCAGGAGCTGCCGGTAGGCGGTCACCGCGACCGTGGTCTGGTGCAGGGTGTCGGCCGCCTGCGCAAGGGCGAACAGCGCCTCCTGGTTCTTCGGCTGGAGCTTCGTGATCTGCTGATAGGTCGAGATCGCCCGGCCGGCCTCGGTCTGGTACTTCGTCAGCGCCGACTGGTACGCGCTGCTCGCCTGCGACGTCGCAGCCGCGGTCAGCGGGTCGTTCGCGAGCGCCTGAGCGAGCTTGCCCGACGACGGCTGGAACTGGTTGCCTGCGGCCGCCTGGGCTTGCCGCAGCGCCGCCAGCTGGGCGTCCTGGAAGTCGTTGTTCGCCTGCCCCAGCTCGAGATCGCCGAGATGCCGCAGCGCCACGACGTCCTTGGGCCGGAGCTTCCCGTACTGCAGCCAGGCCGAGATCGCCTCGTCGGTGCGTCCCTTGGCCTCCAGGGCCTGCGCCAGCTGCTTCCGCGCCTGCGCGTTGAACGGACGGGCGGCGACCTCCTTCTGCGCCTTCGAGACCGACGGCGCGGACGACCCGCCCGAGCCGAAGGCGTCGCGCATCAACTGCCCGAGATCGAGACCGCCCGAGCCGACGCCCAGGAAGATGAAACCGCCGCCGAAGACGATGATCAGGAACACGAACGCCCACTTCGCCTGGTTGCGCAGGCGTGGGAAGAACATCGTGTTCTCTGCTACGCGCGCGGTGCTGTGACCCGAGCTGCGTCTGCGCTCGGTGGCACGGCGAGCATGGCGCGCCTCGCGCTGTGCGCGGCGGCGGTCAGCTCTTGCCAATCCATCCCTCCTCTCTCGTAGCGCGGTTCCCCGTCGACGATCGTCGCAAGCACGCGGTCGGGCGAGCCGCCGAAGACAACGGCCGCCGCAGGATCCTCGATCGGCGCGAACGCCGAGTCCTCGAGTGAGACGACCGCCAGGTCGGCGCGCTTGCCCGGCACGAGGGAGCCGAGCTCCCGTTCCAGGCCCAGCGCGCGTGCGGAGCCGAGCGTTCCGAGCTCAAGCGCCTCCGCGGCGGAGAGCACGTCCGGGCGCTGCGCGCGGGCGCGCGCGGCGAAGACGACGCTCCGCAGCTCCTCGAAGAAGTCGAAGGACGGCGCAGAGGCCGGGCTGTCGGTGCCGACGCCGACGCGTACCGACGCGTCACGCAGCTCGGCAAGCGGTGCGACCCCGCATCCCAGCGCGCCGTTCGAGCGCGCGCAGTGCGCAACGCCGGTCTGCGTCGCGGCGAGCAGGGCGATCTCCTCGGGATCGAGCATCACGCAGTGCGCGGCGACGACGTCCGGGCCGAGCAGGCCGTGCTCGGCCAGCAGCCGCGCGCCCGTTGTCAGCGGCGGCGCGACGAGCAGGTCCGAGTACGCCCCCCACGGCCCTTCGCCCGTCGTCAGGTACCTGACCTCGGCCGGGCTTTCGGACAGATGCGTCGCGACCGGCAGGCCGAGCTCGCCGGCGGCGCGGTAGAGCTCGAGCGAGACGGAGTACGGAGCGTGCGGCGAGATCCCCGGCCGCACGAGGTCGGAGAACGAGTCGGCGACGCGCTCGCGCCGCGCCGCGAAGCTCTCCAGGGCCGGCGCCGGGTCGGCGCCGAAGACTTCGAGGTAGACGGTTGCGCGCAGGCCGAGGTCGGCGCACGCGACGGCGGCCGCGCCGCTGTAGCTGCAGTCGGCGATCGCCGTGATGCCCGACGCGAGGCACTCGGCCGCACCGAGGCGCGCGATGTCGACGTACTCGTCCCAGCCGATGCGCGCCTTGCGCTCGATGTGCAGCGTGATCCACTCGGAGAAGTCGCCGAGGCCGTCGCCGAAGCCGCCGTAGACGGCGTACTCGATGTGGGAATGCGCGTTGACGAACCCGGGCAGGAGCACGGCCTCGCCGTAATGCGTCCCGTCGCCGAGCTCGTCGCGGGAACCCACCGCTTCGATCCGGCCGCCCGCGACCGCGACGGCGCCGTCGCGGATCGGCGGGCCTTCGATCGGAAGCACCCAGTCGGCGGAAAAGACCCTGCTCACGGCTCGCTAAGGCTAGCCGGTTCCATGCGGGCCGAACGCCGCTCGGTGAGCACGGACAGCCAGATCGAGGCTTCGTACAGCAGCAGCAACGGGATGGCCTCGATCGTCGTCGTCACCGGGTCGATGCCCGGCAACGCGACCGCTATGCACGCGACGACGAAGTAGCCAACACGCCGCTCGCGGCGCAGGCGGGTCGTCGACAGGATCCCGAGCCGGACGAGCGTGATCACGACGATCGGCAGCTCGAACACGACCGCCATCGAGAGCATCACCATCGTCGCGAAGGAGTAGTAGTCGCGCGCGCGGAGCCTGATGTCGTAAAGCGACTTGTCGTAGTTCGTCAGGTAATGCACCGCCGCCGGCAGAGCGACGAAGTAACCGAAGGCGACGCCGCAGGCGAGCAGGATGGTTGCGAGCAACACGTAGCCGACGAGCTCGTGTTGATGGCGCTCTTCCAGCGCAGGCGCCAGGAAGGCCCAGGCCTGCCACAGCATCACCGGAAGTGCGAGCAGGAAGCCGGCGTAGAGGCTGATCTTGAACGACGTCAGGAACGGCTCGGCGACGCCGAACGTCATCGGGCGCCCGACGCGGCCTTCGGGCAGCGGACGGTTCAACCAGTGGATGAGATGGTCGTGGATGACGTATCCCACGATCAGACCGATCAGCAGGGCGCCGAGACACACGAAGATGCGCGTGCGCAACTCGTCGAGGTGCTCGACGAGCGTCGCTTCTTCTCCGTGCTGCAAACGTCGTGGAAGCCGCGTCATAGGTGGATTGGTCTCGACCCGAGCGTCGCTAGCCGGAGTTCACGCGCGGACGGACGCGCGAGGGACTCGCGCGTCCTGAACGTCGGCGCCGCAAGCGTCGCCTCAGCGTGCTGCAAGCGCCGTGGCAGGCGCGTCATTGCTTCAGCTAGACGGTGTCGCGCTCGCGCGACGCGACGGTCGTATCGGTCGTCTGCAACGGCAGCTCAGCCGGATCGTCGTCGCGCTCCTTGCCGCTGACGGAGTCCTTGAACTCGCGCATACCGCGGCCCATCGAGCGGCCGATCTCCGGGAGACGCTTGGCGCCGAAGAGCAGCAGCGCCAGCAGAAGCAGAAGGATGATCTCCCCGGTCCCGATGTTCGGCATGAATTCAGGGTAGCGGTTTGGAGGGCCAATAGGGGGAAAGACGACGCCGATGGCCAGGAAAAAAGCGCTTTCGGAGCAGGTCGTGGTGATCGGCGGAGGCTCTTACGGCCTCGGGCGGGCGATCGCCGAGCGCGCCAAGGCACGAGGAGCGCGCGTCGTCATCGGCGCACGCACGCGTGAGGCTCTCGACGCCGCAGATGTCGACCTCGCGCTCGAGACGGATGTCACGGACCGCGCGCAGGTCGAGCGGCTCGTCAACGCAACCGTCGAACGGTTCGGCCGGATCGACACGTACATCGCGAACGCGATGGTCACCGTCTACGCGGAGGCGCATCGCCTCGAGGACGACGAGCTACGCCGTGTCTTCGACGTCAACTTCTTCGGCGGCGTGTACGGCTACTGGGCCGCACTGCCGCACCTCCGCGCCTCGCGCGGGACGTTCATCCAGGTCGCGTCGGCCCTTTCATATCGCGGGATCCCGCTGCAGGCCGCCTACTGCTCGACGAAGGCGGCTTTGCGCACGTTCTTCGAGAGCGCCCGCACCGAGCTCGAGAAGGAGGGCGCCGGCGTCGACGTCTCCGTCATCCTTCCGGGCGCGATCAACACGCCGCAGTTCGACCGCGCGCGCCAGAAGATCGGCCTGCAGCCTCAGCCCGTTCCCCCGATCTACGAGCCCGAGCCGTTCGCGGACGGCGTCTTGCACTGCTGCGAGAAGCCGGTCCGTGAGCTGCCGCTCGGCTGGGGCGCGCAGAAGCTCTTGTGGGGGCAGAAGCTGTCCCCGCGCGCCGGCGACCTGGTGCTGCTGCGCAACGGCTGGAAGGGGCAGCACACCGAGGAGCTGAAGCCGACCAGCTCTCCGGACAATCTGTTCGAGCCGATGCCCGGCGACCCCGGCGCGCACGGCCGGTTCGACGCCCAGTCGCGCCAGACCACGGCCTGGACGTGGCTGCGCCTGCGTCGCGGCTTGGTCGGAGCCGGTCTCGGGTTGGGTACGATGGGCCTACTAGCGGGCCTCCGAGGCCGCTTCCTTCCACGGAAAGAGATGTCACAAAGTTGGCGCTTCTGGAGCTGAAAAATTTGCACGTCGCGCTCGAGGACGGAACCGAGATCGTCAAGGGGAT
>JBJMJR010000045.1:0-35629 GCA_045806245.1 Gaiellaceae bacterium | reverse complement strand
TCATCGGCCGCGAGGGTCGCAACATCCGCGCGCTGGAACACCTGACGGGGGTCGACTTCATCATCGACGACACGCCGCATGCCGTCGTCCTCTCGTCGTTCGACGGCCTCCGCCGCGAGACGGCGCGCCTGACGCTGACGAAGCTGATCGAGGACGGCCGCATCCACCCGGCCCGGATCGAGGAGATGTACTACCAGTCGAAGGCGGAGCTCGACGACCACATCCGCCAGGCCGGCGAGCAGGCCGTGTTCGAGGCGAACTGCGGCGAGTTCCACGAGGAGATCGTCAAGATCCTCGGCCGCCTGCGGTACCGCACGAGCTACGGCCAGAACGTCCTCAAGCACACGCTCGAGGTCGTGCACCTCGCGGGGATCATGGCGTCCGAGGTCGGCGCGAGCGTGAAGGTGACGAAGCGCGCCGCCCTCCTGCACGACCTCGGCAAGGCGATGACGCACGAGGTGGAGGGGTCGCACGCATCGATCTCCGCTCAGCTGGCGCGCCGCTACGGCGAAACCCAGCACGTGGTGCATGCAATCGAGGCACACCATTACGAGGTCGAGCCGCAGACCGTCGAGGCCGTGCTGCTGATCGCAGCCGACGCGATCTCCGCATCACGCCCAGGCGCTCGCGGCGAGAGCCTCGAGCACTACATCAAGCGCCTCGCGTCGCTCGAGGAGCTCGCCGCGCAGAAGCCCGGCGTCGACAAGGTCTACGCGTTGCAGGCCGGTCGCGAGATCCGCGTGATCGTCAGCCCGGGGGAGGTCGACGACGACGGCGCCATTCTGCTCTCGCACGAGATCGCACGCGAGATCGAGGACCAGCTCGAGTATCCCGGCCAGGTGAAGGTGACGGTGATTCGCGAGAGCCGCGCGATCGACGTCGCCCGCAACGTCACGAACGGCGGGACGCTAACGCCGCTTCGCGACGGCGGCGACGGCGCCCAGCCCGACGAACACGATGCCGGAGCCGTACCGCATCGCCCGGCGGCGGCGTCGTAGGACGCCGCCGACCGTCCCGGCCGCGAGCGCGTACAGAGAATCCGTTACCAGCCCGAGCCCGGCGAAGACGAGGCCGAGCACGAGCGCCTGCGACCAGACGCCGCCGCGGTCCGTGTCGACGAACTGCGGCAGCAGTGCGAGGAAGAAGAGCGCCGTTTTCGGATTGAGCACGTTGACGACGGCGCCGCGCGTGAAGGCACGCCGGTACGAGGCGCGCTCGCGCCGGGGCTCGAGGCTCGGCTCGTCGCGGCCGAGCAGCTTCCGCACGCCGATGTAGATCAAGTAGACGGCGCCGACATACTTGACCGCGCTGAACGCAACCGCCGAGGCCACGATCAGCGCCGAGAGCCCGGCCGTCGCCGCGGCGACGTGAACCAGCGTGCCCAGATGAATGCCGGCGACCGAGGCAAGCCCTACCCGGCGTCCCTGCTCCGCTCCCTGAACGACCACATAGAGCACCGCAGGGCCTGGAATCAGCAGCAGAGCCAAGGAGGTCGCGCAAAACACCCAGACGGTGTCGGAATCCGGGAAGACCACGGGTAGCATTCTGGCCCGTGCGGCGGTACCACGTGACGACATTCGGCTGCCAGATGAACGCTCACGACAGCGAGCGGATCAAGGGCATGCTCGAAGACCTCGGACTGGGCGAGACCGAGAGCCAGCAGCACGCCGACGTCCTCGTCTTCAACACGTGCACGATCCGCGAGAAGCCCGACACGAAGTTCGCCGCGCACCTGGCGCAGGCGGCCGCCCTCAAGCAACACGACCCGGCAAAGGTGATCGCCGTCGGCGGCTGCTACGCCGAGGCCCAGCGCGAGCGGCTGTTCGAGCTCTACCCGTACGTCGACGTCGCCTTCGGTCCCGGCTCGATCCCGCACCTCGGCGAGTGGCTCGGCGCCGGCGGCTACGCCGTCGCGCGCAGCCGCTTCGGCCTCGACGACCGCACCTTCGCCGGCGAGCTGCCGATGCACCGCGAGCGCGCGTATCAGGCCTGGGTGCAGATCTCGATGGGCTGCAACTCGAAGTGCTCCTACTGCATCGTGCCGGCGGTTCGCGGCCGCGAGGTGAGCCGCCGTCCCGGCGACGTCATCGCGGAGGTCACAGGGCTCGCGCAGCAGGGCGTGCGCGAGATCACCCTGCTCGGGCAGAACGTCAACTCGTGGGGGCGCGACCTGCTGCCCGACATCCACACGGAGTTCGGCGAGCTCCTGCGCGCCTGCGACGGCGTCGACGGCATCGAGCGGATCCGCTTCACGAGCCCGCATCCAAAGGACTTCCGCCGGCCCGTGATCGAGGCGATGGCGGAATGCGAGGCCGTCTGCGAGCACGCACACCTCCCACTGCAGTCCGGCTCGTCCCGCATCCTGAAGGCGATGCGGCGGACCTATGACCGCGAGCGCTACCTCCGTCTCGTCGGGGAACTGCGCGCGGCCATCCCGGATCTCGCGCTGACCACCGACATCATCGTCGGCTTCCCGGGCGAGACCGAGGACGACTTTCGCGAGAGCATGGAGGTGGTGGAGGAAGTCGGATTCGACAGCGCGTTCACGTTCGTCTACTCACCGCGCGCGGGGACCGAGGCGGCGGTGCTCGACGAGCAGGTGCCCGAGGAGATCAAACGCGACCGCATCGAGCGGCTGATCGACGTCGTCCAACGCGTCGCAGCAGCACGCAACGCCTGCCGCGTCGGCGGCGTCGAAGAGGTCCTCGTCGAAGGCACGAGCCGTACCGACGCGGCGCTGCTGCGAGGGCGCACCCGCCGCAACACGACGGTCAACTTCGCGGGCACGGCGGTGCCGGGCGAGCTCGTCGACGTCCGGATCGACGACGCAACCTCGACGACGCTGCGCGGCGTGCAGGCCGTGCCGGTCGCCGCCTGATGCGCGTCCTGATCACCGGCTCGAGCGGGCAGATCGGGACGAACCTGGCGCTGCGCCTGCACAACGACGGCCACGAGGTGTTCGGCGTCGACAAGCGCGTCAACGGCTGGACGGACGACTTCCGCTACCTGCTGCAGGACCTGACGTTCCCCGGCGGCCTCGGCGACGACTATCCGCCGGCAGACGTGATCGTGCATCTCGCGGCGCACGCGAAGGTGCACGAGCTCGTGCGCGAGCCGCGGCGCGCGCTCGAGAACGCGATCATGACCTTCAACGTCCTCGAGTACTGCCGCGCGAACGACCTCCCGCTCGTGTTCTCGTCGACGCGCGAGGTGTACGGCGACGTCCACCGCTTCGAGGAATACGGGGAGGCCACGGCGGACTTCGCCTTCACCGAGAGCCCGTACTCCGCGTCGAAGATCGCTTCCGAGGCACTGATCTACTCGTATGCGCGCTGCTACGGGATGCGCTACCTGGTCTTCCGCTTCTCGAACGTCTATGGCCGTTACGACAACGACCTCTCGCGCATGGTGCGCGTGATCCCGCTGTTCACGCACCGGCTCCTGCGCGACGAGCCGATCACGATCTACGGCGGCAGCGAGAAGACGCTCGACTTCACCTACATCGACGACTGCGTCGACGGATTGACGCGCGGGGTCGAGGCGCTCGGTGCCGGGACGGTCGTCAACGAGACGATCAACCTCGCGTACGGCCGCGGCAACACGCTCGTCCGCGCTGCCGAGCTGATCGCATCGGCGCTCGGCGCCGAACCGCAGATCTCGTTCACGCCGTCGCTCCTGGGCGAGGTCACGCACTACGTCGCCGACATCCGCAAGGCGCGCGACCTGCTCGGCTGGGAGCCGCGCGTCCCGCTCGACGAGGGCATCCCTCGCGCGGTCGCCTGGTTCCGCGAGCATCCGGAGCACGCCGCCGACTTCGTCGGCGACTGGGTGCCGCAGGAGGCCGACTTCAAGCTTGCAGTGTCCTAGCCGCGTCGTCGCCATCTTCGGCCCGACGGCGTCGGGCAAGACGGCCGTCGCTGAGCTGGTCGCAGATCGTCTCGGCGGGGAAGTCGTGTCGGCCGACTCGATGCAGGCGTACCGCGGCCTGCCGATCCTCACGGCACAGCCGCAGCGGCCGACGCGGCTGGTCGGGATGTGGGAGCTCTCGCGCGAGGGCTCCGTCGCCGAGTACGCCGACCTTGCGCACGCGTCGATCGACGAGCTGCTCGGCGCGGGGAAGACGCCCGTCGTCGCCGGCGGCACCGGCCTCTACCTCCGTGCCGCGCTCGTCGACCTCGGCCTGCCGCCGGCGCCCGGCCCGGAGCTGCGCGCGCACTGGGAACAGCTGTATGACCGGGTCGGGCGCGAGCGCGCGCACGAGCTGCTGGTGGAACGCGATCCGGCAGCGGCAGCGCAGGTGCATGCGAACGACCGTCGCCGGGTGGTCCGTGCGCTGGAGCTGACCGAGTTGGGCGCCTCACTCGCTCCAGGCGCCGACCGGCTCTGGACCGACGAGACGCGGCATCAGACAACCGTCTTCGGGCTCGACGTTCCGCGAGACGTCCTGCTCGAGCGGATCGACCTGCGCGCGCGGGCGATGTTCGACGCCGGCGTGGCCGACGAAGCGCGAGCCGCCCTCGCCGCCGATGTCTCGGCGACCGCGATCCACGCGCTCGGGCTGCGCGAGGTCGCCGAGCTGCCGACCGAAGCCGCCCTTGACGCGCTGATCGTGCGCACGCGGCGCTATGCGGCGTACCAGCGCAAGTGGATGCGGCGCATCACAGGCCTTGTTAGCGTCAACGCGGACCGGCCGGCGGAAGAGATTGCAGATGAGATCGTCGAAGTGGCACGCACTCGGCAACGTCTACCTGCTGGTCGAGCAGGCTGACGGGCTGACGGCCGACCGTGCGCGCGAGCTCGCGCACGACACCGACGGCGTCCTCGAGATCCGAGGCGACGAGGTGACGGTGTGGAATCCCGACGGCTCGACCGCGGAGATGTCCGGCAACGGCGCCCGCATCGCGGCCGCGTGGTACGCGCGCAGGACGGGCTCGCCGCAGGTGCGGTTCCGGATCGGCGAGCGCGACGTGACAGCGACGGTCGACGGCGACAACGTCACGTTGGACGCCGGCCGCGTCGAGGTGGGAACGCCCGAGACGCTGGATGACATCGAGCTCACCCCCGTGTCCGTCGGCAACCCGCACGCCGTCGTGCGCCGCGATCCCGCAGAGATTCGCCGTCTCGGCCCGCAGCTCGAGAGCCATCCCCGCTTTCCGGAACGTACGAACGTCCAGCTCGTCCGCGTCGACGGCGAGCACGACCTCACTGTCGCAGTGTGGGAACGTGGAGCGGGCGAGACCACAGCGTCGGGCTCCAGCGCCATCGCCGCCGCCGCGGCGGCCGTCGCGAACGGCTGGTGCACGAGCCCTGTCACTGTGCACATGCCCGGCGGCGACCTCTTCGTCGAGCTCGCCGGCGGTGAAGCGCGCCTAACCGGCCCCGCTGTCGAGCTCGCGTAGCGCGTCGTTCAGACTGACCTTGAGGTCGGTCGCCTCGCTGCGCCAGCCGACGATGAGGGCGCAGGCGAGGTTGTACGTGCCCGCCGGGAACTGCTTCGGCCGCGTGCCCGGGACGACGATCGCGCGCGGCGGCACGTAGCCACGATGCTCGACCGGCTCGCGGCCGGTCACGTCGATCACCGGGATCGACGCCGTCAGCGAGACGTTGGGACCGAGCACCGCGCCGGCGCCGATCCGCACGCCTTCGGTGAGGATCGCTCGGGAGCCGATGAAGGCGCCGTCCTCGACGATCACCGGCCGTGCCCCCGGCGGCTCGAGGACGCCGCCGATGCCGACGCCGCCCGCGAGGTGTACGTCGGCGCCGATCTGCGCTCCGGAGCCGACGGTCGCCCATGTGTCGACCATCGTGCGCGGACCGACCCAGGCACCGATGTTGACGTAGCTCGGCATCATCACCACGCCCGGCGCGAGATAGGCGCCGTAGCGCGCGACGGCCGGCGGAACGACGCGCACGCCGAGCTCGTCGTAGTTGCGCTTCAGCGGGATCTTGTCGTGGTACTCGAACGGCCCGATCTCCTGCGGCTCCATCTTCCGCGTGCGGAAGTACTCGAGGATCGCCTCCTGCGCCTCGGGGTTTACGCGCCACTCGCCGTCGACAGGCTCGGCGACGCGCACCTCGCCGCGGTCGAGCGCGGCGATGATGTCAGCGACGTTCACAGCACCTCTTCGAGGATCGCGGCTGCACGCCGGCACTCGTCCTCGGTCGGGACGAGCGCCATGCGGAAGTACCCCTCGCCGGCCGGGCCGAAGAACGCTCCGGGCGAGACGATCAGCCCGTGCTCGAGCAGCCGCTCGGCGATGTCGCCCGACGGCGACTCGATCCAGAGGAACATCGTCGCGGAGCTCCCGGTGACGCGCAGTCCCTTGCGCTCGAGCGCCGGCAGCAGCGCCTCGCGCTTCCGCCGGTACGCGTCGCGTGTCCGCTCGACATGCGCCTCGTCGTTCCAAGCGACGACCGATGCGCGCTGCACGAACTCCTGCGGCGCCGTTCCGACGGACGGCCGGTACTGCTTCAGCGCTGCGATCAGCTCCGCGTCTGCGGCGGCGAACCCGGAGCGGTAGCCGGTCATCGACGAGCGCTTGCTCAGCGTGTTGAAGACGACGACGTTCCCATGCTCGCGCACCTCGAGCGCCGAGTGCGGCGGGGAATCGAACCAGAGCTCGGAGTACGCCTCGTCGCACGCGAGCAGGAAGCCGTGCTCGCGCGACAGCTCCGCCGCGCGCAGCAGGAACTCGAGCGGCGCGACCGCGCCGGTGGGATTGTTCGGATAGTTGAGCCAGACGATCGCCGCGCGCGTCCACGTCTCGTCGGCAACTGCGTCCAGGTCCGGCAGAAACCCGTTCGCCTCCTGGAGCGGCAGCTGCTCGACCTCCGCGCCGGCGAACAGCGCGCCACGATCGGGCACGGGATAGCCGGGCTGGGCCGTCAGCACGAGCGGCCGCTCTCCGTCACGGTCGACGACCACCTGAGCGAGGAGGAAGATCGCCTCCTTCGAGCCGTACGTCGGGATGATCTCCGTGTCCGGATCGAGCCGAACGCCGAAGCGGCGCTCACACCAGCCGGCAACGGCCTCCCGCAGCTCGGGGAGCCCCTCGGCGAGCGGGTAGGTCGAGATCTCCGTCAGGCTCTCTGCGAGCGCGCGCCGGATCATCGGGTCGGTCGGCTCGCGCGGATCGCCCTTGCCGAAGTCGATCAGGTCGACGCCCTCGGCCGCGAGCCTGCGCTTGGCCTGCTCCAGCTTCACGAACGGATAGGTCCCGGTGGTCGCGAGGGCGGGGGAGAGCTGCATCGCGGGGCATAATTGCACTCGTGATCCAACGCCAGCCGGACCCCACGCTCGAGCGTGGGTTCATCGCTGCCGTGCTGGCTCAGGGAGTCGATTCCGAAGACGAGCTGGCTGAGCTGCGAGAGCTCGCGCGCACGGCCCTCGTCGACCCGATCGGCGCGCTCGTGCAGCACCGGCCACGGCCGGAACGGCGCACCTACCTCGGGAAGGGAAAGCTCGAGGAGCTGAAGCGCAGCTACCGTCAGTCGGGTGCGGAGGTGCTGCTCGTCGACGACGAGCTCGATCCCGCTCAGCAGCGGACGCTCGAGGACTCCTTGCAGGCGCGCGTCGTCGACCGCACGCAGCTGATCCTCGACATCTTCGCGCAGCACGCTGTCAGCGCCGAGGGCAAGCTCCAGGTCGAGCTCGCGCAGCTCGAGTACAACCTTCCGCGCATGCGCGGCATGTGGCAGCACCTCGAGCGCCTCGGCGGCGGCGTCGGCACGCGCGGCCCCGGTGAGTCGCAGCTCGAGACCGACCGGCGGATCGCGCGGCGCCGCATCACACTGCTGCGCCGCCGGCTGAAGGAACTGAGCAAGCAACGCGAGGTGCGGCGCAAGGAACGCAAGCGAGCAGAGGCGCCGACCGTCGCCCTCGCCGGGTACACGAACGTCGGCAAGTCGACACTCCTGAACGCCCTCACCGACGCCGAGGTCTCCGTGAACGACCGCCTGTTCGAGACCCTGGACCCGACAACGCGGGCGTTCGCACATGACGGGCGGACGTACCTCGTGACCGACACGGTGGGATTCATCAGGCGGCTGCCCACGCAGCTCGTCGAGGGGTTCGCGGCGACGCTCGAGGAGACCCTCGTTGCGGATCTCGTGCTGCACGTCGTCGATGCGTCCGCACCCGACGACCGGCTCGACGAGCAGACGCGCGCCGTCGCATCCGTGCTGCACGACATCGGCGCCGACGAGCTTCCACTCGAAGTCGTGCTGAACAAGATCGACGCCGTCGACGCATCGCGGCGACGCCGGCTCGGGAATCTCTTCCCTGACGCGTTGCAGGTGTCTGCACGGACCGGGGAGGGTCTCGACGTGCTTCGCGAGCGCATCGCGGATCGCTTTTCCGACCGCTTCGAGGCGGTCCGTCTGTTCCTGCCGTATGCGGACGGCGGCAAGCTCGCCGAGCTCTATTCGCTGGGCGCGCCGATCGAGGAGCGCGAGGACCAGCCGGGAGGAGTGCTCGTCCGCGCGCGGCTACCACGCCGAGAGCTGCGCCGCTTCGCGCGCTACCTCGTCGCTTGATCGAGCTGCCGATCCAGCGTCTCCGCGCCGATGCGGTCCTGCCGGCGCGTGCCTACGAGGGAGATGCGGGGCTCGATCTGTCCGCGTGCGAGCGCATCGAGCTCTCGCCGGGTGAGCGCGCGGTCGTCGGCACGGGACTCGCCGTCGCGATTCCGGAAGGCTTTGCGGGCTTCGTGCAGCCACGCTCCGGCTTGGCCGACCGGCACGGCATCACCGTCGTGAACTCACCGGGCCTGATCGATTCCGGCTACCGCGGCGAGCTGAAGGTGATCCTCCTGAACACCGACAACGAGCACGAGTTCACGGTCGAGGCGGGCATGCGCATCGCGCAACTCGTCGTGCTCGAGGTGCCCGGCGTCACGCTCGAGGAGGTCGACGAGCTCCCCGCTACCGAGCGCGGCATGCGCGGACACGGTTCGTCCGGGACGTGAAGGGGGTGGAGCCGCGCATCCGCGTCTCGGCGCTGTTGCGCTGGAAGGGACGCGTCATGCTCTGCCGGCATGAGAAGCCGGGGAAGGAGTACTGGCTGCTGCCGGGCGGTGGGGTCAACACCGGCGAGAGCCTCGTCGACGCCCTGTACCGCGAGCTCGCAGAAGAGATCGGGATCGACGAGCGGCTCGCCGTCGAGGGACCCGTCGCAATCGTCGACTCGATCTCGCCGACGCAGAGCTTCGCCGCGAAGCACGTCGTCCACATCATCTTCGCCGGCGATCTCGGCGGCCGTTCGCTGGAGGCCGTCACGTCGAGGGACGCAGCCGTCCGCGGCCATCGCCTGTTCGAGCTGAACGAGCTCGACGGGATCGTGCTGCACCCGCCGATCGCGCGCTTCCTCTCGCGCTGGCAGCCCGGCGATCCCGCGGTGTACCTCGGCGCGCTCTGGGCGCGTTGACACCTAGATGTTCTAGGCATAGGATGTCTAGGTATGAGCGCCGGCGTCAAGGGATATCTCGATCCGGTCGTGCTCGCCGTGCTGTCGGCCGGGCCGCTACACGGCTACGCCGTCATCGAGGAGCTCAAGGCACGAAGCGGGGGCGAGCTCGACCTCCCGGAGGGAACGGTGTACCCGGCGCTCCACCGCCTGGAGCGGCGGGGCCTGCTGAAGAGTGCCTGGTCGAAGGCCGACGGGCGCCGCCGCCGGGTGTACCGGCTGACGGCGAGCGGCCGCCGGGAGCTCGAGGCGAGGACGCAGGAGTGGCGGACGTTCGCCCGCGTCGTCGACGGAGTCCTCGCTTGATCGCCGAGCTCGCGCGTGAGCTCGCGGCCGTCGGGATCCGCGGCCGGCAGCGCGAACGCATCCTGGCGGAGTTCGCGGATCACCTTGCGTGTGATCCAGCCGCCGAGCTCGGCGACCCGCACGAGCTCGCACAGCAGTTTGCGGACGACCTCGCCGTCCACAGCACGCGCCGCGCAGCGTTCTGGACATTCGGCGGCCTTGCTGTCGTCGCGGTCGCGGTCACGGCGCCCGCGCTGGTGCAGCCGACCGTCCCCGACATCACGAGCGGCCGCTCGCTCTTGCTTGTCGGCCCGGCCACGCTTGCCCTCGTCATCGGTGCGCAGGTCGCGTTTGCTGCGGGCTGTCTGGCCGTCCTGCGCGCGCTGCGCCACCCGGAAGATGTCGCGCTCGTACGGCGCCGGACAATCGTCGCGCTTGCAGCGGGCGCAGCGACCGCGCTCGGGAGCGCGCTCTACGCCGTCAACTTCTGGGGCGTCGTGCCGGCTTGGTGGGCGCTCGCGTGCATTTGCGCGGCCGGTTTCGCCGCGCTGCCGCTGGCGCTTCCCACCCTCGAGTGGATGCGCGTCCGCGGGGTGCACGTGTCACGCCGCGGCAGCGGACGAGGGCTCAGCGGCGATCTCGGCCCGCTCGCACGCCCGCTGCTGATCGGCGGCGGTGCTGCGCTGCTGGTTCTCGCGGGCACGTCGGTTGCCGAGCGTTCGCTCGTCGAGGGCAGTATCCGCGCGGGCTTCGAGGCCGCCGCGTTTGCGGCCTGCTTCCTCGCGCTTCGACGTCCGCTGGCGCTGACCGGCTAACGCCGGCCGCCGCGGCTGCGCGCACGTGCGGCGGAGACCGCGTGCGCTTCCTGCTCGAGATCGTCGGCCAGCGGCTCGAACGCCGGGGGCTCGCTACCGCGGTGGGCGAGCGCGTGCGCGAGCACCCAGTCGGCGAACCACGGGTTACGCGGAAGCAGCGGGCCGTGCAGGTACGTGCCGACCGCGCGGCCGACGCGGCAGCCCTCGAAGCCGCTCTCGCCGTCGTTGCCGAATCCCGCGACGACCCGGCCGAGCGGTTCGGCGCCCGGATCGAGCTTCGTCCGGCCGGCGTGGTTCTCGAAGCCGGCGAGGCTTCGCACGACACCGGGCTCGAGCTCGCACTCCAGGAGCACGTCGCCGATCATCCGCCGCTCGCCGGCGACCGTCTCGAGCGGGAAGAGCCCGATGCCGGGCAGATCCTCGCCGTGGAAGTCGCGATAGGAACGCCCGAGCAACTGGTAGCCGCCGCAGACCGCGAGCACGGCGGCGCCACGGGCGACGGCCGCACGCACGCTGTCGGCTTTCGCGGCGAGATCTTCTGCGACGAGCGCCTGCTCGCGGTCCTGGCCGCCGCCGACGTAGAGCAGATCGTGCTCGCCGGGCTCGAGACGCTCGCCGACGGAGATGGGGCGGACCTCGAGCTCGTGCCCCCGCCAGGCGGCGCGCCGCGCAAGCACCGCGATGTTGCCGCGGTCCGCGTAGATGTTCAGGTAGTCCGGATAGAGGTGCCCGACGACGATCTTCATGCCGCGCGCTCCCAGTAGGGACGCACGAAACCTCGCTCCGCGACGATCTTCCGCAGCGCGAGCATCGACGTGTAAGTGGGGAGGACCACGAGCTCGCCTCCGGCCGGCGTCAGCGCGAGGCCGCGGTCGAGCGCCTGCTCGAGGGAGGGTACGACCTCGATCGCGTCCGCATTCATGCCGGCGTACTTGAAGCGGAGCGCAAGCTCGGCGGCACGATCGCCGGTTGCGACGAGGCGCTCGAGGCTGCCGAGGAGCGGCTCGAAGTCGACGTCCCAGATCCACGAGACGTCACGCCCGTCGGCGATCGCGTCGTTGAGCGCGATGACCGCGAGGGAGGGCGCGCCGCCGTCGACGATCGTGCGGACCGCTTCGTTCGCTCCCGCCGGGTTCTTGATCAGCAGCATCAACAGCCGGCGGTCGCCGACCGCGATCCGCTCGAAGCGGCCGAAGGCGGCGCTGAAGCGACCGAGCCCTGCAGCGACCTCGTCGAGCGAGGAGCCGAGCGCGCGAGCCAGCGCTGCAGCCGCGAGCGCGTTGTACACGTTGTACAGGCCGGGCACCTGCAGGCGAACGTCGCGCGACCCGTCGGGCGTCTCGAGCCGGAAGGCGACCGACTCGAGCCCGTCGACCCGAATCGCCCGCGCCGCGACGTCCAGCGCAGGCCGCGCGTGACCGCAGTTCGGGCACCGGTAATCGCCGAGGTGGCCGACGTAGGCGGCGGCGTACTCGTAGGGCGTGCCGCAGCGCACGCAGTACTTCGAGTCGGCCGCGTGCTGCAGCGAGGGCCGTGCGCAGGAGGGGTCGTCGACGCCGAAGACCATGGCCTCCGGGCGATCGCGGGCGAGCTCTCCGACCTGAGGGTCGTCGCCGTTCAGCACCAGCGCCGCGTCGGCCGGAAGCGCCTCGACGGCGGCGCGCCAACGCGCGGCGACGTGCTCGAGCTCGCCGTAGCGGTCGAGCTGGTCGCGAAAGAGATTCCCCAGGCAGACGGCCCGCGGCCGCACCCGCGCGGCCACCTCCGGCAGCGCCGCCTCGTCGACCTCGAACAGCCCGAGCTCGGCACCGCGGGTGTCGAGCAGGGTGGACGCGACGCCCGAGACGAGGTTGGCTCCGGAGCTGTTGTGGGCCAGGCGCACGCGTCCGCGCAGGATCTCCGCGGCCATGGCCGCCGTGGTCGTCTTGCCGTTCGTCGCAGAGATCAGCGCCGAACCGAGCGGAAGCCGCGCCGCGAGCCGGTCGACGGCGCCCGGATCGATTTTCCAGAGCAGTTTTCCCGGCACCGTCGTACCGCCGCCGGCACCGGCGAAGCGCGACAGCCGTCCCGCCGCACGCGCGAGCGCGACCTCGGCTGCAAGCGGAAAAGGCGGGCGCACGACGCGACGGAGGCTAGCCGACCCGGTGCTGGTCACTCGGATGGGTGAACTTTGCCGCTCATGACCCGGAAGGGTGAGGAACGAGGTGCACGGACGCTCTACGTTCCGACGTGTCAACTGCGGTCATTGAGAGAGGCGGGAGAGGAATGCGGAACGGAGACCATCGACGGGGCGTGCGCGCGAGTGCGCTCTGGGGCAGCGGCAAGCGCGGAACAGGCTCGCGCTCGAATGCTCTGTGGGGCAGCGGCAAGCGGCGCACGGCGCTGCTGGCGACGCTGGCTCTTGTTGTCCTCGTGCCGCTCGGTGCGTCTGCCAGCCCCTCGAAGGCCGACGACCCGAGCGCTTTCGTCACGCCGACGCTGCTGTCTTCGGCGCAGTCGAACGCGGCGGGCAACTTCGACGTCATCGTCCAGGGCAAGGGCGGCAACCAGGCGGCCAAGGCCGTCGCCGACGTCCTCGGCCTGGCGAAGAAGGACTTCAAGAATTTCCGGTCGATCGACGGCGTCGCAGTCACGCTGAGCGGCGCGCAGGTCATCGCCCTCGCGAACGACAAGCACGTCAGCGCGATCACGCCCGACGCGCGCGTCCGGCTCTCTGTTGCGTCCGCCACGGACACCAGCAACGAGAAGTGGCCGTACGTGACCGGCGTGCAGAAGTACAACGGCGCACCGGCGGCGACGATCGCCATCGTCGACTCCGGCATCGATACGACCCGCCCCGAGTTCGCGGGCCGCATCGCCGCGAGCGTGAACCTGTCGACCCTCCCCGGGAACTCGCCGGGCGACGGTCGCGGCCACGGAACGTTCGTCGCCGGTATCGCCGCCGGCAAGCTCTCCGGCCGCGACGGCGCGGCGCCGACCGCGAAGCTCGTCTCGATCGACGTGATGGACGACCAGGGCATGGCGCGGACGAGCGACGTCATCGCGGCTGCTGACTGGATCCTGGCCAACAAGGCGCAGTACGGGATCAAGGTCGCGAACTTCTCGCTGCACTCCTCGGTCGCGAACAGCTTCATGTACGACCCCCTGGACAAGGCGGTCGAGCGGCTGTGGTTCAACGGCGTGACCGTCGTGGTCGCCGCCGGGAACTACGGCTATCCCGACCGGCCGAGCGGCGTGCCGTTCGCGCCGGGCAACGACCCCTTCGTCATCACCGTCGGCGCGAGCGACACCGGCAAGTCCGTCGCCACGAACGACGACGTCGCAGCGCCGTGGTCGGCCTACGGCTACACGCTCGACGGCTTCCAGAAGCCGGAGATCGCCGCACCGGGCCGCTACATCGTCGGGCCCGTGCCCGTGACCTCGACGCTCTACTCGGAGCGCCCCGACCACGTCGTCGACACCGGCTACATGGAGCTGTCGGGAACCTCGTTCGCGGCACCGATCGTCAGCGGCATCGCGGCGCTGGTCCTCGGCAAGCATCCGGGCTTCACGCCGGATCAGGTCAAGGGCGCGCTGATGCTCGGCGCCAAGCCACTCCCGAAGGCGACGGATATGTCGGAGGGCGTCGGCGAGGTCAACGCCGGCCGCTCGGTCGAGTTCTCCAACCCCCCGAACGCGAACAAGGCGCTGAACAAGTACCTCACGACCGACCCGGTCACGGGCGGCCCGGTGTTCGACTCGGCCAGCTGGGCGTCGGCCGCCAAGGCGGACGCGTCGTGGGCCAGCGCCTCCTGGGACTCGGCCTCCTGGTCTGACGCCTCTTGGAGCTCCGCCTCGTGGGCCTCGGCCTCGTGGAGCGACGCCAGCTGGGCATCGGCCTCGTGGGCCTCGGGCGCCACGGCGGCGGCCTCCTGGGCCGACCTGAGCCTGGCGAGTGTCTCCTGGGCGGATAACGCCGAGGGCGAGACCGCGGTGCCGGACGGCGGCGCGATCGACCCGGCCGAGCTCGATGCCGTTCTCAACGGCACGCTCGATCCCTAAGGCTGCCGGTCTTCCGCTTGGGGGGAACCTCCCGGTTCCCCCCAAACCCCCTTCCACAGGTCCGCTTCGCGGACGGGAGGCTGCGCCTCCCCCTTTCGGGGGAACCGATCGAGTGTTCCCCGATCGGGGGATGCCTCAGCCCCCAGGCGACCCTAGTTTCAGCTTTGGGCTTTCTGTCCTGCGGCCCTGTGTTGAAAAGGAGAGATCCCAGCGTTGAGCGCGGTACCAACCGACATTCCGGTCGTCGCCGAGCCCGGTTCAGGGCGAAACGAACCGCTGCCGCGGAACGCACGCATCTACTTCCTGATCGTCGCCGGCGCGACCGCGGCGGCCACACTGCCCTTCCTCGGTCGCCTGCAGAACACGCACCACTGGCTTGCCTTCTTCATCCTCGGCACTGCCGCGGCGACGTCGCAGCTCTTCCGCGTCCAGACACCGAACGACCAGGCGTATCACGCGGCGATCGTCTTCGTGATCGCGGCTGCGTTCCTGCTGCCGCCCGAGCTCGTGGCGCTGATGGGAATCGTGCAGCACATTCCCGAGTGGCTGAAGATCCGCTACCGCTGGTACCTGCAGACGTTCAACATCTGCATGTACGTCCTCGCCTCGATGGCGGTGTGGTTCCTGGCGCATCACATGATGGGCTGGAACCTCATCTCCAACCACGCCCTTCGCCTGGCCGTCGCCGGGCTCGTGTGCAGCGTCGTGTTCGTCGCGATCAACCACACGGTGCTCGCGCTCATGCTTCACTTTGCCCGCGGTCATACCCTGCGCGAGACCGGGCTCTTCGAGATCGAGCACTTCACGACCGACCTGGTGTTTGCGGCGCTCGGCGTCGCGACCTATGCGTTCTGGCAGATCAACCCCTGGCTGATCCCGTTCGCCATCGCGCCGCTCGTGCTGGTGCACCGCTCGCTCGCCGTGCCGCAGCTGCAGGCCGAGGCACGCGTGGATCCGAAGACGGGCCTCTTCAACGCCCGCTACTTCGCAGCGGCACTGTCCGAGGAGATCGGACGCGCGCAGCGCTTCGAACGCCCGATGTCGTTGATCATGGCCGACCTCGACCTGCTGCGCGACATCAACAACTCGTACGGCCACCTCGCGGGCGACGCGGTTCTGCGCGGCATCGCCGACGTCTTCCGCGCGCAGCTTCGCCACTACGACGTGCCGGCACGGTTCGGCGGCGAGGAGTTTTCGATCCTTCTGCCGGAGACGCCGCCGGAGCAGGCGATGGAGATCGCGGAGCGCATCCGCCGCGCCGTCGCGCAGCGGACGTTCGACGTCGAGACCTCGAGCGAGCCGATCCGCGCGACGGTCTCGATCGGCGTCGCCGGCTATCCAAAAGACGGCACCGATGCGAACGAGCTGATCCATCAGGCCGACCTCGCTGTGTACCGCGCAAAGCTGCAGGGCCGTAACCGTGTCCTGAACGCGAGCTCCGAGCCGCTGCTGGTTCCGACGGACCGCACCGCGCGCCTGATCGCCGTCCCCGAGGACGCCGAGCATCACGTGCCGCTCGCGGGTGCAGCACAGGTGCAGCCCAAGGACGAGCGGCGCGCCGAAGTCCGCCATCCGCGGCCGCACGCCGTGCACGGGCCGCGCTTCCTCTCGCTCGATCGCCGCCTGAGCATGACGGTCGGTCTCGTCAGTGCGCTGGGTGTTGCGGCGGGTATCGCCGGGCTCGCTCTGAGCTGGACGTCGAAGGACCTACTCGGGCTGTTGACGGTGCTGCTGCTCGTCGGCGTGGGGCAGGCGCTCGCCCTCGAGGCGGACGAAGGCGCCGCCGTCCTGTCGGTCAGCGCGGTGGGCTGCCTCGCCGCCTCCTCGCTGTTCGGCTGGCGTGCGGCGCTACCGCTCGCGATCACGAGCGTCGCCGTCGACTGGAGCGCACGGCGGCATCCCCTGCACAACGTGCTCTTCAACATCGGCGCGCTGACGCTGGCGTCGCTCACCGCGGCCAGCATCTTCAACCTCGCGCACTTCTTCCCGGACGGCACGGCGCACCGGCTCGCAATCGCAGCACTCGGCCTGCTTGCGGGCGCCGGCTACTTCGCCGTCAACATGGGCCTCGTCTCGCTCGCGCTCGCGCTGCAGGGACACGAGCGCTGGTGGAGCGTGTTCCGCGAGCAGTTCGCCTGGCTGCTGCCGCACTACGTCGTGTACGGCTTCATCGGCGGCGTCATGGCGCTGGCGTACGAGGCGGTCAACCTCCTCGCGCTCGCAGTCTTTGCCGTACCGCTACTGCTGATGCGCAAGACGCAGGAGGCGTACCTCAAGCACACGCACCGCAGCGCCCAGAAGCTGCGCGAGGCGGCGGAGACCATCCAGACGCAGAACGTGTCGCTCGAGATGGCGAACAAGCTGCTCAGGGAGCGCTCGACGGCCGCGATGGAGTCGCTGTCGGCGACGGTGGACGCGCGCGACTCGTACACCGCCGGTCATTCGCGGCGCGTGCAGCAGCTCGCGCTGGCGATCGGCCGTGAGCTCGGCCTCTCGCAGGTGGAGCTCGACCTGCTCGGCCACGCCGCGCTCTTCCACGACATCGGCAAGCTGGCGATCCCCGACGCGATCCTGCTGAAGCCCGCGAGCCTGACGCCGGACGAGTGGTCGCTGATGCAGCGCCACGCGGAGGAGGGGGCACGCATCATCGACCGCCTCGGCTTCCTCAACGACGCCGTGCCGGCGATCCGCCACCACCACGAGCGCTTCGACGGGACCGGCTACCCGGACCGCCTCGCCGGCGAGGACATCCCGCTCGGGGCCCGCATCATCCACGTCGCCGACGCGCTCGACTCGATGCTCACGACGCGGATCTACCGGGCGGCCAGGCCGGCTGCGGAGGCTCTGCAGGAGCTCCGTGGCTCGGCCGGGACCCAGTTCTGCCCCCGCTGCGTGGGAGCGCTGGAGCGGATCCTGCCGCTCGAGGCGCTCGATCGTGACGACCGGCCTCGACTGTCGGTCGCTTCGTAAAGAGAAGGGCTGAGGGAAGGCACTTGCGTTCCTTCCATCACGCTCTATCCTTATTGGCATGCCCCGGAAACCGCCCTACCGGGCGGTCGCCAAGATCGACCCTGCTGAGCTCGCGTCCTTCCAGGCCGGCCTCCGCAAGCGCTACTCCAATGAGCAGATCCTCGCGGAGCTGAGGGACAGCGCCGACCGCCTCGGCCGGTCGCCGACGATGCGCGAGTTCGCCGCCGACCCGAAGACGTCGGTGCACCCGCAGACGGTGATCGAGCACTTCGGCAGCTGGAACGCGGCCAAGCGCGAGGCCGGGTTGGTGCCGCGGCGCTTCGCGACGCGGGAGGAGCTCGTGGGACTACTGCGCGAGCTGGGGGAGGAGCTCGGCCGGACGCCGACTGCGAAGGACCTCGACGACCGCCGCGGTTCGATGCCCTCGAAGTCGCTCTACTGGCACACATTCGGCTCGCTCGCGGAGGCGTTGCGGGAGGCCGGGTTCGACGTGCCGCTCGGCGAGGAGCGCCTCGAGCGGGCAGTCGACCAGGGAGTGAAGCTGTCGCGGCGGCTGAAGCGCCTGCCGAAATTCGCGGACTGGGCAGCTGCGCGCCGGAAGGACGAGTCGATGATGACCGAGTGGCAGGTGTACCGGATGTTCGAAGCGCGCCGCGGGGCGTGGTCGACCTTCCAGTACCTGATCAAGGAGCGCCTCGACGACGAGGGAATCACCGTCGGCGCCGACGGCAAGCTGCGCTAGCTAGGCGGCGGCGTGCAGCGAGGCGAGGCGTGCGAGGCACGACTTGGCCTCGTCGGGAGCGCGCACCGCGGGGAGAGGCTCTTCCTCGAACGTCGTGTCGGGCGTGAACGAGTCGCGGGCGACGATCGCGCCCTGCTCGACGGCGACCACCGTTCCCTCGTCGAGCTGCGCCTTCTTGAGCTTCAGCCCGCCGTAGCTCTCCACGAGCTCGAGCGCGAGGCGCGTCGACGCGAAGAAGAGCTCGCGCTTGCCCGTGCCGACCCAGAGCGGCCGGCCCATGCCCCGGGCGAGCAGCAACTCGGTGCGGTGCTCGTCGATCCACGCGGCGGCCATCGAGCCGTACAGCTCCTGCAGAACCTGAGCGGTGCGCCCACGGGACTGCTCCGCGAGGGCGAAGATGATCTCGGAGTCGACGGTCATGCCGGGCTCGGCGCGTGCGAGCTCGTGCTCGTCGAAGAGCTTGTCGTCGTTGATGATGATCCCGTTGTGTACGCCGACCACCGAGCCGTGCCGGATCGGATGGTTGTTGGCGTTCAGGCTGGGGTGGCCCTTCGTGTAGTCGCGCACGTGGACGAGCAGCTGCGTCGCCTGCTCGGCGACGTGGATCCGGTCGAGCAGCGCAGTCGCGCCCGAGCGCTGCTTGTGCAGCGTCACACCGGAGCTGGGGCCGCGGAACGCGTAGCCAACGGCGTCGGCGCCGCGCTCGGCGATTCCGGCCAGCAGCGCGCGCGCAGCGACAGTCCGCTCGACGCGGCTGTCGAGCCCAAGGCTATATCCGGCGATTCCGCACAAAGTCTCTGAAAACCACAGAGCGACCGGCTTGGTCGCTCAATGTTTCTAGACGCATCGGTCGGCACCCTTGTTAGTGGCGATCCCTCGGCAGAGGGTTGACGGGCCGCTCAAGCGTCCTCTCGGCCACGCCGATAGACGTGTCATGCGGCCGCTTCCTGACGTGCCTTCGGACCCCGCGGTCGAGCCGCGCCTCGAGCTCGTGCCCGAGGAGGCGGAGGCCGAAGAGCCGGAAGAGGCGGAAGAAGCCGAGACCGAGGACGCGGACGATGACGCGCCTGTGGCCTTCAAGGCCGAGGCAACGCAGGATCCCCTCAAGCTCTACGTCCGGGCGATCGGCGACGGCCGGCTGCTGACGCCGGCGGAGGAGCGCGAGCTCGCGCGCCGCAAGGACGACGGCGACGAGGAAGCCAAGAAGAAGCTGATCGAGTCGAACCTCCGGCTCGTCATGTCGATCACCCGCAACTACACCAAGGCGGGCGTCCCGCTGCTCGACCTGATCCAGGAAGGGAACCTCGGGCTGATCCGCGCGGTGGAGAAGTTCGACTACAAGCTCGGCTACAAGCTTTCGACCTACGCGACCTGGTGGATTCGCCAGGCAGTAACGCGCGCGCTGGCCGACCAGGGCCGGACGATCCGACTACCGGTCCACGTCGCGGACCAGGTTCGCCGGCTCATGCGCGCGCGCCGTCAGCTCGCACAGAAGCTCAACCGCGAGCCCACGGAGGCCGAGCTCGCGAAGGAGAGCGGCTTTCCCGAGAAGCGCGTGCAGGAGCTGCTCGACCTGGTCGAGGACCCGGTCAGCCTCGAGACTCCCGTCGGCGACGGCGAGAGCATGTACGCCGACCTGATCGAGGACATCCACTCCGAGCGTCCCGACGAGACGACGTCGCAGAAGCTGCGCCGTAAGGAGCTCGCCGAGGCGCTGCTCCGGCTCAACCCGCGGATGCGGCGTGTGCTCTCGCTCCGCTTCGGGTTGAACGGAGAGCCGCCGCAGACCCTCGAAGAGGTGGGTTCGGGCCTCGGCATCACGCGCGAGCGCGTGCGCCAGCTCGAGTCGCGGGCGCTGCGCGAGCTTCGGGCGGTTGCGCCCGATCTCGAGCTGTACCTGCGCTCCTAGGCACTCGGTACCGTGAGGGTGTGTTCGTCGACTGTCACTCGCATGTGGTTCCGTCCGGCGACGACGGCGCGGCGACGGTCGAGGACGGGCGGGCCCTCTGCCTCAGCGCCGCACGGCACGGCACGAGCGTGCTGTTCGCAACGCCGCACGTGTGGCCGCACCTGCCGCTCACCGCGGAGCGGGAGCACGCGATCCGCATCGCCTTCGAGCGGATGCGCGCCGGCGCCGGGCTCGAGCTCCGGCTCGGGTTCGAGCTGACACCGTCGCGCGCGCTCCTTGCCGAGGACCCGCAGCGGTACCTGCTCGAAGGCACCGACCGCGTGCTGCTCGAGGTCGACTTCACCGGTCCCGCCGACCTAACGTTTGCGCTCGCCGAGCACGTGGAGCGGAACGGGCTGCGCCCGGTGATCGCCCATCCGGAACGCACCGAGTCCGTCCTCGACGAGCCCGAGATCGCGGACGAGCTCGCGGCCCGCGGCTGGGCCGTCCAGGTGAACGCGTCGTCGCTGACCGGGCGCCATGGCCCGCAGATCGAGGAGCTCGGCTGGTCGTTCGTCGAGCGTGGTGTCGCGTCCGTCGTCGCATCCGACGGTCACCGGACGACGCGGCCCGCGCATCTCGACGAGGCGTACCGGCTCGCGCACGACCGGATCGGCGAGCGGGCGGTTGCGTTGTTCGACGGAAGCGCGCTCGGCGTTACGCCGTCACGGACTGCATCTCGCGCAGCGTCGCAAGGCGCCTGAGCGACTCGAGCTCGATCTGACCAGAGGCGTCGTCTTGCGACGCCGACCATCAAGGAGGCGCGAGCTACGCTCGCGGCTCCGCCTGGCCTACGCCGTAACGGACTGCATCTCGCGCAACGTGGCTAGGCGCCGAAGGGACTCCAGCTCGATCTGCCTTACCCGCTCGCGTGTGAGGCCTAGGCGCCGACCGATCTCCTCGAGCGTCTTGGGCTCGGAGTCGTCGAGCCCGTAGCGGAGGATCAAGACTTGCCGCTCGCGCTCGTGCAGCGCCGCGAGCGCTGCGGTCAGCGCCTGCGAGCGGAGCGAGACCTCGACCTCTTCCTCCGGCAACGGGTCGTCCCCGGCGACGAAGTCGCCGAACACCGCGTCCTCCTGCTCGCCGACCGGCTGGTCGAGCGACGCGGACGCGCGTGCGGCGGCGCGAACCTCGTGTGCCTGCTGAATCGGCAGGCTCGCCTCCTCGGCGATCTCCTCGAGCGTCGGCTCCCGTCCGAGCTGCGTCCAGAGCGTGCGCTCGGCGCGGTTCATCTTCTGCAGGCGCTCGACGATGTGCACGGGCATGCGAATCGTGCGCGCCTTGTCGGCGAGCGCGCGCGCGACGGCCTGGCGGATCCACCAGGTCGCATACGTCGAGAACTTGTAGCCCCGGCGCCAGTCGAACTTCTCGACCGCGCGGATCAGGCCGAGGGTTCCCTCCTGGATCAGGTCGAGGAAGGGGAGGCCCTGGTTGCGGTAGTTCTTCGCGATCGACACGACCAGGCGCAGGTTCGACTGGATCATGTGGGTCTTCGCGCCCATGTCGCCGCGCTCGATCCGCTTCGCCAGTTCGACCTCCTGCGCGGCGGTCAGCAATGCGTGCCGCCCCGCTTCGCGCAGGAACAGCTGCAGCGCGTCGGTCGTCGTCTCGTACGAGGTCTGGAGCGGGGGAGGAGCCGGCTCCTTCTCCTTCTCCTTGTCCTTGTCCGGCTCGTCGATGAGCTCGATCCCACGCCGGTCGAGCTCGTTGAAGAGCGCATCGGTCTCGAGGGCGTCGAGCTGGTGCAGCTCGATCAGCTCGGCCAGGTCCGGTTGCCGAACCGAGCCGGTCACCTCTGCATTCTCCAGCAACGCTTGAATGTCCTCGCGCTGGAGGATCGACTCGATTTCGACCTGGGTCATCGCTCTTTCGTTGTTTGCCTGGGCGCCCGCAGTTCCAAACGCCACGCTCTCAGGCCCGGGCAGCAGAGTCAACCCCGAAACGACGGCGGGCCTCCGGTTGGGAGGCCCGCCAAGGTCGAATGAACCGACGGTTACAGGTAGCCCTGAACCGTGTGCAGCGCGTTCGCGATGGCGCCCGAGAGGGCGAGCAGCGCGGCGACGATGAGGCCGGTGATCACGGCCAGGACGACGCCGTACTCGGCCATCGTCTGGCCGTCTTCGACGCCGAATCGTGCGCGGAAATACGTGACGAGTTCCGTGAAAGTCATTGCGTCATTCACCTGCCTTTCCGAGGCGCGCCGCTCGCCTGGGACTCCTTGAGTCTTGGGTTCTCCATCGGCCACAACCGCCGTGCGGCCATAGCCCTCGGCCAAGGGATCCGCGCGGCATGTCTGCACCAGACGTGGCCCGTCATGGGCCCCAGTTACGGTCGAACGTATGTTTGCCGCGTCGCAATGTGAGCTATGCGGGCGCCGCTACGAACACGACTACCGCCGGGGTCACACGCGGCGCCGTTGCAACTCCTGCCGAACGAACCTTCCAGGTCTAGAGGGTCGTCGGGCACGACAGGCACTCAAGCAGCGGATGGTCGCTTACAAGGGCGGCCGCTGCCAGAAATGTGGTTACGAGCGGTGCGTGGCAGCGCTGACGTTTCACCACGTGACGGGCACGAAGCTTTTCAACGTCGCCGGCAGTCACACCCGGAGCTGGCTCGCCCTGCGAACGGAGTTGGACAAGTGCATCCTGCTGTGCATGAACTGCCACGTCGAGGTGCACGATCTGGCCGAGGAAATGAAGTACACCGAGGCCGATTCGGCGTGAGCACTCGAATGCACGAGAATCGTTGTTATGTAAAGTCAGCATGGATTGGCCTGGTTGGGGCGCTCGCTCTGCTTGCCCTCCCCGCACCGTCGAGAGCCGAGCTGGTCGCGCCGACGCAGAGCGATGCATTGCTCGCGGTGGCGCCGGACGGATCGCCGCGGGTCGTGTTCAGCTCGGGCCGCGACATCGTCGTCGGACGGCGCACGAGCGCCGGCTGGCGGTTCGTCAAGGCCGGTCAGGTGCCAGGCACGAGACCGGTGCTGGCGGGGCTCGTCGTCGACGGGCACGGCCGGACGAGCGTCCTCATCGAGGGTGAGAACGGCGCCTGGCTGGCGCTCGGGCGCAGCGGCCGGAAAGTGCGCGTCGTGGCGCGCCCGCGGAAGCGCGCGTCGTTCGGGCCCGCCGGGCTGACGCTCGACGCCCACGGCCGGCCGGCCTTCGCGTATGCCCTGCGGCTCGCGTCGGCCAAGACCTACCTGCGCCTCGTCACGAGCGACGCACGCGGCCACCTGCGTACGCACGGAATCACGAAGGGCGGCTTCCCGTCGAGCGTCTTCTCGCCCGGCGCCGCGCCGGTGCTCGTGCGCGGCCGGCTGCACGTCGTCGAGACGTACACCGACAGCGCGATCGACTGGGGCCCGAAGTCGGGCGGCGGCTGGGAAGGACAGTTCCTCTTCGCCAGCCGCGGCGGCACCCCCGCCGGGCTGATCGGCGCCGCCTCGACCAGCTCGGGGCTCTGGTCGGCGTGGACGGAGCTGTCGTCCGGCACGCTGAGCGTCCTGCTCAACGTCAGCGCCGACACGCAGGCGACTGCGACGGCGCTCGACCACGGCATCTTCGTCTCGCTGCTCACCGACCGCGGCACGGCCGAGGTCGGCGCGTACGACTGGGGCTATCTCGGCGATACGCCCGTCTACGCAGGCGTCCTCGCCGACGCGAACGGTCCCTTCGCCGAGCTCGACGGACGGCTCGTCGGCTACGCCCGAACGCCGAGCGGCGGACGTCAGCTCCTGCTCTCGACCCCGAGCGGGCTCGAGTGGTTCGAGTCCCCCACTCGCCCGGCTATCCGCGTCTCGGTCACGGCTGACGCGACCGGCCTCGTCGCGGGCACCGTCGACGGCGTTACGGCCGGCGCGGTGCAGATCTATCGCGAGACGGCCTCCGGCCGCACACTGGCAGGCGTCGCCGAGCTTTCCGCGGACGGCAGCTTCAGCTTCCAGGACACGCCGCCCACCTCCCCCACGCTCTACCGCGCGGTGTACGTTGACGCCTCGACGAGCGTGCCCTACGCCTCGCTCACGCGGCAATCGACCGGCTGATGGACTACCGCATCTACCACGCAGTCAACGACTTCTTCGCCGATCACCGGTGGCTCGCACACGTCTTCTCGGCCGTCGAGCTGGTCGGCCCGGTGCTTCTCGGCATCGCAGCGTTCGGCCTGTGGCTGCTCGCGCGACCCGGCAGCGGCATCCGCTGGAAGCTCGCGTCGGCAAGCGCGCTGGCGTCCGCAGCTCTGGCGCTGCTGGTGAACCGCGTCATCGCGTCGTTCTGGGATCGCCCGCGTCCGTACGAGACACATGCCGGCGCCCACGTCTGGGGCGGTCGTTCGCACGACCCATCGTTTCCGAGCGACCACGCGAGCGCCGCCTACGGCATCGCATTCGCCGTCTTCTTCTTCGACCGCCTTGCAGGCGCGTTGTTCCTGGCCGCCGCGACGCTGATCGCGGCCGGGCGTGTCTTCGTCGGCGCGCACTACCCGGCGGACGTGCTCGCCGGCTGCGCTGTCGGGCTCGCGTGCGCAGTCGTCGTCGTTCGTCTCGCGCGACCGTTTCTCTCTGCGTGCGTTAGGCTCCTCGAGCGCGTGACCGACCCGTTGGTCGCACCCGCGTGGCGCTTGTTCGGCCGGCGCTGAGTTTCCTTTCCACAGACGCGTCCACATGTTGGAAAATTGGCTGTGGAAATGTTGAAAAAAGAAATTTCCGCAAATTGCGGCCACGTCTTTTTTCGACCCCTTGATCCGGTAGCGGCACGCGTTAATGTCCCCCTTGCGCCGAGCACGGAGCGCAAGTAGGTCGAAACTGAATCCGAAGGCAGTACCCGGAAGGGGAAAGTCAGCGGAAGCGGTGGACGAAAGCGAAACCGGCTCGGCGAATTTTTTTGGTCCCGCCCTCGAGCGGGACTTCGTCTTTTTGGAGTCAGATCAACCTGGACGAATCGCTTACGCGCCGTTGGAAAAAGAAAAGGTCGCAAATTGCGTGCACCGCCGCTTTTCACCCCTTGACCGTTTCCGCCAGGACGTTAATGTGCTGCTTGCGCCGAGCACGGAGCGCGAGTAGGACGAAGCCGGTTCCGAAGGCAGTACCCGGAAGGGGAAGGTCAGCGGAAGTGGTGGACGGAAGCGAAACCGGCTCGGCGAATTTTTTTGGTCCCGTATAGTCACGCGCGGCCCATGCACCTCCGCCCTCCCTCCATCGATCCCGGCATCACGTCCTTCATCTGGGCGTTGCTGCTCGCCCTCTTCGTCTGGCTCGGGCTGCTCGCGATCGGCATCAGTCAGGGAACGGCATTCGTGCTCGCGTTGCTCGCGTTCGGTGCGATGTTCCTCTTCATCCGCCTGCAGGGCGGAAACGACCCGGTCCGCTAGACGCGGACGCGCGCGGCGCGGTGCCGCGCCAGGGCCACGACGAGCAGACGCGTCAGGTCGCCGCCGAGCGCCGCTTCCACGCGTTCGAACGCAGGCGTGCGCACCGAGGAAGCTCGGGTGAGGGCGGCGCAGTGCTCGAGCAGCAGCTCGGAGCCGCGCTCGCCGTGCGGAGACGAGGCGTCGTACATGGCAACACGGTTATCGGCCGCGCATGGCGGCCGTGGATCCCTAGGACTGAGCTCAAGCCGCTCTCCGCCCGTGCCGAGCGAGCGGAGAGCGGCTCGCTCTCTACCTCGTCGTGACGCGATCGCGATCCTCGACCGGGACGTCGCCGTCCGTGGTCGCGCGATCGCGCGTGACCGGTTCGTCCGCATCCGGGATGCCGTCACGGTCGACGTCCGTGGCACGCCGACGGCCGAAGAGGCCGCGGCGCCCTGTCGTCGCGGCCGGCTCGACGACCTCGCGGCGCGGGCCGGTCGTGTCGAACGAATAGCCGAACACGAGGCCGATGCCGAACGCGAAGACCGGGACGTACTCCTTCAGGTCGTTGACGAGACCGCGGATGTGCAGGTCGCCGGACCAGGAGAGGACGTGCCGGTGGAACCAGCCGTTTCCGGGCTCAGCGGCGAGCACGATCCACAGCGACACGACTGCGATCGGCACGAAGGCGAGCAGCAGGAACGTCGCCGACAGTCGAGGCCAGCCCCACTTCGTCCAGCCGCCGAGGAGCTGCGACAGGGCCATCAGCAGCCCCGCGCCCGCGATCAGTCCGTAGACGGCCCAGAAGCCGCCGACGTGCGTGTCGTCGATCTGCGTCGCGAACCAGATCAGCAGGCCCGCGACGGCCGCCGCGATCAGCGTCGTCGTAGCCCTGGTGAGTCCGTACATTCGATCACCTCGCTCCGTTGGTACCCCGTGGATACCCGCCGAAGGGGGTTCTAAAGCCCCAGGCGCCTGGTATCGAACGAGGCGGAATACAGCTCTGCCTGGAACTCCTCGAGCGTCTGCACGACGTCGTCGCTGAAGACGTGCTCGACGATCCCGACCTCCGGGTCGTTGTGAAACGGCAGGTCGACGTGCTCGTGCGAGACGAGGTTGACCGAGGTCTTCTGGCAGGCCGGGCAGCGCACCGCCAGGCCGAGTGAGCCGTCGCCGGGTGCCAGCAGGAAGAAGGACGACGGGAAGACGGGCCGCGGCTGCTCCTCGGGGTAGCAGAAGAAGCTCCAGGGCCACTCGCCTGCCTGGATCCGCCGGGCGGCGAGATCGGAGAGCTCCGAATCGACGAGGTCGAGCCGCGAGGTCATCAGGTTGTAGAAGACGCCGCCCTGCAGGCCGAGCGGCGCCCAGTCGAGGTCGTCGTGCGTTACCAGCCCTTCGTGCTCCTCGCCGCAGCCGCACGCGAACAGCACCTGGAACACGGCCGGGTGGGCTGCGCCCGGAAGGCGCTCGAGCTGGCGGAAAGCCGACAACGTGACGCGCGTCTCTCCCCGTGCGGGACACGGGAACGTGAACCGTCCCGTCAGCGCGTCATACATGACTTGTCGATTGTGATCGACAAGTCAGACAGCAAACATGAGTGCGGCGCTTCGCGCAGAACGCGCGCGGGCAAAGCCCGCGCTCTAAGTCGGCTGGAGAGTGTCCCGCGCCGTGCGACCCCGCGATGCTTCGCGTCGCCGGGTCGCATCAGTTCGCCTCCGCGTAAGCCTCGCTGCGCGGCGGCTTACGCTCCGGCCTTTACCTAGTACTCGATCAGGGCGCGTAGGTCGTACTTGGAGAGCCGGTCGCGGCCTTTCAGGAACGTGAGCTCGATGATGAAGCAGCAGCCGACGACTTCGCCGTGCAGACGCTCGACCAGCTGCTCGGCGATCGCCTCCACTGTCCCGCCCGTCGCGAGCACGTCGTCGTGGATCAGCACGCGCGCCCCGCGCGGGATCATGTCGGGATGCAGCTCGAGAGCGTTCTGGCCGTACTCGAGCGCGTAGGTCGCGCTGATCGTCTCCGGCGGCAGCTTCCCGGGGCGCCGTGCCGGAACGAAGCCGCAGCCGATCTCGCGCGCGATCGCGGCGCCGAGGATGAAGCCGCGGGCCTCCGCGCCGAGCACGAGGTCGGGCTTCTTGTCCCGCCCCCACTCCGCGAGCTGGTCGATCGTGTACTTGAGCGCCTTCGGGTCGGCCAGCAGCGGCGTGACGTCCTTGAAGCCGACGCCCGGCTGTGGCCAGTCCGGGACCTCGCGAACTTTTTCGGCGAGATTCACCCGATTATGTTGACGCAAGCCGGCGCACCGCGCGCCAGGACAGCAACTGCGAGAGCTCTGCGGCGACCGTGCCGAGCTCTTCCAGGTCTTCGGTGCCGCTCCGGCGGCGGTCGGGGTTGCGGGATCGCAGCGCCGGCCCGACCACCTGCTCGATCAGGCCCGCCTCGCGATCGGCCGCCGTTCGGAACGAGCGGAGATGTCGCGGCGCGATCCCGTACTGCGCCAGGCGGCCACACGCGAGCGCGATGTCCGCCTCGAGCTCCGAGTACCGCTTCTGTCCGCCCTCGGTGCGCGGTGTCAGCAGGCCGAAGTCCTCGAGCTCGCGCGCGAGCCGGACGTCGATGCCCGCCCGCTCGCACAGCTCGTCGAGGTCGAGCGCGGCCTCGTCGGCGTCGAGCGTGCGCCGGCGCTTGCGGTCACGCGCAGCGGGAGACGCGAGCTCCTGGCGGATCACGCGCAGCGGTAGGAACTCGTCGCGCTGCAGGCGCAGGATCGTCTCGAGCCGCTCGAGGTCCTCTTCGTTGAAGAGCCGGTAGCCGCCCTGCGTTCGGCGCGGTGCGAGCAGCCCCTGGTCCTCGAGGTAGCGGATCTTCGAGATGGAGATGTCCGGGAACTCGTCCTTGAGCATCCCGCACACCGTGCCGATCGTGAGCTGGCGCGTTTTCGAGGCGATGGCCATCAGCGTCCGAAGAAGCTCAGGCGGTACTTGCCGACCTGGACCTCGTCGCCGTCCTCGACCTGTGCCGACTCGACGCGTTTGCGATTGACGAACGTCCCGTTGAGGCTGCCCTGGTCCTCGATGAAGAAGCCGCCGTCGCGCTCGCGCAGCACGGCATGCTTGCGCGACACGGTCACGTCGTCGAGGAAGATGCCGCACTCGGGCGAGCGGCCGACCGTCGTCTCGCCCTCGAGCGGAAAGATCTCGCCCGTTCGTCCGCCGCCCGAACGCACGACGAGCGCGGGTCCCTTGATCCCGAGGTCCTCGAGCGTCTCCGACGGCGAGTCGTCGCCGTCATCGGGCGTAAAGGTCTGCGTCGTCTCGGTGCCGCCCTCGTCCTTGACGAGCAGAGCCCCGCAGCGCGCGCAGTAATTCGCGGCCTCGGGATTCTGAAAGCCGCACTCCTGGCAGTAGATGTGACTCAAGCGGGTGGCGCGGCCTTCGCGGTCAGGATCGCCGTCAGGTGGTCGACGTCGACCTGGTCGAGGACGCTCTGTCCCCCGGTCTTCTGCAGCCGCGCGACGAGCTCGGCGCGCAGGATGTCGATCTTCCCGTGCAGGAGCCGCCGCTGGTAGGAGATCTCGTTCTCCTTCTGGGTCTCCTCGTCGATCAGCTTCTTGAGCTCTTCGTCGGACATGGATGCGAGATCGGGCAGAGGTTCCAACGGGCCGCCTTTCGAGTCGAGGGTCAAGCTCTACTTGAGAGTTTAGACACTGGAGGTGGCGGATTCGCTCTCCATGATCTCTTCGACCATGTGGCGGAATTCCTGTTCGAGCTCCTTCGACTGCTCCGGCGTGGTTCCTTCGGCATAGATGTGGATCAGCGGCTCGTCCGGGTCGGGCAGCACCTGCGCCCAGCCCCGGTCGTCGAACACCTTGATGCCGTCGAGCAGGTCGAGGCGCCGCTCGCGGAGCCGCTCGGTCAGCACCCGCATCACCACGCCCTTCATGGCCCACGGGCACGGCAGCTGGCGATGGAGGAGCGTCGGCGCCGGCAGGTCGGCGACGAGCTGCGAGAGCGGGCTGCGAACGGGGGCCAGCAGCTCGAGCAGGTTGCAGAGGCTGGCGATCGCGTCGTACGCCGGCAGGAACTGAGGGAACACGTAGCCGCCGCCGACTGCGCCGGCGAAGATGACGCCGTCCTCCGCGGCCGCCTTCGTCAGGTCGGCCAGCGACGCGGGCGTGCGGACGACCTCGAGCCCGCTGCCCTCGAGCAGGTGCTCGACCTGGCTCGTCACGGTGATCGGGAACGCAAGCTTCCCGCGCTTGCCGTTCGAGCCGATCAGGCGCAGGAAGAGCAGCAGCGCCTGCTCGACGGGAATCTCGCGCCCTCGCTCGTCGACGAGGTAGAGCCGCTCGGCGGCGCGGTCGAGCACGACGCCGAAGTCGGCGCCGACCGCCGGGACGAGCTGCTTCACCTGTCCGATCGACTCCCGCAGGAGCGCCGAACCGGGGTCGCTACGGTCGGTCGTGAAGCCGTGGGCGGACACCGCCTCGACGCCGAGTGGCCCGAGCACGTCGGGCAGCACGTACGACGCGGCCGAGAAGCCGTAATCGACGACGAGACGGAAGCCGCGCGTGCGGATCGCGTTGCGGTCGAGGCTCGCGAGCAGATCCTGTGCGTACGTCTCCCGAATGCGCGCGGGATACGTGATGCGGCCGATGTCGCCGAAGCCGACGCGGCGCAGCTCCCCGCGCGTGAAGTTCTTCTCGATCTCCTTCTGCATCGCCACCGACAGCGGGATGCCCGGCTGCTCGAAGAAGCGAATCTGCACGACCTCCGGGTCGACCTGGCTCATCCCGACGTGGAAGCCCGCGTCGTACCCCTCCGCCTTGAGCAGGTGCCGCGCGACCGCCGACGGCAGCACGCGCAGGTCACCGACCTCGAGCCCGGCCGACGTGAAGCCCGTGATCATGGCGCGCTTGATCATCCGGCACGCGGGCGAGGACTCACGGCTCGCAACCACGCGCGCGTCCCGTTTCAACGCGGTGCCGAGCGCCGCGGCGATGCGCACGGCGACCTCCGGCGTCAGGTCGACGTTGACGAGGCCGGCGACGCCGTCGCGGCCGAACAAGCGCGTCGTCGCGCGCGACTCCCAGATCAGGCTCTCGTTGATCTGTGCCCCGGACTCGACCTCCTTGTAGGGGTAGATCCGGACGCCCGGCATGATCACGCTCTCGGCGCCGATCGTCACCTCGTCGCCGACCGCCACCCCTTCGTGGATGCGCACGTGCGCGCGGACGTCGCACGACCGGCCGAGGATCGCTCCTTCGATCAACACGCTGCGGCCGACGTGCGTCGAGGAGTCGATCACGGAGCGCGTCGTGCGCGCGCGCTCGCGCAGCGTGACGGTGTTCGACAGCACCGAGTACTCGCCGACGGTCGCACCGGGCGCAATGCGGCAGTAGTTGCCGATCAGCGCCGGCCCATCCACCTGCTCGAGGTCGGAGATCTCGACTCCTTCGCCGAGCCAGACGTTCCCGCGGATGCGAATCCCAGGCACGTTCAGTTTCACGCGCTCGTCGAGTGCGTCGAAGTTCGCCTGCCGATATTGGTCGAGGTTGCCGATGTCCTGCCAGTAGCCGTCCATCACGTAGCCGTACAGCGGACGCCCCATCTCGAGCAGGTACGGGAACAGCTCCTTCGAGAAGTCGTACGGCCGGTCGGTCGGAATGTGCTTCAGCACCTCCGGCTCGAGCACGTAGATACCGGTGTTGATCGTGTCGGAGAAGACCTGCCCCCACGACGGCTTCTCGAGGAAGCGCTCGATGCGGCCCTCCTCGTCGGTGACGACGATGCCGAACTCGAGCGGGTTGTCAACCGACTTGAGGCCGATCGTCACCGCGGCGCCGCGCTCCTTGTGGAACTCGATCAGCTTCGTCAGGTCGAGGTCGCACAGTGCGTCGCCGGAGATGACGAGGAACGTCTCGTCGAGCTGGCGCGCGGCGAGGCGGACGGAGCCGGCCGTGCCGAGCGGCGACTCCTCGACCGAGTAGCCGATGTTGAGACCGAGCGTGTCCCCCTCGCCGAAGTAGCTGCGGATCGCCTGCGGCAGGAACGCGACCGTGACGATGACGTCCGTCAATCCGTGCTCGCGCAGCAGCTCGAGGATGTGCTCCATGCACGGCTTGCCGACGATCGGCACCATCGGCTTCGGCTGGTTCGACGTCAGCGGCCGCAGGCGCGTGCCCTCGCCGCCCGCCATCACGACTGCTTTCATCGCCTGAGTTCTCTCCAGGCCCCGTAGACATACACGCCGCCTGCGACGACGGCCAGGACGAGACCCGTCCAGAAGACCCAGTACGGCCAGCGGGTCGACGGATGGGTGACGAGCAGGAAGCCGATGCCGGCGTAGAGCAGCCACGTGGCGGCCTTGCCGATGACGTTGACGTTCAGCTCGTAGCCCTGCGGCGCAATCGCCTTGTACCCGGCCAGGAGCAGGACGTCGCGGCCGAGAATGAGGATCAGCCCCGCCAGTGGCATGTGGTCCGCGACGTAGAGCAGGATCACGGCCGCATCGATCATCAGCCGGTCTGCCAGCGGGTCGAAGATGCGCCCGAAGTCCGACTCCACGCGCCAGCGGCGGGCCAGGAAACCGTCGATCTGGTCGGTCACCCCAGCGATGCCGAAGACGATCCCCGCCGCCCAGCTGTGGCCGTTGTCGGCGCTCAGCATCAACGCGACGAAGACGGGGATGAGGATCAGCCTCCCGACGGTGAGCGCGTTCGGGAGCAGCTGGAGCGGCGCGGGAACGGCGCGGGTCGCCACGGTGTGGAAAGGATACGCCCGTGACCGAGACCCTCTCCCTGCCGGGGTTCGTGGACGCCCATTGCCATGCCTTCCAGCGCGCGCTCCGGGGTCGCGGCGGCGGCGCCGATTTCTGGGCCTGGCGTGAGCTGATGCTGGCGCAGGCGGAGCTGCAGACCCCGGCGACCGTGCGCCAGGGCTACGCGGCCGTCTACCGGGAGCTGCGCGGCGCCGGCTACACGGCGGTCGGGGAGTTCCACTATCTCGGCTTCGACGAAGCACTCGCGGCGGTCGAGGCGGCCGGCGAGGCCGGCATCCGGATCGTGCTGCTTCTCGCCGCGTACGAGCGGGGCGGCTTGCCGCGGTTCAGGCAGGACTCGGTCTCGGACTACCTCCGGCAGATCGAGGACCTGCGCGGGCGCGGCATCGCGGTTGGCCTCGCCCCCCACTCCGTGCGTGCAGTCACCGCCGAGTGGCTGGAGGAGCTCGGGCGCTACGCGAACGCAGAGCAGCTCCCGCTGCACATCCACGCCGACGAGCAGCCGCGCGAGATCGAGGAGTGCCTCGCCGAACACGGCGTCCGCCCGATCGAGCTGCTCGCACGCACCGGCTGCCTCAGCGAGCGGACGACCGTCGTGCACGCGACGCACGCCGACGGCAACGAGCTCGACCTGCTCGCGCAGGCAGGGGCGCGGATTTGCGCGTGCCCGACCACCGAAGCGAATCTCGGCGACGGCTTCCTGCCCGTCGAGCGCGTGTGCACGCGCAACGTCGGCATCTGCATCGGCTCGGACTCGAACGTGCGGATCGATCCGCTCGAGGAGCTGCGCGAGCTCGAGGGGATCGCGCGCCGCCAGAGCGGTCGGCGCAACGTCATCTCGACGGAGACGCTGCTCTGCTTCGGCGCGGACGAGGGTGCCGGTGCGCTCGGGCTCGAGAAGTGGGACGACGTCGAGGTCGATCTGCGCCACCGCTCGTTGCGCGGCGTCGACGACGTCTTCGAGGGTCTGGTCGCCGGCTGTGGCGCCGACGTGTTCGTCTAGCGCCCGGTCAGCTGCGTCCAGTAACGCGTGCGCGTGATGTACGCACGCTCGGCCGCCCGGCCGTGGAGCCCGTACGCACCGTCGTAGCTCTCGTAGCGGCCGCCGTGACCCGCCGGCTCGATCTGCGTTCCCTCGCTCCATTCGTTGTAGCTCGTGATCGTCACGACGTCCGCGCCGGCGTCGTTGGCGGCGCGCCACATCGAGTCGTACGTGCCGCCGTCGAGCCGCGGCTTGACGCGCGTGTCGCCCGTCGCCGCGGCGGCCGTGTAGCCCGGGCCGACCGACGGCGCACACAAGATCCCGGCCGTCCGCGCCTCGGTGCAAAGGCGGTCGAACTTCGCGCCGTCGTAGAGCAGGATGTCGTACGTGTAGAACCCGGCGAAGCCCGCGCGCGCGGCGAACCCGACGCGATTCGTCTGCGCGAACAGCCGCATCCCGTTCGGCTGCCGCGTGACCGGCCACCAGTCGTCGGCGGCGAAGTCAGACGAGCGGTACACGTACACGTCGCGGATGCCGAGGCTCCGGAGGTAGACGATGTCGGTGGCGACCGCTGCAGGCGTGCGTCCGGGATACGGCTCGAGCTGAACACCGACGCGGAGACGATCGCGCTTCGCGGCGCGCATGATCGCCGGCAAACGCAGGTCTTCACGCGAGCCCTGCCCCCACCAGGAGCTGACGACCTCGTCGACTCCCGCCCACGCGATGTCGTGCATCTGGGCGCGGAGGACGCCCGGATCGGCGCTCGAGTAGGCGCCGCGCGCCGGGTAGAACTGCGACGCGACGTCGAACGGAGGCTTGTGGTCGCCTTGCGTCCAGTGCGTGTACCCGCCGTCGTGCCGGACGTTCGAGTACCACGGATAGAAAAAGATGGCGCTCTTAGGCGGGCCTGCCTGGGCGAGCGCAGGCAGACAGAGCACGAACGTCAAAGCAAGGAGCGCGAGCCGCAACCGCGACAGCATTTCACGGACGTCGGATCGTGGAAAGGGGGCTTGGATCACCAGGTCGAGGCATCTCGGCAAAGGCCGCCGAGGCCGATCTCCGAGCCATGCCTCCCTCTGGCCGGATCGACCGTATTCGCTCCAGCTGCCGCCGAGACGACGCTCAGACGATGTCCGAGTACGTCGTCGTCCTCGCCGTCATCACGCCGATCATCATCCTCGCGTTCGCGTCGCTGAGCGGCGCGGTGCTCTCGGCGATCAGCGCCGCCGCGGCATTTCTCTAAGCCCTACGCAGCGCGACGCAGCGCTTTGACCAGCTCTGCCTTGGTCATCTTCGAGCGTCCCTCGATGCCCGCGGCCTTGGCGCGCTTGTCGAGCTCCTGCTTCGAGAGGTCGGAGAGGTTGCCGTTGCCATTGCGGCCCGCCGCGCGCCGCTGTGTCCCGCCGCGGCTGCGCTCGATGCTCTCGCGCAACGCCGTCAGCAGATCGGTCGGGGCCTCTTCCTCGACGTCCGGCGCCGCGTGGATCTCCTTGCCCTTCCGTTTCGCGCGGATGATCGCGCAGAGCTCGTCGCGGTAGGTGTCCTTGTACTTCTCCGGCTCCCAGTCCGTGCTGAAGGACTCGATCAGCCGCTCCGCCATCTTCAGCTCTTCCGCCGAGACGCGCGCGCGTGAAGCCTTGATCTCCTCGACGTCGCGTATTTCGTCCGCGAAGTAGAGCTGCTCGAGCGTGATCACCCCGTCGCGGATGCGCAGCGCGCCGAGGTGCTGGCGATCGCGCATGACGAACTTCGCGATGCCGGCGAGCTCGGAGTCCTCCATCGCCTTGACCAGCAGCGAGTAGGTCTTCTCCGCCCCGCGGTCCGGTCCGACGTAATACGTGTGCGCGAAGTAGATCGGGTCGATGTCGTCGTACGGGACGAAGTCGACGATGTCGATCGTCTTGTAGCCCTCGACCCTGGCGGCCTGGAAGTCCTCGTCCTCCATGAAGACGTACTCGCCCTTGGTGTACTCGAATGCCTTGACGATCTCGTCGTCGGAGACTGGCTTGCCCTCCTTCTTGCAGACCTTCTCGTAGCCGATCGGGCTCGAGTCCTTCTCGTGCACGAAATGGAACCGCAGCTTGTGCTCCTGCACGGCGCTGTAGAGCCGCACGGGCACGTTGACGAGGCCGAACGAGATCGAGCCGGACCAGATCGAGCGAGCCACGGTTCTGATGTTTGCCGGGCCGCCCGTGGGACAAACGTGGCGCGAAAGGAGGTGCTGATGGCAAATCCGGTTCCTGCAGGCAGCGACGTC
>JBJMJR010000044.1:0-5475 GCA_045806245.1 Gaiellaceae bacterium | reverse complement strand
CTTGATCAGCGCCTCCTCGTCGAGCGGCTGCAGCGTCCGCGGGTCGACGACTTCGACCGACACACCGTCGCGCTCGGCTTCTTCCGCAGCGGAGAGGGCCTCGTGGACGAGGCGCCCCGTCGCTATCACCGTCACGTCCTCGCCCTCGCGATGCACGCGCGCCTGGCCGAGCGGGATCGGCTCGAGCTCGTCGGGGACGTCCTCCTTGAGGCCGTAGAGCGTCCGGTGCTCGAAGAAGACAACCGGGTTGTCGTCGTAGATCGCCGACCAGAGCAGCCCGCGCACGTCCGCCGGCGTCGACGCGAAGACGACCTTCAGCCCGGGGATGTGCACGAACCACGCCTCGAGCTGCTGTGCGTGCTGCGCGCCTGGCGACCAGCCGGCGCCGCCCTGCGTGCGGAACGTCACCGGCACGGACAGCTGCCCGCCCGACATGTACCGGTGTTTGGCGGCCTGGTTGATGATCTGCTCGGTCGCGAGCGTCAGGAAGTCCTCGTACATGATCTCGGCGACCGGGCGCATCCCCTGCATCGCGGCGCCGATCGCCGCGCCGGCGAGCGCCATCTCGGAGATCGGCGTGTTGCGGATCCGCTCCGGCCCGAACTCGTCGACCATCCCCTGCGTGACGCCCATCGAGCCGCCCATCTCGGCGATGTCCTCGCCCATGATGAAGACGTCGTCGTCCTCGCGCATCGCGCGCGACAGCGCGTCGCGGACCGCCTCGCGGTAGCTCAGCTCAGCCATGTCTCAGGGACAGTCCCTTGGACATGTCTTACGCGTAGACATTCTTGAGCGCGTCCTCGGGCTTCGGGTCGGTCCCGTTCTTCGCGAACTCGACCGAGGCCTCGACGATCTCCTGGACCTCGCGGTCGATCTCCTCGATCTCGTCGTCGGAAAGCTCGAGCTTCGCGCGCAGGTGGTCGAGCGGATCTTGCGTCGCGCGCGCCTCGTCGATCTCCTCCTTCGAGCGGTAGACCTGGGGGTCGCCGATGTAGTGGCCGACGAGACGGTAGGTGTCGACCGCCATGAAGATCGGCCCTTTGCCGCTGCGCGCATGCTCGAGTGCCTTGCGCGCAGCTTTGTAGACCGCCTCGACGTCCTGGCCGTCGACCTTCATCGACTTCATCCCGTATGCGACCGCGCGTTGCGAGATGTCCTCGATCGGCATGTGCTGCCAGCCCGGCGTCGACTCGGCCCAATGGTTGTTCTCGCAGACGAAGACGGCCGGCACCTGCCAGAGCTGCGCGAGGTTGAGCGACTCGTGGAACGTCCCGATGTTCGTCGCACCGTCGCCGAAGAACGCGACGGCGACGCGCGGTTCGCCGCGGAACTTGAATGCGAGGGCGGCGCCGGTGATCGCGGGCAGCCCGCCCCCGACGACGGCGTTCGCGCCCATGTTGCCGCGCTCGACGTCGTAGAGATGCATCGAGCCGCCGTACCCGTGCGAGCAGCCTTCGAGCTTGCCGTAGAGCTCAGCCATGACCTCGTTCGGCGTCGTCCCCTTCGCGAGCGTGTGGCCGTGCGCACGGTGGGTCGAGGCGATGATGTCTCCCTCCTCGAGCGCGCGGCAGACACCGACCGCGACGGCCTCCTGGCCGATCGCGACATGCAGGAAACCGGGGAGCTCGCCGGCGCGAAATCGCTCCTCGACCTTCTCCTCGAAGCGCCGGATCAGCAGCATCTCGCGGAAGAAGTCGCGGAGGTCGGAATTCGAGAGCGTCCCTTTCTGCTCAACCTTCGCCACGAGCCTGAGTTTATGCTGCGGCCCTTGAGACTCGTCGACCGTTTCAACGAGATCGAGCGCGACCTGCCGGACGACTGGGCCGAGGCGACGCTGTTGCTGACCGTCGCCGACGACGCGCGCTGCGACCGCGCCGCCGCGCTGCTCGGTCCGGCGAATCCCGGGCGCTTCGGGAAGAAGATCCGCTTCATGGCCGCGCGCCGCGGCAGCGGCGTCGCGCCCGACGGCATGCGCCGCCTGCTCCGCCGCCTCGACGCCGAAGGTGTTGCCGGCGCGTTGGAGCTCGTGCGCGCGACGGAAGCCGCACCCGCCGAGCTCCGGGTCCGCGAGACCCTGCGGGACCAGTGGAAGCGCGCACTGGCGGGGCTCCCTGCCGACTGGAGCGACATCTACGGCGAGGTGCGCTTCGACTCGACCGACTACGTGGAGCGCGCCGCATTGCTGCTCGCGCCCGTCAACCCGGCCCGCGACGGCGGAGCTGCGGGTCTGCGGTTTCGCTGTGCGCACCACTTCGGATACGGCGTGTCGCCCGAGATGGCGGCGCGCTGCTTCGAGCGTTGCGACGAGGACGGCATCACCGGCGACGTGGCGATCCTCCGCGCGCTCTCGGACTCGCAGCCGGTCGGCACGCAGGGGCCGGTGTGGCTGGTCGGAGGCCGCGCCGTATGAGCGACCCCGTCTCCTGGTTCCTGATCGAGCCGGGCTGGAAGGTCCTCGACGCGAGCGGCGAGGAGGTCGGATCCGTCGACGAGATCGTCGGCGACTCGAGCGACGACATCTTCAACGGCCTGTCGGTGTCGACGAGCCTGCTCGGCCGCCCACGCTACGTGCCGTCGGAGCAGGTCGGCCCGATCACCGAAGGACATGTCCAGCTGACGATCTCGAAGGATCAGATCGAGCACCTCGGCGAATACGAAGAGGCGCCGACGAGCGCCGAGATCCTGCCGGACGAGGCGGGTGCGTTCCGGCGCGCAGAGGCGTCCGTCGACGCGCCGATCCACTCGCACGGAGAGCGCGTCAATTTCGTCACGCGCGTGCGCCACGCCTTTCGGCGCGCGTTCGGCCGCTAGCCCACGACTGCGGCGAGCTCGCGCGCAAGGCCGCGCGCGTCGCGCTCGGACGGAGCGACGACGAGCACCGTGTCGTCCCCGGCAAGCGTCCCGACGACGCGTTCGTGGCCGAGCTGGTCGAGCGCCCGCGCGATGGCCGGCGCCGCGCCCAGCTCGCTTTGCAGCACGACGATGTTCCCGGCGGGCGTTACCTTGCGGCCGAACTGGCCGAGGACGCTGTTGAGCGCCTCCGCCGGGTCGCTGCGCCGCACGGAGTGCGGCAGGACGTAGCGCGGCCTTCCGAAATGGTCATGCGTCTTCTCGAGCCCGAGCTCGCGAATGTCCCGCGAGATCGTCGCCTGCGTCACGGCGCACCCGGAATCGGTGAGGGCGTCGAGCAGCTCGAACTGCGTCCCGACGCGCTTGCGCGAGACGACGCTCTCGATCAAGCGGTGCCGCTCCGCCTTCCCCAGCTGCATAGAAGGAGCATACGTATGCAGGGTTTCCGGCACGAGCGGGCTGGTAGAACACTCACCTGATGTTGCGCAAACTGCTCTGGACCGGCTTGTACGGCGCGCTCGCCGCGCTCGCGACGACTGTGTCGCGGCGCACCGCGTCGCGCATCTGGCGTACGCTCACCGGCGAGGAGCCTCCGACGAAGAAATGAACACGGCCGATCAAAAGGTCGAGCGCGCGGCGAACAAGCTGCAGGAGCTCGCCAATCAGATGGCCGGCGAGGGCGGAGTCAAGGCAAAGCTGGCCGAGCCGCTCGCGGAAGATGCAGACTTCGTCCGCAAGCTCAAACCCAGCCTGATCAAGGCACGCGCGAAAGGCGACGCACCCACGAACCAAAAACCTGGCAAGGCACCGCTCTCTCCGACGAGCCCGCAGCTCGGAAAGCGCAAGCAGCCGAAGAAGCAGGGCGGCCCCAACCCGTTCCTCGTCGTCGGCGCTGCGCTGGTCGTCGGGATCGTGCTCGCGAAGTGGGTCGACTGGAGGGGCCATGCCCACCCGAGAGGCTGATTCGCAGGGCGTCGGCGCGGCGGTCAAGCAGGTCGCCGAGCACACGAGCGCCATCGTGCGGCTCGAGCTCGAGCTTGCCGCGCTCGAGCTGAAGCGCAAGGTCGTCGCGCTCGGGCTCGGCGTCGGCTTCGCGATCGGCGCGGCGGTGATGCTGCTCTTCATGGTCGGCTTTGCCTATGCGACCGTGGCCGCGGCGCTTTCGCTCGTGCTGCCGTGGTGGGCGGCGCTGCTGATCGTGACGGGTGTGTTGTTCCTGCAGATCGGCCTGCTCGGCGTGTTGGCCGTCGGCCGCATCAAGAAGGGAACTCCGCCAGTGCCCGAGCAGGCAATCCGCGAGGCGAAGTTGACGACGGAGGCGCTCAAGAGCAATGGCCGCTAACAGCAACTCCCGCACGACGGCCGACGTCCGCCGCGACATCGAGCACGAGCGTGACGAGCTCGCCGGCGCCGCCGAGTCGCTGCGCGAGAGCCTCGGGGAGGCGACGAACGTGCGCGCCAAGCTGGGCGCGAACCTCCCGGCCGCGGCGATCGGGGCACTCGGCGTGGGTTTCCTGCTCGCAGGTGGAGTCGGCGCGACCGCGCGACTGCTCTTCCGGCGCGGACGGGAAGGCGACACAAAGGCCCAGGTCGGGCGCTTCCGCCTTGTCAACCGCGACTGAGCAGCGCGCGCGGGTCGGGCGCACAGCGAGCTCGCCGGAGCGGCTCAGCGGCGGCGCGTGGCTTGCTGCGCTCAAAGGGAGCTTCAGCGCGTTCATGCGTGACGACTGCATGGGCCTTTCGCAGCAGATCGCCTACAGCTCGCTGCTCGCCTTCTTCCCGGCTGTCGCGTTCCTCATCGGCGCGCTCGGGCTCTTCGATCTGTTCGACAACGTCCAGAGCCTGATCGATCCGATCGCGCCGAACGGCGTGACCAAGTTCATCTCGAGCCTGCAGCAGGACTCGAAGGGCGGTGCGTCGGCGGCAGCGTTCATAATCGGCTTCGTCGGCGCCGTCTGGGCCGCGAGCGGCGCGATGGGCTCGATCATGAAAGCAGTCAACCGCGCGTACGACCTGCAGGAGACGCGTCCCTTCTGGAAGACACGCTGGATCGCGATCGTCCTCGTCATCGCCACGGGAATCACGACGGCCGGCGTCTTCCTGCTGATCGTCGTCGGCGGCTCGCTGGGCGACGCAATCGCGAAGAAGGCGGGCCTTGGCGGCGCGTTCCAGTGGACGTGGGCGATCGTGCGCTGGCCGCTGACGTTCTGCGCGATCCTGCTCTTCTTCGCCCTCGTCTACTACCTCGGCCCGAACATGAGGCAGCGCAGCTGGAAGTGGGTCACGCCGGGCTCGGTCGTCGGCGGCGCGCTCTGGCTGGTGCTCTCGGGCCTGTTCGCGCTCTACGTCACCTTCGCCGGGAACTACACGAAGACGTACGGGACGCTCGCGAGCGGCATCATCCTGCTGCTCTGGCTGAACTACTCGGCGTTCGCGCTGCTGTTCGGCGCGGAGCTGAACTCCGCGTTGGACCGCCAGGCCGACATCCGCGCCGCCGGCGGCGAGAATGCCGGCCTGGTCAAACCCGCTAGGCGGGGAAATTGACGACGAAGCTGCCGTGCAGCTTCTTCGTCTTGTCCGACTTGTAGCGGTAGACGCCGGGGACGAGTGTCACCGGCCACGTCG
>JBJMJR010000043.1:0-31005 GCA_045806245.1 Gaiellaceae bacterium | reverse complement strand
TTGTCGAAGTTGTCGCCGCCGAGGTGGTTGTCGCCGTTCGTGGCCTTCACCTCGAAGACGCCTTCGCCGAGCTCGAGGATCGACACGTCGAACGTGCCGCCGCCGAGATCGAACACGAGGATCGTCTGGTCGGAGCCTTCCTTGTCGAGGCCGTACGCGAGTGCGGCGGCGGTCGGCTCGTTGATGATGCGCAGGACGTTGAGGCCGGCGATCTTGCCGGCGTCCTTCGTCGCCTCACGCTGTGCGTTGTTGAAGTAGGCGGGGACGGTGATGACCGCCTCCGCGACCGGCTCGCCGAGATACGCCTCGGCGTCCGCCTTCAGCTTCTGCAGGATCATGGCGCTGATCTCCGGCGGCGCATACTCCTTGCCGTCGGCCTTCACGCGCGCGTCTCCGTTCTGGCCCTTCACGACCTCGTAGGGGACGATCGTCATCTCCTCCGAGACCTCGTCCCACTTGCGGCCCATAAAGCGCTTGATCGAGAAGATCGTGTTCTCGGGGTTCGTCACCTGCTGGCGCCGCGCGGGCGCTCCGACGAGCCGCTGACCGTCCTTGGTGAACGCGACCACGGACGGTGTCGTGCGGCCGCCCTCGGCGTTCGGGATCACGGTCGGCTCGCCGCCCTCGAGCACGGCCATGCAGCTGTTGGTCGTGCCGAGGTCGATACCGATTGTCTTTGCCATCTGGTCTGTGCCTCCGATTGTCTACTGAGAAAATCTAAGCCAGATGGTATCAAGTTCTAAGCAGGCCGCAAGACCCGTTTCAGGGCATCCGCGGCGGCCGGCTCGGCGACGACGATGCCGGCCAGAATGACCGCGCAGCCGCCCCAGCCGACGGCTCCGAGCCGGTCGCCGGCCAGGAGAAACCCGAAGAGGCCGGCGAAGACCGTCTCGAGCGAGAAGACGATTGCGATCCGGGCGGCGCTGAGCCGGCGCTGGGCCCAGACCTGCACGAGGTATGCGAGCGCGCTCGCGAAGATGCCCGTGACGAGGAGGGCGCCCCAGACCGTGCCGCCGTGGGGCACGGCGAGCTGCCCGCTCGCTCCGGCGACCGCGAGGAAGACGGCGCAGCCGGTGAGCATCTCGACGAAGGTGAGCGCGATCGGGTCGTAGCGGTTCGCGAGGCGCTCGACGCCCACGATCTGCAGCGCCTGCGCCGCCGTGCTCGCGAGCACGAGCAGATCGCCCACCGGCGAGCCGGCGTGAATGCCGGAGAGCATTGCCAGCCCCGCGACCGCGAGCGCGACGCCGATCCAGACCTCGGTGCGAATCCGTGCCTGGAACAGCAGCAAGGCGAAGACGGGCGTGAGGACGACGTAGAGGCCGGTGATGAAGCCGGTGCTCGAGACCGTCGTCCGCTCGAGGCCGGCCGTCTGCAGCGCGTAACCGGCGGCGAGCAGCAGGCCGAGCACGACACCGCCGCCCACGCCACGGCGGCCGAGCATGCGGACACGTCTCGTGCCTGGCACCGCGAGCGTCAGCGACGCGATCGCGAACCGCACCGCGAGGAACGCGAACAGCGGATAGATCGCGACCGCGTCCTTGACCTGCACGAAGGTGACGCCCCAGACGGCCGTCACGGCGACGAGTGCCAGCAGCGCGGGCATGTCGTTCCCTAACACAGCGAAGGCGCCCGAATGGGCGCCTTCGCGATCGCAACTGGCCGGTCGAGCTACGAGCCGGAGGAGCCGCCTTCCTCGCCGCCCATGCCGCCGCCGTTGCCGCCGCCGCCGCCTTCCTGGCCGCCGCCGCCACCGCCCATGCCGCCGCCGGACTCACCGCCGCCGCCGCCGCCGCCGCCTTCGCCGCCGCCGCCTTGGCCGCCACCCTGCTCCCATTTGATTCCGGACACGTGATCCTCCTTCTAGAGGGTCGGTTGCGCGGATTTTCCTTCTGGTTTCACGCGCGAAACCTTGTCTACACTCGAAGCGTGGACCCGTTGACCGATTCGTGGGGCCGGGAGATCAAGTCGGTGCGTGTCTCCGTCACCGACAAGTGCAACTTCCGCTGCACCTACTGCATGCCCGCTGAGGGTCTGCAGTGGCTCGGGCGCGACGAGATCCTGACCTTCGAGGAGATCGCCCGGCTCGTGCGGGTCCTCGCGCGGCTCGGAGTCGAGGAGGTTCGGCTGACGGGCGGCGAGCCGCTCGTCAGGCGTGACCTGCCGCTGCTCGTCGAGATGCTCGCCGCCATCGACGGGGTGAACGATCTCTCGCTCACCACGAACGGGGTGCTGCTCGACCGCCTCGCGCGCCCGCTCGTCGACGCGGGGCTGCAGCGGCTGAACGTCTCGCTGGACACGCTCAACCACGTCCGCTTCACGGAGATCGCGCGACGCGACGCGCTCGACGCCGTGCTGCGCGGGCTCGAGGAAGCCGAGCGCTATCCGCAGCTCCGGCCGATCAAGGTCAATTGCGTCGCGGTCAAGGGCTTCACGGAGACAGAGGTTCCGGCGCTCGCCGAGCTCGCGCGCCGCAAGCCGTACGTCGTCCGCTTCATCGAGTTCATGCCGCTGGACGCGGACGAGGCCTGGCGTGAGGACGACGTGCTCACGGGCGGAGAAATTCGCGCGATCATCGAGGAACGGTACGGCCCGCTCGAGGAGCTGCCCGCCAAGGCCTCGTCGACGGCGCGCCGGTTCCGCTTCGCCGACGGCGCCGGCGAGCTCGGTTTCGTCAACCCGGTCTCCGAGCCGTTCTGCTCGACCTGCGACCGCATTCGCGTGACCGCCGACGGCCAGCTGCGCACCTGTCTGTTCTCGAGACGCGAGTGGGATCTGAAGAAACCCCTGCGTAACGGGGCATCTGACGACGAGCTGGTCGACCTGCTGCGCTTCGCGGTCCGGCACAAGGAGCTGAAGCATCGGATCAACGATCCGGGCTTCGTCCGGGCTTCGCGCTCGATGTCACAAATCGGGGGATGATGTACAGCACCCCCGACGTTTAAAATCGACAGGTCATGACCGCCGCCATCGCAGCCGGAAGGCGTTATCTGCCGCGTGGTTACGCGGATTTCGGGCGCCAGCTCCTGATCTGGTTCGGGTTCCTCGCGGCCTACCAGGTCGCACGAGGCTTCGCCGACCGCAACCCGACGCGCGCGTTCGAGAACGGCTGGCGGGTGATCAACCTCGAGCAGCGGCTGACCGGCCTGCGCGAGCTGACCTTCCAGGGCTGGACGCAGTCCTCGCATTTCCTCGCCGAGCTCGTCTCCTGGACGTACTGGAACTCGGAGTTCACGGTCATCGGCATCGCACTCCTCTGGGTGTATCTCCGCCGTAACCGCGCGTTCACGCGCTTCCGCAACACGATCCTGCTCGCAAATGTGCTCGGCCTGGTCGGCTACGTCCTGCTGCCGACGGCGCCGCCGCGGTTCTTCACGTCGGTGGGCTTCACCGACACGCTCGGCCAGCTGGGCGGCCTCAACCACGGGAGCGGGCTCGTCGAGCTCGCCTCGAATCCGTACGCGGCGATGCCGAGCCTCCACGCCGCCGACGCGCTGATCGTCGGCGTCGTCCTCGCGTCCGTCACGCGGCGGTGGCCGCTCAAGGTCCTGTGGCTGCTCTGGCCGGTCTGGGTCTGGTTCGCGGTGATGGCGACCGGCAACCACTTCTGGCTCGACGTCCTCGCCGGTGTCGTGCTCGGCACGATTGCACTCGTGGTCGTCTACCAGGCGCAGATCCGCAGCTTCGTCGCACGCTAGACTCCCCATAGCAGGAATGCGATGAGGGAATCTGCCGTACTCCACCGGGTCAAGCAGGGCTATACGACGGGCGCGCGGTCGCTCGCGTCACGCTCGATCGTCGGCCTGGCGCGCACACGCGTCACGCCGAATGCCCTGACCACCGCGGGCGTCACGCTTTGCCTCGCCGCGGCCGTGCTCGTCTACTTCGAGTACCGCAACGAGATGCTCTTCTACTGGCTCGGCGCCGCCGTCTTCGTGATCGGCTCGACCCTCGACATCCTCGACGGCGCGCTCGCGCGCGCGGGTGGCAAGACGACGCCGTTCGGCTCCTTCTTGGATTCGACCACCGACCGCGTCGGCGAAGGCGCAATGCTGGGCGCGATCGCGTTGATCTTCTCCCGCCACGGCAACCAGGTCGCGCTCGGCGCGACCGTCGCAGCCGTCGCCGGATCGTTCCTTGTTAGTTACACGCGCGCGAAGGCCGAGGCACTCGGGCTGCGCGGCGACGTCGGCCTCGGCTCGCGGGCCGAACGCGTCGTCGTGATCACCGCCGGGCTCGTGCTCGCGCCGTGGGGCGTCCTGCAGTGGGCTATCTACCTGCTGACGGCGACGGCGTGGCTCACCGTCGTCCAGCGAATCCTCTTCGTCCGCAGACAGCTCGCGGGCCGGGGCTAGAGACTGCCGTGTTCGTCATTCTCGGGCTGATCGTCTCGGGCTTCATCATCGGCGGGCTGGCGCGGCTGGCCCTGCCCGGCCCCGATCCGATGCCCTGGTACGCCACGATCGGCCTCGGTCTCGGGGGCTCCTTGATCGGCGGCCTGGTCGCGGAGATCGTGCTCGGCACCTACGGCAGCTTTCTCTTCGCCCTGCTCGGGGCGATCCTTCTGCTCTACCTGTACCGCCGGTTCGTGCAGCACCGCGGGATCACCGGCCCGAGCTCCCGCCTGTAGCGCCGTATCGCAAACCTGCTATCTTCTCGACATAGCAGGAATGCGATAAGGAGGTTTCGGGCATGGCTCAGGAGAACGGCAACCAGAACGGGAAGGGGCGGCTCGAGGACCGCGTCCGCGTCGCGCTCGTCGGCGTCGGGAACTGCGCCAACTCGCTGCTGCAGGGAGTCGAGTACTACAAGGACGCGCCGGACGACGAGTTCGTCCCGGGGCTGATGCACGTCAACCTCGGCGGCTACCACGTGCGCGACATCGAGTTCACGGCCGCGTTCGACGTCACCGCCGACAAGGTCGGCAAGGACCTCGCCGACGCGATCTGGTCGCATCCGAACGACACAATCAAGTTCGCCGACGTCCCGCAGACGGGCATCAAGGTGTCGCGCGGCATGACGCACGACGGGCTCGGCAAGTACATCTCCGAGGTCGTCACCAAGGCGGCGGGCGAGACGAGCGACGTCGTCGGGATCCTGCGCGACACGAAGACCGACGTCGTCGTCAACTACCTGCCCGTCGGCTCCGAGGCGGCGACCAAGTGGTACGCCGAGCAGGTGCTCGAGGCGGGTTGCGCGATGGTCAACTGCATGCCGGTCTTCATCGCGCGCGAGAAGTACTGGCAGCGCCGCTTCGAGGAGAGGGGCCTGCCGATCATCGGCGACGACATCAAGTCACAGGTCGGCGCCACGATCACACACCGCGTCTTGACCTCGCTCTTCCGCGAGCGCGGCGTCAAGCTCGACAAGACGATGCAGCTGAACGTCGGCGGCAACTCGGACTTCCTCAACATGCTCGAGCGCGACCGCCTCGAGTCGAAGAAGATCTCGAAGACGAACGCCGTCACGTCGATGCTCGACTACGACCTCGGCGCGAAGAACGTCCACGTCGGCCCGTCGGACTACGTCCCGTGGCTGACCGACCGGAAGTGGGCGTACATCCGCATGGAGGGCTCCTCCTTCGGCGACGTCCCGCTCAACCTGGAGCTGAAGCTCGAGGTCTGGGACTCCCCCAACTCCGCCGGCATCGTGATCGACGCGGTACGGCTGGCGAAGCTGGCGCTGAACAACGGCGTCGCGGGCGGCCTGGAGGGCCCGAGCTCGTACCTGATGAAGTCGCCGCCCGTGCAGGTGGCGGACGACGACGCGTACGAGGCGACGGAGAAGTTCATCCGCGACAACGCGCGAGCCGTTGTGAAGGAGCGCGAAGCTCAGAGCGCATAGCAATGCCGCTCCGTCGCATCTTCCTGCTGGGCGCGGCGACACTCGCTTCTGTCGCCGCGCTCATCGCGATCGCAGCGATTGCGGCCGGCGGCTTCGGTGACACCGAGTGGAAGATCTTCGCGACGCTCGGCGCTGCGTTCGTCGCCGGCTCGGCGGCAGTTGCCGGGCTCGCGTGCCTCGAGCGGTCGGCGGCGAAGGTCTTCGCAACGCTCGGGATCGTGCTCTCGATCCTCGGCTTCGCTCTCTGGACCGAGGAGATCTGGGCGGGGCACGAAAGCGCTCGCTACTGGAAGCTGCTCGGCGTGCTCCTGATCTGGATCCTCGTGACGCTGATCGTCACGACGACGCGGCTGATGACTCGCTCCCCTCAGCTCCTGAGCACGCTCTATCCCGCCACCGGCGTCGCCGCCGCCCTCGCGGGGATCGTCGTGACGATCATGGTGCTGACCGAGACCGGCGACGGCTGGCAGTTCTTCGCCGTGCTGCTCGTGCTGGCGCTGCTCGGCGAGACGCTGACACCGATCCTGCAGCGTTTCCTCGCGACGACGCCCGACGGGGCGCCGCCGGAGCGCGTGCTCGGTGAGCTCGGCGGCGTGGTCGTCGTCGCCGTCCGCGGCAAGGAGCGCTCGGTTCGGCTTGGCGACCGCGACGTGCCGCTCGCGGACGACGAACGCGTCGTCGTCCGCCCCGCCTGAAAAGGCTGGGGTCAGACCCCTTGCGGGATCTGACCCCTTGCCTTGCTGTTACTTCGAGGCCTCGTACTGCTTGGCTTCGAAGACGTTCGAGAGGCTGTTCACGGCTGCGTCGCGCGAAGACAACGGCGCGAGCCCGTAGCGCTGCTCGATCGTGGCGAGAATCGACGTCGTGTCGTACTGCGAGTGGTCGACCGCGTAGTTGCCGCGCAGGAACGGCGAGATGACGAGCGCCGGGATGCGCGTCCCCGGGCCCCATTCGTCGTGCGGGCCGTTGTTGTTGCCCTGACCCGGCGGCGACACGTGATCCCACTGTCCGCCGAACTCGTCGTACGTGACGATCACCATCGTGTCCTTCGCGCACGCGCTGCCGTCGATCATCTTCAGCAGCGAGACGAGATGGTTGTCGCTACCCGTCGTGCTGGAGTAGCCCGGATGCTCGTTCTCGAGCCCGAACGGCTTCACGAAACTGACGGGCTTCAGCTGGCAACTACTTTCGGACGACTGGCCCGCCTGGATGAAGTCCTGCTCGTCCAGCAGATGCGCCGCACGGTTTGCGGCCCCGGCCGGCGTGTTCGGGTCGAAGGACGCGAAGTAGTTGAACGGCTGATGGTGGTACTGGAACAGGTTGCTGGCGCAGTACGGGAAGGACTTCGTGTTCGGATCGACGCTCGGGTCCGAGCAGGTCGGCCCACTCCCGTTCGTCCAGCCCGGGCCGGTCGTGATGCCGGCTGCATTGTCCCAGCCGCCCGCGTACCACGCCCAGTCGACGCCCGCCCCGTTCAGGCGGTCACCGATGGTCGGAGCCGTCTGTGCCGGCAGCTTTGCGCCGAAGGCGCCGAAGGGGCGGTAGACGGACTGCGAGGTATTGACGGCGTAATCGCCGCACGCCACCGTGACCGCCGGCGGATTGCACTTCTGCGTCCACTCGCGGTCGCGGATGATCCCCGCATCGGGCGAGACGTACAGCGGATACGAGCTCAGCCCCTGCCCGTTGGGCGCACCCCTCGTCTGGACCATCCCGTTGCGGTCGAGCACCGAGTGCCTATCCGCCCCGGAGCCGTCCTGCGCCGCGTTCGGCACGACCGGCGTGCGGGCGGCGATCAGCCACTGGTGGTTCAGGAACGAACCGCCGAACGCCCCCTGGAAGAAGTTGTCCGCGATGGCGTAGTGCGGATGGCCTCCATCGTGCAGATAGGTGTAGATCGGCAGGGCGCGCGTGTTGTACACGCCCATCGACATGCCGGCCGCGTCGCTTCCCGTGGCGTACCGGTTCTGCGCGCCGCCGTTCAGCTGGTACTGCTCCTGGTAGAACTTGTGCACCAAGTCGCGCGTACAGCCGCCGGGCAGACCCTGCCCGCGCGGAACGCCGAACGGGAAGTTGAACGCATTCGCGATACTCGGGCACGTCGTGTCGCTCGGCGGAATGTAGTCGTCGATCGTCCACCAGCTGTTCGCGAACGCATTGCACCCCAGTGGAGCGAGGTTGACGTCGTTCTGAAGCAGACACGAGTAGGCGCTCCCGTTCTGGTCGACCTGGCTCGTGTGTGCGGCGTCCGCGCCGGCGAGCCCGTTGACGCCTTCCCAGCCCCCGTACAGGTTGTCGAAGCTGTGGTTCTCCTCGTAGATGACCACGATGTGGTTGATCTTCTGCAGCTGGTCATTTCCGCGCGCAGCTCCCGCTCCGCCCGTGGCGACCACTGCGATCAGCGCGAATCCGGCGAGCGCGAGCAGCGCGACGCCGACCCTCCTCACTCTTCGCATCGTCTCCCCTTGGTTGTTGAGCCGTCCGGCGGGAGTCTGCCGCAAAAATCCCCCGATGGGGTAACAAGGTGGAGGTTAGGCTAGGCCCGATGCGGCTTTGCCTCGTCACGCCGTTCGCCTGGTCGCAGCCACACGACGTCAACGAGCATGTGGCGGGAGTCGCGCAGGAGTTGCGCGCGCTCGGCCACTCCGTCACCGTGCTCGCCTCGTCGAACCGCGCGAAGGACCTGACGGCGGGAAGGCGCGCGCTGCTGGACGGGCTCGACGCCGAGGTCGTCGCGCTCGGCCCGGCCGTGCCGATCTCGCGCCGCAGCCGCATGGGCGTCCCCGTGGGCGCCCGCGCGAACCTCGAGCTCGCGCTCGAGCTCGGCCGCTTCGACGTCGTCCACGGGTTCGAGCCGGGGCTGCCGTCGCTCTCGTACCTGGCGCTGCGGGACGCTGCGGCGCTCACCGTCGCGACGTTCCTTTCGGCGGAACGGCTGTCGTACCCGCCGAGCCGTGCGCAACGCGACCGCCTGCTCGGCCGCCTCGACGCGCTCGTCGCGACGAGCGAGGAAACGGCGGCAGCGGCCGCGGCGCGCTTTCCTGGGCACTACGAGGTGATCTCCGAAGGGGTCGACGCGGAGCTGTTCCGGCCCGGACGCAAGCGGAAGCTGATGGTCGTCGAGTGGCGCCCGAACGAACGGCCGCTGCTGCGCGGCGTGTTCCGCGAGCTTGCCGAGCTTCCGGACTGGGAGCTCGTACTGCTGCGGACGAAGCCGCTGACCGGCCGGCCGACGATCCCTCGACTCTTGCGCGAACGCGTGCATGTGCGAACCGCGCGCGACGGCGCCGCTCGTGCGCCGCTGCTCGCCGAGGCGAGCGTGTTCGTTCCGGCGCTCGACGGGCTCCGGCGCGTGCGCCTCGAAGCCGCAGCCGCGGGCTGTGCGATCGCCGCCCCACCGGGGGTGCGCGAACAGCCGGAGCTCGCCGGCGCCGAAGCGGCGCGCCTCGCCGAGAACGACGAGTACCGCGAGCGCAGGCGACAGCGGGCACGGTCCGACGCGGAAGGCGAGACGTTCGCGGTGGTCGCGCGCCGGCTCGACGCGCTCTACAGCTCACTTGCGAAGCGGCGTCACGCGACACGCGCGGGCGACGACCCGCTGCGCGACCGGCCGTGGCTCCTCGCCGACCTGCACATGCACACCAACTGGTCCCACGACTGTGCGGTCGACCCGGCCGACCTGATCATGTACGCCGTCGCGAACGGGCTCGGCGCGATCGCCGTCACCGACCACAACTCGCTCGGCGGTGCGCTCGAGACGGTCGAGCTCGCCCGCGACCACGAGCTGATCGTCATCCCCGGCGAGGAGATCAAGACCGACGGGCAGGGCGAGGTGATCGGCTTGTTCCTGCGCGAGGAGATCGCCCGCGGCATGTCCTTCGAAGACACGGTGAGCGCGATCAGGGAGCAGGGCGGGCTCGTCTACCTCCCCCATCCGTTCGACCGCATGCACTCGATCGCCGAGCCGGCCACGCTCCAGCGCCATCTGGCCGACATCGACGTCTTCGAGGTCTACAACGCCCGCCTGCTGTTCGAGGCCTACAACGAGGAAGCGCTGCGTTTCGCCCGCAAGTACAACCTCACGCCCGGGGCCGGGTCGGACGCCCATGTCCTCCAGGGCGTCGGCACGGGTGCCCTGCGGATGAGGGCCTTCGACGGCCCGGAGGAATTCCTGCTCAGCCTCCGGTCGGCCCAGGTGCTGCGGCGCCCGCGCTCGCTCGTCTACCTCCAGTCGCTCAAATGGATGGCCCAGGCCAAGGAACGAGTCCGGTAGAGGAGAAAGGTCCAGGGCGCGTGCCAGCGACGGACGAGATCTACGAGAGGTACCTGCAGAAGGCGATCGTCGAGATCAACGATCTCGCGCACGAGGTCGCCCAGGCAGGCGGCGAGCGCGTGCCCGTTGTTGGCTCGGGCCACCCGCTCGCCGACGTGATGCTGCTCAAGTACCGGCCACAGGCCGCAGAGGTGCAGGAAGGCGTGGCGTTCTACGGCCGCGCGGGACAGGCTGTCCTCAAGTCGCTGCAGCGGCTGCACGTCGATCCCATGGCGGTGTACGGCACCAACTGCCTCAAGTTCGCCGACGGCGACGACGACGAGTCGCGTGCGTTCCTGACGCGCGAGCTGCACATCGTGCAGCCGAAGCTGATCGTCACGATGGGCGAGGCGTGCGTCGACTTCCTCAACTCGCTCGAGTTCCCGCTCGCGGACGCGCTCGAGTACAAGCCGGGAGAGCTGCAGCGCTTCACCGCGACCGTGCAGGCGCTCGTCGTCCCGGACATCGACGCCTCGCTCGACGAAGCGCCGGCGAAGACCCAATTTTGGAACGCCTTCAAGCCTCTCGGCAGCTGGTGGGCCGAGCTGCCGCCCTACTAGCACTCCTCGCGGCGCTCGCGCTCTACTACACGTTCCACGATCGGCTGTGGAATGCGTCGCTGTGGTGGGACGTCGCGTTTCTGGCGTTCGTCCTGATCCCGGCGTGCTTCGCGCTCGTCTGGCTCGTGCTCCCGCTGCGCACGGCGCGCGGACTGCCCGCGGCCGCCGTCGGCCTCGCCGTGCTCGCCTGGGCGTTCCATGTTGCGGGCTGGAGCACGCCGGAGAACTTCGCGAAGCTGTTCGCGGTCGCGTTCGTCGGCTTCGCGTTCCTCGAGTACTTCGAGACGCTCAGCTGGGTCGTCCTGGTCGCGCTGATCATCCCGTGGGTCGACGCGTTCTCGGTCTTCAACTCGCACGGGCCGACGAACAACATCACGAAGCATCACCCGCACGTGTTCACGCTGTTCTCGATCGCGTTCCCGATCCCCGGCAGCCGTTACGGCGCGAACCTCGGCTTGCCCGACCTGCTCTTCTTCTCGTTGTTCCTCGCGGCGTCGGCGCGATACCTGCTGCGCCCGAATCTCGCGTGGCTGCTGATGACGCTCTCGTTCGGTGCGACGCTCGCGCTCTCGCTCTGGCCTCATCCGCTGAACGGGTTGCCGGCGCTACCCCTGCTCTCGGTCGGCTTCCTGCTCGCGAACGGCGATCTGATCTGGCGCCAGCTGCACCGCCCCCGCACCGCGCTCGAGTAACGCAACGGTCTCGACATGCGGCGTGTGCGGGAACATGTCGACGGGCTTCGCACGGAGCAGCGTGTACCCGTAGTCGTCGGAGAGCCGTTTGACGTCGCCGGCGAGCGTCGTCGGGTTGCAGCTGACGTAGACGATGCGCGGCGCGCCGATCTCCCCCAGTCGCTTCAGCGCCTTGCCGGCGAGGCCCGCGCGCGGCGGGTCGACGACGACGACGTCGGGATCGCCGCTGCGCTCGTGCAGCTCCGCGACCGACTGCCCGACGTTGCCGGCGAAGAACGCGGCGTTGCCGATCCCGTTCAGGTCCGCATTCTCGAGCGCGCACGCGATCGATTCCTCCGACACGTCGATCCCCCAGACGGTCAGCGCGTCGCGCGCCAGCACCAGCCCGATCGTCCCGATCCCGCAGTAGAGGTCGTAGACCGTCTCGTTGCCGCTGAGCGCGGCGAACTCGCGCGCGACGCCGTAGAGCCGCTCGGCCATCCCGGTGTTCGTCTGCAGGAAGGCGTTCGGCCGCACCCGGAAGCGCAGCCCGCACAGCTCCTCCTCGATCGCCTCCTCACCCCAGAGCAGCTGCGTCGGGAGGTTGGTCACCTCGGCCGGCGACTCGTTCTCCGACCAGTGGATCGAGCGCACCTCGGGAAAGGCGCGCAGGACGTCGACGAAGCCGCCGGTGTCGAACTTCTCTCCCGGCGCCGTCACGAGCTGGACGAGAACCTGTCCCGTGTTTCGGCCTTGGCGCACGACGAGGTGACGGAGATAGCCCGTCTGGTCCTCCTGCGAGTACGCGACCAGCCGGTCCGCACGCGCCCACTCGCGCACCGCGTTGCGGATCGCGTTGCCGACATCGGTCGTCAGCCAGCACTTCTCGATCTCGAGCACCTCGTCCCAGCGCCCGGCCTTGTGGAAGCCGAGCGTCGGCCCGTCCTCGAGCTGGGTGAACGAATACTCGAGCTTGTTGCGGTAGTGGAAGACGTCGTCCGCCGGCATGATCGGCTCGAGCGGCGGCTCGGCGATGCCGCCGATGCGACGCAGTGCGTCCGCGACCTGCGCGGCCTTGGACTCGACCTGCGCCTCGTACGCGAGATCCTGGAAGCGGCAGCCGCCGCACGCCGGGTAGTGCGCGCACGGTGCCTCCACGCGCTGCGGCCCCGGATGCAGCACCTCCGTCGCGAGCGCCTCCGCGTGGCGTCGCTGGACCTTCGTCACGCGCGCGCGCACCGTGTCGCCGGGCAGGCCGCGCCGCACGAAGACGACGAAGCCGTTCAGCCGCGCGACGCCGTTCCCGCCGTAGGCGAGCGAGTCGATCGTGAGCTCGAGCTCCTGGTCCCTCGTGACGGGTGCTGCCACGAGGGACCAGGGTACTCGGGCTAGGCGGCCTGCCTGGCCTCCGCGGCCGCGGGCAGACGCACCGGGTGGTTCGAGCGGAAGACGTCGTCGGGGTCGACGGCCGCCTTCACGGCCTGCAGACGCCGGTACGTCAGGTCGCCGAAGAGCCGCTCTCCGCGCTCACGCTTCTCGGCGAAGTTGAGGTACATGCGGCCCGAGTCCCACGGGGCGAGCGCGTTCTGCACGAGCTCGACGTGGTGGCGGACCGCGGCCGCGAGCTCGGGTGTCGGCGTCATTCCGACCGCGAACATCAGGAACTGTCCCTGCAGCGCGCCGACCGCGCCGCTGCCGGGCGCCTTGTGCGCGAGGGCTCCACCGGCATGGCGGACTTCGACGCTGACCAGCGGCGATCCCGACCCGGTGCCGGCGGCCTGCACGAGCGCATCGATCGCCGCGTCGTTGAAGTTGGACAGCAGCATCCCGTCGCCGTGACCGGGCACGGGGTGCTCGGGGTCCATGTGCAAGTGCTTGAGCTCCTGCACGGGGATCGGCGCGAACGTGTCCATACCCGGGCCCAGTGCACGTAGCGGGCTGAGCAGCTCGTCGGTCGCGTCCTGCCCGAGCAGCGACACCGCCTCGACGACGGCAAACGAACCGCCGCGCAGCGGCTCCGGGATGTCGGGGATCGGCGGGAACTGCAGGAACCGGCCGACCGACGTCACCTCGTCGGGGACGGTGTCGACCCAGCGCCGCCATGCGCGCAGCACCTCGGTCCCGCGCTCCAGCGGGAAGAAGAGCACGCCGGCGTACACCTCGGCAACGGGATAGAGCCTGAACTCGAGCGCCGTGACGACGCCGAACGAGCCGCCGCCGCCGCGCAACGCCCAGAAGAGGTCGCTGTTCTGGTCGGCGTCGGCACGGACGAGCTCGCCGTCGGCATTGACGAGCTCGATGGCAGTCACGCTGTTCGCGGCCAAGCCGTACCGACGGCCGAGCCAGCTGACGCCGCCGCCGAGCGTGTAGCCGACGACGCCGACGTCCGGCGACGAGCCGGCGAGTGCCGCCAGGCCGTGCTCGGCAGCTGCGTCGGTGACCTCGGCCCAGAGCACGCCGGCTTCGACGCGTGCGCGTTCCGCCGCCGCGTCGATCTCGACGCCACGCATGCGCTCGGTCTTGAGCAGGACGGTGTGCGCGAGCGAGCCGAGCGGTGTGGCGTTGTGCCCCGTGCCCTGCGGCGCGATGCGCAGGCGGCGCTGCCGCGCCCAGCGCACGACAGCTTCGACGTCATCGGCGGATTCGGGCAGCGCCACGGCGGCAGGCTGCTGGTCGGCTGAGAGGTTCCAGGCGAGCCGGGCTCGGTTCCAGCTCGGGTCGTGCGGTAGGACGATCAGGTCGTTCTTCATCGGTCTTGGGCCTCCTCGGTAGGTCGTACGCGGAGGCTCGCAGCGGCGCGCGGTCGCGACCAGGTGGTCGACTGGTGTCTGTCGGTGCGGAAATCCGCACCGCGCCGATCAGTGCAGGTCGGTCTGCGGGTGCGGGTTCAGCAGCAGCGGCCGGCGCGGCTTCTGCTTGAAGTTGAACTCGCGCACGAGCGTCCCGAGGATGGGCTCGTTCTCTCGCACGTCGGGGCGCGAGTCCGGGCGTCCGTCCGACGTCGGGTCGATCCGCCGGCCGCCCAGGAAGTCGTCCTCGATGAACTTCGCATACGCGTCGAAGCTCAGCGTCTGGTGGTCGATGAACCCCTTGCGCGCGTACGGGCTGATCACCAGACCGGGGACGCGCAGGCCGTAGCCGAGCCGGTCGACGTTCGGCGGAACGACATGGTCGTAGAAACCGCCCCAGTCGTCCCACGCGAGGAAGATCGCGGTCGACTTCCAGTCCTTGCCGCGCATCGCCGCGTTGACGAGCTTCGTCACGTACGCCTGGCCGGCGGTGACGAGGCCCGGCGGGTGCTCGCTGACCGAACCGGTCGGGTTGATCCAGGACACGGCGGGCAACGTGCCCGTCTTGGCCGCCTTGAAGTAGTGCGAGAGCGTCGTGATGTTCGAGAGCTGCCCGTCCTCACGAACCGTGTCGAAGTACGGCAGGGGATTCCAGATCCCCGGTGTCGTGGCTCCCTGCCGCACCGACTCGCAGATCATCGCGTCGTCTTCGCAGTCCGGCTCGGTTCCCGTGAAGACGTAGTACCGCCAGCTGACCTTGTGCTTGTGGAGGAGGTACGTCAGATCGGTCCACGGATAGTCGGCGCGGCCCGTGTTCGGATTCACCGGGTTCTGCAGGGCGCTGACGCAGCTCATCGGATCGCCGGCGCGCGAACACCGGGCCGACCACTCGGAGACCATGAAGAGGTGCGCCGGAAGGCTCCAGGAAGCGTTCGGCTCGTACATGTGATCCTGGAGCACGAAGTTCCGTGCGTACGCCCAGTAGTTCGGAATGTCCTGGCCGTCGTGGTACCCCATGACGTCGGGGTTGGCGGCGCGCGGCGAGCAGAGCGGGTCGTTGGGGTTTTTGACGCACCCACGGCGCCTGGCGTTCTCGGCCTGCTCGATGAAGCCGTCCATGCTGCCGCCCGCGACGTCGGCGATCGCATTCGCCTGGCCGTGCGGGCCGCCGGCGTCGAGGTCGTTCGTGTCGTGGTACGGCTGCTGGCACGTTCCGTGGACAGGATCGGGGACGCAGACCGCAAAGCCGCCGTCCGCAGTGCGCGGAAAGCCGTCCGCACCGGGATACGTGCCGAAGTAATGGTCGAACGACCGGTTCTCCTGCATGATCACGACGACGTGCTTGATCTTGTGGATGCCGGCCGGAGGCTTCGCCGGTTTGCGCTGCGTCCCGGCTGGAGCCGTCAGCACAAAGGCCGCGGCAAGCGCGACTGCAGTCAGGGCGGCGACGAGCAGCGACTTCAACGGTCGCGTTGTAGACGCCGCGTCTTAGCGCCCGGTTAAGACGCGGTTAACGTTCGGCTAGCTCAGCGGCGTGACGTAGACCTTGCGGTCGCGCGGGCCGTCGAACTCGCAGAAGAAGATTCCCTGCCAGCGGCCGAGCGCGAGCTTGCCGCCGTCGACCGGCACGAGGATCTGCGGGCTCATCAGCGACGCGCGGATGTGCGAAGGCGCGTTCGGGCCGTCGGGATCCTCGACGTGCTTCCAGTCCCAGCCGTCGTCGACGACCTTCTCGAGCGCCGACTCGAGATCGGCCGCGACGGCCGGATCGGCCCCCTCGTTGATCGTGACGCCGGCCGTCGTGTGCGGGACGTACACGAGCGCGGCTGCGGCCCCGTTCGTGTCACCGAGCGCCTCCTGCACCTGCTTCGTGATGTCCACGAGCTGCGTCCGGCGGTCGGTCTTCAGGCTGATCTCCTGCACGGCATCACTATCCTACGGAACCGATGCCTCCAGCTCCGCCCTCTGACCGCGAGCTCGACGCCTACCGCCAGCAGTCGGACCGCTTCATCGCCGAGCTGGACGAGGAGTTCTACCTTCACTACGCGGGACTGAAGGACACGTTCGACCTGACGCCGATCTACCAGCGTCACGCGAACCTGACCGAGCTCGAGCAGGTGCAGTCCATCGGTCTGGCGGTCAACGGCGGGGCGCGCGTGCGCGAGCTCTGGCGGTTCGCGTGCGAGGGATATTTCGGCGACCTGACGCGCGACCACGCGGAGAAGCTCGCCGAGCTCGAGGCCGATCTCTCGGTGACGGTTCACGGCGAGGAGATCCCGTACCGGATGATCCGGCCCGCCCTCGCCAACGAGCCTGACCGGGACAAGCGGCGCGAGCTCGATGCGCGCGCGAACGACGTGCTCGACGAGCAGATGAACCCGCTGCACCTCGACGCCGCGCGCGTGATCCAGCAGGGCGCGCGCGACCTCGGCTTCGACAACTACCTCGAGCTGTACCGCCAGGCGCTGCCCTCGTCGGCGCTCGACGATCTGGCCGAGCAGTGCCGGTACTTCCTCGACTCGACGCAACAGCTGTACGAGGACGCAGCCGACAAGCTCTTCCGCACGCGCGTCGGCGTCTCGCTTTCCGAGGCGCAGCGCTGGGACGTGCCGCGGTTGTTCCGCGCACCGGAGTGGGACGAGATGTTCCCCGCCGACCGGATGGTCCCGGCGTTGGAGAAAACGCTTGCCGACCTCGGTATCGACCTGCAGTCGCAGCGAAACGTCACGCTCGATCTCGACGAGCGCCCGAACAAGAGCCCGCGCGCGTTCTGCGCACCGATCGAGGTGCCGGACCGTGTCGTGCTCGTCATCCAGCCGATCGGCGGCCCGGACGACTGGCGCGCGCTCTTCCACGAGGGCGGCCACACCGAGCACTTTGCGCACACGTCGCGCGACCTTTCGATGGAGGAGAAGCGGCTCGGCGACAACGCGGTCACCGAAGGCTGGGCGATGCTGCTCCAGCACCTGACCGACGAGCCGGCGTGGCTCACCGGGATGCTCGACTTCGCGCGGCCGAACGAGTATGCGGTCGAGGGCGCGACGGGCCTGCTCTACTTCGTGCGCCGCTACGCCGCGAAGATCCTCTACGAGCTCGAGTTCCATGCCGCCGAGGACGTCACGACGATGCGCTCGCGCTACGCGGAGCTGCTCTCCGATGCGCTCAAGATCGACGTCACGCCCGCGAACTACCTGGCGGACATCGACTCCGGGTTCTACGTCTCGTCGTACCTGCGGTCGTGGGCGTTCGAGGCCCAGCTGCGGGCGTTCCTGAAGGAGAAGTTCGGGACGAGATGGTTCGCCTCCCGCGATGCCGGGTCGCTCCTGCGTGAGCTCTGGGCCGAGGGCCAGCGGATGCGGGCCGAGGAGATGCTGAAGGAGGTCACGGGCTCCACGCTCGACATGGAGGCCGTGGCCGAGCGGGTCCGGGAGGCGCTTCCCTAGCCTCCGTCCTGGCTACCTGCATATGCTCTATGCATGGCCAGGACCCGAGTCCTGATTGCGGGCGCAGCGGGGCGGGACTTCCACAACTTCAACCTCGTCTACCGGGATCGCCCGGAGTACGAGGTGGTCGCGTTCACCGCGACGCAGATCCCGAACATCGACGGCCGCCGCTACCCGCCGGAGCTCGCCGGCTCGTCATACCCCGAAGGCATTCCGATCCTGCCGGAGTCCGCGCTCGAGCAACTCGTGCGCGAGCACGAGATCGACTGGGTCGTCTTCGCGTACTCGGACGTCACGCACGAGCACGTGATGCACATCGGGTCGCGGGCGCTCGCCGCCGGGGCCTCGTATCACCTGATCTCCCCCGCGCACACGATGCTCGCGTCGACGAAGCCGGTCGTGGCGATCTGCGCCGTACGCACCGGATCGGGGAAGAGCCAGACGACGCGGCACGTCGCGCGCCTGTTCCGTGAGAACGGCAAGCGCGTCGCAGTGCTGCGGCACCCGATGCCGTACGGCGACCTCGCGGCGCAGGCGGTGCAGCGATTCGAGCACTACGAGGACCTCGAAGCCGCCGACGCGACGATCGAGGAGCGCGAGGAGTACGAGCCGCACCTCGCCGAAGGCAACCTCGTCTTTGCGGGAATCGACTACGAGCGCATCCTGCGCGCGGCCGAGCAGGAGGCCGACGTGGTGCTCTGGGACGGCGGCAACAACGACACGCCGTTCATCAAGCCCGACATGCACATCGTCGTCGTCGATCCGCTGCGCCCCGGCCACGAGCTCCGCTACCACCCGGGCGAGACGAATCTGCGCATGGCGGACGTCTGCGTGGTGAACAAGATCGACAGCGCGTCGCAGGAGGGGATCGACGCGGTGCTGAACTCGATCCACGACAACACGACGGGCGCGCGCATCGTGCTCGCCGCGTCGCCGTTCGACGTCGAAGGCGACGCCGAGCAGATCCGCGGCAAGCGCGTGCTGGCGATCGAGGACGGCCCGACGCTCACACACGGCGAGATGACCTACGGCGCTGCGGTGCTCGCGGCGAAGCAGCACGGCGCGGCGGAGCTCGTCGATCCACGCCCGTTCGCGGTCGGAACGATCGCGGACACCTTCGAGCAGTACCCGGAGATCGGGACGCTCCTGCCCGCGATGGGCTACGGACGGAAGCAGATGGACGACCTGCGCGAGACGATCGAACGGTGCGACGCCGATCTCGTCCTGATCGGCACGCCGATCGATCTCCGCAAGCTGATCGACATCGACAAGCCGGCGCTGCGCGTCACGTACAAGCTTCAGGAGATGGGCGAGCCGACGCTGGAGGGTCTGCTCGCCGAGAAGGGCCTGCTGGAAACCGCGCTCGTGTGAGCGCGACCGTCGTAGCGCTGGGCGGGAACGCGTTGATGCGTCCCGGCGAGCGCGGCACGGCCGCGGAGCAGCTTGCGAACCTCCGCCGCGCCGTCACTGCACTGCAACCGCTGCTCGCCGAGGGGCGCGGGCTCGTGCTCACCCACGGGAACGGCCCGCAGGTCGGGAATGAGCTGCTCCGGCAGGAGCGTGCGGCCGACGAGGCGCCGGCATTGCCGCTCTGGATTGCGGTCGCGCAGACACAGGCCGAGATCGGCGCGCTGGTCGCGGCCGAGCTTCGCCCCGTGGCAAATCCGGTGTGCGTGCTGACGCACGTGCGGGTGGCGGCCGACGATCCCGCCTTCGACCGGCCGACGAAGCCGATCGGCCCGTTCTACTCGGCCGAGCAGGGCGAGCGGCTGCAACGCGAACGCGGGTGGGCGATGGTGTCGGACGCGAATCGCGGCTATCGCCGCGTCGTGCCGTCGCCGCAGCCGCTCGAGATCGTGGAGCTCGACGTGATCCGCCGCCTCTCGGAGTCGGCAGTCGCGATCGCGTGCGGCGGCGGCGGGATCCCCGTCGTGCGGCGCGGTGACCGACTGACCGGCGTCGACGCGGTGATCGACAAGGACCGCGCGTCGGCGCTGCTCGCGCGCGGGCTCGACGCGAAGCGGTTGATCATCCTCACCGAGGTGCCGGCAGTGTTTCGCAACTTTGGCGAGCCGGGCCAGGAGGAGATCCGCAACCTGCCCGCCGGCGAAGCGGAAGCGCTGCTGCCGGAGCTGGCGGAGGGCTCGATGCGCCCGAAGGTCGAGGCGGCGCTCGCCTTCGGCCGCGAGACGCTGATCACGAACTTCGACGCGCTCGAGTCAGCGCTCGCCGGCGACGGCGGGACCCGCGTCACCTGACCAGAGCGGCCCGCGCACGACGCGACCGGGCAACGCGCCGGTGTGTTCCCCGTCGCGCAGCACAAGTGTTCCGTTCACCGCCACATGCTCGACCCCCGTCGCGTACTGGTGCGGATCGTCGTACGTCGCGTGATCCTCGATCCGCTCCGGATCGAAGACGACGACGTCTGCGAAGTAGCCCGGTTCGAGCAGCCCGCGCCGCTGCAGCCGGAGGTTCTGCGCGGGGAACGACGTCAACCTCCTGATCGCCTCCTCGAGCGGGACGACGCGCTCGTCGCGCACATAGCGGCCGAGGAACCGCGCGAAGCTGCCGTACGCGCGCGGATGGTTGCTCCACTGCAGGAAGCGACCCTCGGCGGACGGTGCGTCCGAGTCCGAGCACAGGCTGACCCACGGCAGCGCCAGCTCGCGGCGCAGGTTGTCCTCCGACATCGTGAAGTAGGCGGCACCGACGCGCGTGCCGTCCTCGACGACGAGGTCCATCGCGGCGTCTGCAGGCGACGTGTTGCGCTCTGCCGCGACGTCGGCCAGCGTCTTCCCCGTCAGCGGCCGGAGCGCCTCGTTCTTGAACGCAAGGAGCTTGATGCTCTGCGGCCCGGCGAGCTCGAACATGTTCTCCCACGCGTCGGTCGGCTGCTGCATCTCGGCGGCAACGCGCGCACGCGTGTCCGGATCGCGCAGGCGCGCCCGCCAAGCCTCGAAGCCGCCGGCCTGGACCCACGGCGGCATCGCGCCGTCGAGGCCGGTCGCGCCGGCGGTGTAGGTGTAGACGTCCGCGGTGAGCTCGAGGCCGGCGCGCTGCTCGGACTCGACTCGCTCGATCACCTGCTCGAGCTTGTGCCAGTTCGCGCGGCCCGCGACTTTCAGGTGATAGATCTCGCCGCGCACGCCTGCCGCGCGCACGATCGTGACGAACTCGTCGAGCGCCTCGAGCAGCGCATCGCCCTCACTGCGCAGATGGGTGATGTACAAGCCCGCCGGGCGAGCGAGCGCGATCAGCTCATCGGTCTGCGCGTAGAACGCGGGCGCGTAGATCAGGGCGGCGGCCAGGCCGACGGCGCCCTCGCGCATCGCGTCGGCGACGAGCTGCTGCATCTCGGCCAGCTCGGCCTCGTTCGGGGCGCGGTCGTCAGAGCCGATCACGTGCTCGCGCACGGTGGCCGAGCCGACGAACGACGCGACGTTCGGCGAGACGCCGCGGCGCTCGAGATGCTCGAGGTATTCGCCGAGGGTCGTCCACTCCACAGGATGGCCGAGCAGCGACTGGGCGGCGACCTCCTCCTTCATCTGCTCGGTGAGCGGCCCCATCGAGAAGCCCTCGCCCATCACCTCGAGCGTCACGCCCTGGCGGATGTCGCTCTGCGCGCGGCCGTCCTCGAGCAGCGATTCGGTCGCCCAGCTGAGCATGTTGACGAACCCGGGAGCGACGGCGAGCCCGCCGGCGTCGAGCTCTTCCGCCCCGTGCCAATCCGTCAGCCGGCCGACGGCCGCGATGGTGTCACCGGAAATCGCAACGTCGCCGTCGTGCGGCGCGCCGCCGCGTCCGTCGTAGATCGTCCCGCCGCGGATGAGGAGATCGCAGTCCGTCGGCCGAGCCTACAAATGATGTGAGGCGGCTTTCGCCGCCTCACCGTCTTACTTCTGCTCCGACTTGCCCTCGATCGTGGCGCCGGTGCCCGAGCCGACCTGGATCCGCTTCGGCTTCGGCTGCTTCGGCTTCTTCACGTGGACCTCGAGGACACCGTTCTTCACCTCCGCCGAGACGTCGCTTTCGGTCACGCCCTGCGGCACACCGACGGTGCGCGAGAACGTGCCGTAGCGCCGCTCGTACCGATGGAAGCGATCGTCCTGCGTCTCCTCCTGCGTCCGCTCGCGCTCGGCGCTGATCGTCAGCGCGCCCTCGTCGAGCTCCACCGAGATCTTGTCCTCGGGGACGCCCGGCAGGTCGAGTGCGTAGACGAGTTCGGTCTCGGTCTCCCAGACGTCGAGCGCCGGCACCCAGGCCTGGCTGGTGCGGCCGTTGCCCTCGAGGAGGCCGTTCATGAAACGGCTCATCTCGTTCTGGAGCGCCGCGATCTCGCGGATCGGCTCCCAACGAACCAGAGTGGCCATCTCTCCTCCTTTCACGACTTGATTACAGCGCCAGAATAAAACCTCAGTGCTTGGTTGTCAAGTCCAGCTCAGTAGGATCGCGCCCTTGAAGGGCAGGTCGTTCACGCGGGTCGCGGGCTGGAGCCGAGAGGACCTCCTGGAGGTGCTCGACCTGGCGGACGACCTCAAGCGGAAACAGCACGCAGGCGAGGAACACCGCCTCCTCCCCGGCCGGACGCTGGGGATGATCTTCCAGAAGCCGTCGACTCGGACCCGCGTCTCGTTCGAGGTCGGCATCTACCAGCTCGGCGGCACGGCCCTGTACCTCTCGGCCGGGGATCTGCAGCTCGGCCGCGGCGAGACGATCAAGGACACGGCCGTCGTCCTCTCGCGCTACCTGGACGCGATCATGATCCGCACGTTCGCGCAGGCAGACGTGGAAGACCTCGCCGCACACGCCTCGATCCCCGTCATCAACGGCCTGACGGACAGCTCGCACCCGTGCCAGGCGCTTGCCGACGTCATGACCATCCGCGAGCGGTTCGGGCGGCTCGAGGGGCTGAAGGTCGTGTACCTGGGCGACGGCAACAACGTCTGCGCGTCGCTGATGGTCGCCTGCGCGAAGCTCGGAGCGTCGTTCGTCGCGGCGACGCCGCCCGGGTACAGGCCAGGGGAAGATCCAATTCGGATCGCGCGCGAGGCCGGCGGGTCGGTCGAGCTCGCCGACGACCCCCGTATCGCAGTCGAGGGCGCGGACGTCCTCTACACCGACGTCTGGACGTCGATGGGGCAGGACGTCGAGCGCGAGCAGCGGCTGCGCGACCTCGCCGGCTACGGGATCGATGCGGAGCTGGTGGCTCGCGCGAACGACGACGCGATCGTCCTGCATTGCCTCCCGGCGCACTACGGTGAAGAGATCACGGAAGACGTCCTCTATGGACCGCGTTCGGCCGTGTGGGACGAGGCTGAGAATCGCCTGCATGCGCAGAAAGCGCTTATGGCGCTCGTCATCCGGTAAGAAGAACCCGTGATCCCGCTTCGCGACAACGTCCCGACGCGGGTCTTTCCCGTCGTCACGATCGGGATCATCGTCGTCAACGCGCTGGTCTGGCTCTGGGAGCTGGGCGGCCGCGGCGTCGACTATCACGTCTTCACGGACGGCTATTACCCGTGCTCTGTCCACGGCCCGTGCGTGCAGGTCGTGCAGGGCGAGCCGTCGCACCACCTGTCGTGGTTCGAGAGCACGTTCTCCTCGATGTTCATGCACGGAAGCTGGGAGCACATCATCGGCAACATGCTGTTCCTCTGGATCTTCGGCAACAACGTCGAGGACGCGCTCGGCCGCGCGCGGTTCCTCCTCTGGTACCTCGCCGCCGGCATCGCCGCTACCGCGCTGCAGACCTTCGTGACGCTCAGCTTCGGGAACGTCACGGACGCCAGCGTTCCGAACATCGGCGCGAGCGGTGCGATCGCCGGCGTGCTCGGCGCCTACTTCCTGCTGCTGCCGCGGGCCCGCGTCCTGACACTGATCTTCTTCGGGCTCATCTTCTTTCGCGAGATCCCGGCGATCTGGTTCCTCGGCATCTGGATCGCGCTGCAGGTCTGGCAGGGCGGTGTCGGCCTGACGCATCCCGACCAGACCGGCGGCGTCGCCGTCTTCGCCCACATCGGCGGCTTCGCCTTCGGACTGCTGACGGTGTACCTCGTCGCCAAGCGGCGCCCGCTGCAGCCGTCGTACTGATGGACGAGTTCGAGGAGCGCGTCCGGCAGGCGCTCGACGCACTGCCGCCGGATCTGGCGCGTAACCTCGAGAACGTCGCGGTGGTCGTCGAGGACGAGAACACGGATCAGCCGGGTGTGCTCGGGCTGTTCCAGGAGGCGCCGTACCTGCCGGCGAAGATCACGATTTACCGCCGTCCGCTGGAGGGGGCCTTTGGCCGCGACCCGGCGCGCCTCGAGCACGAGATCCGAGTCACGGTGCTGCACGAGGTCGCGCACTACTTCGGAATCGACGAGCAGCGCCTGGCCGAGCTCGGCTACGCCTGATGGTCACCGCTTTGGGCTGGATCGCCGTCGTTGCCGCCGTCGTCGGCGCGGTGGCGGTCGTCGTTTTCTTCGTCGGCCCGCGGGAATGAGGCGGGCCCGGGCGTCGTTTTCAAAGACATGACCCCCATCCAGATCCATCAGGAAATCGAGGAGATCAGCGAGCGGAGGGCCGAGCTGTGGCACATCCTCTCCGAGGGCCACAACCCCGCCGCCGCCGCCGAGCTCAAGAGCTTGAGCGAGCGCCTCGACCGCCTCTGGGACGAGGAGCGATCGCTGAAGGCGGCTCTCCGCTTCGGCGACCGCGACCACATCGTCGCCAGGGCGCGCGTCGAAGAGCGACTCGAGCGCGCAGCCTAGGTCTTCGAGTTCCCTCCGCTCCTCCGAGCGGGACCGTCGGCCCCGGACGAGGGATTCTCCCCCTCACGTCCGGGGCCGACATGTGTGTCGAGCGCCATGCCGGGATCGCACGCAGACGAGATCGTCGGCGACTATTTCGAGTCGGAAGAGTGGGCCGCACTGGACGACGGCGACCCCGAGCCCGACCTCGATCTACCGCCGCTGCCGCCGCCTTCGGCGGGCTGAGGCGCCTCTACACTGTGGCGCGCACGGGGCGTTAGCTCAGCTGGGAGAGCGCCGGCTTTGCAAGCCGGAGGTCATCGGTTCGATCCCGATACGCTCCATCGCCGATCGAAATCGGCCGCGCTCCGCGCGCCATGATGATTTCGATCGGCTTCTCGTTTCGATCCAAGCGTTTGTTCCCGACGCCGGCAAAGCCGGCCTCGGCGGCGAATCGTCGGCGAAGTCTTGGCATCTGCTCTAGTCCGGCGCCCCGACTGCTGCTCGCTCACCTTTCTGCAGCAGACGCACGCTGACGAAAGCAATCCAGATGAAGATGACGACGGTGCCTGCGCGCGTGGCAGCCCCGTCACCGACTGCGGAGAACGCAACGTTCGCAACGACGACCCCCGGAACGGCGAGGAGACTTGGGATCCATGAATCTCGCCATGCGGGGTTCCGGCGGAACGCGAACGAAAGAACAAGGGGTGCGAGGAGCGAGAACGCGCCGGTGAAGCCCGACTCGATCTTGTGCGCGCGCGAGTGCCACGAGACGTTGTCGCACGCCGCGTCGATTCCTCGGCAATCGAGGTGGAAGATCCCGTCGAAGAACGTCGAGATGCCTTCGGCGACCAGCACGGCGGCGCCGATGCGGCCGATCATGTCTGGGCTGAGCGCACGCCACAGGCCGAGCCCGAGTAGGACCACCAGAACGCCCGTGAGGTTCGCACCAAACCGGTTGTAGATCCACGGGCTCGCGGCCGTCATCGCGCCGAGGTCAGAGATGTCGTCGTTCGCGACGCTGTACGCGGACGGCTGCACCTGACCGCCTGCGATCCAGGCGACGTTGAAGGTCACGAATGCGAGGAGGCCGCAAATGCCTGCGATGCGCGCCGGCATGTCAGCGACCGTTTGCGCCGGCGCGTTCGACGGCGTGTGCAAGGTCCACTCGGGAAGAGACATCGATTTTGCGAAAGATGTTGCGCAGGTGAGTCTCGACCGTCTTTTGGCTCAGGAACAGCTCGGCCGCAATCTGCGGGTTCGTCTTCCGATCGACGACCAAGTGTGCGACCTGCAGCTCGCGCGAGGTCAAAGCTTCGAGACCGGTCGCGCCGGTTTTGCCCCGTTGTGTTTGCCGGTGGATGCGGCGGCCGAGCTTGCGCAGTTCGCGCTCGGCCTCTGCACGCCACCGTAGGGCCCCGCGCGCTTCGAGCGCCGCTGCCGCGTTCTGCAACTCCGCAATCGCTCGATCACGGTCGCCGGTTCGCGCGAGAGCGCGCCCCGCGAGTGTGCGCGACAGCGCTGCCTCGATCGGCGCCCCCACCTCCTCTGCGCCCGCCGCCGCCAAAAGCGCTCGTTCGGCCGCCGCCGCCGCATTCCCTGTGTAGAGGTCGACCGCCGCCGCCGCTCGGTTCGCCCAGGCGGTCGCCATCGGAAGCTGCAGCGACGAGGCCCAGACCTCCGCAGTGACAGCGGCGCGTCTCGCCTCGATTGGGCGGTCCAGTGCAAGCCAGCAGAGCGTAAGCGACTCGAGGTAATGCGCCCTCGGTCCGCCGGCGATGAGCACGAGCTCCTCGCCTCCTGCGGAACCGATGAGCAAATCGACGGCCTGTTGGGGCTTCCCCGTCTCGAGCAGCGCACGGGCCAGGTCGACGGCTGCCTCGGCCGAATGGAACCCCTCGTCCAGGTCTGCGCTGAGGTCGACGGCCTCCTGCGCGGCCGCAAGCGCCAGGTCAACGTCGCCGACATGGAGCGCCGCTGCAGACCGGCTGCCGAGGCTCCACACAAGCGCGTGCGTGTTGCCCAGCAGGCGAGCTGCCTCGATGCCACCGTCGAGCAGCTCGCCCGCCTCGGCCAGCTTGCCGCGCAGGCGCCAAAGCCCTCCGAGAGTGAGAACGAGAACGAGGAAGAGCTCGCCACCCTGGCCGGACGCGCGCGCCACCGCCAGTGCGCGACTCGCGTGTCTGTCACCGTCGGCGTACCAACCGGCATAGAGCTCCATCCCGGCGACACGGACAGCCGATTCGAGATGGCGGGCCAGACCGTCGTCGGAGAGCGAATCGACGAGTGCCGCGGCCTCTCGGCGACAGATCTCGGCGCGCGCGGGATCGCCGGTCATCGACTCAGCCATCGCGAGCATGGCGAGTGCCGCAGCAGTCAACGCACGATCTTCGAGCTGTCGTGCCGCGCCTACAGCGCGCTCGGCGCATGCGTGCATTTCTTCATACCTCGCTCGCCACACGAGATTGACCGCGAGCTCGTTCATGAGTGCAACAGCCTCCGCAGAACCCTGATCCGGAAGGCGTTCGATCGCGCTTGCGAGACGCGCGCCGGCCTGTTCGTGTCGTCCGAGCAAACTCTCGACGGCGGCGCACCTGCGGGCGATCGTCGCGTCGTCCGGAGCGATCGCAAGTGCTTCCAACAGGACGCTGTGGCTGTCGGCGAAATGCCCGCTCGCCGTCTGCGCTGCAGAACGTGCGAGCAGGAGCTCGATGCGCTGCCTCGCAGGCGCGCTCGCCGGCAGAAGACGAAGTGCCTGGGCGAACCAGTTCGCCGCGCTTGCCGGAGCGAGTCGTGTCGCCCCCTCACCCGCCTCGCGCAGAACCGCGACTGCTTCGAGGTCGCCCTCGCGCGCCGAGCGTTCGACATGGTGAGCGCGCGCTGCGGCCGAAGCGCCCCGTACGGCGAGCAAATCCCCACAACGCTCGTGCGCTCCCAGTCGCCGTCCGCCGGGCGTCGCCTCGTATACGGCGCGACGGATCAGCGGATGCCGGAAACGAAAGCGCCGCGGCACCTCCGTGCTTCGAACGAGGTCGAGCAGCAGGAGCTCGTCGATCGCTTCCATGGCGGCCGCCTCCGATGTTGCGGCGGCTGCTGCGGCCAGCTCGGGCTCGAAGGGGTCGCCGGCCACCGACGCTCCTTCGAGCACGCGGCGCGCATCATCCGAGAGAAGGCCGAGCTCCTCGTTGAGTGATGCGGCGACGGCCGACGGAACTTCGATGCCGCTGAGCGAGACGCCGCGTGCAGCGTCGCCGTTGCTGTGACGGGCGAGCGAACGCACAAGCTGCTCGAGATAGAACGGATTGCCGCCGCTCTCGTCGTAGAGAACCGCGGCGGCGTCGCCGACGAGCTGCCGAGCTTCGAGTGCGGTCAGCGCGCCGAGCTCGATCCGCGTTAGCGCGCCCGCGCGATCGGCCCGTTCGATTGCGACAGAGAGGCGCTCCGCCGTCTGGTGTGGACGGACCGCCAGCACGATGAGGACGCCGGCGGCGGGCGGACGCCGCAACATCGCGCCGAGAAGCTCGACGGACGCCGAGTCGGCCCAGTGGACATCGTCGAGAACGAGAACCAGCGACCGCGTCTTCGCGAGCTCCTCGAGTAGCGCACGCGCCGCCCGGTGACTGCGGTAGCGCTCGTGCTGCAACGCGCCGCCGCCGGCGGTCCCGAGAGCCGAAAGCGAAGGGAAGACGTGCGAGAGCTCGGTGCGCACGTCTTCGTCCAACGCAGCAAGGCGATCGGGACTGAGCCCACGCAGGTACTCGTCGAGCGCGTCCACGAAGACGGAGAACGGGAGATCCCGTTCGAGCTCGGATGCCGAGCCCGTGAGGACGAGCCGGCCGTTGTGGTCCGCAGACCGCGCGAACTCAGTAAGGAGACGCGTCTTGCCGATCCCCGGTTCCCCGACGAGGACGGTCGCGGACGGATTCCCGTGATCGACCTCCTCGAGCATCCGGCCGAACGACCCGAGTTGCTCGGCGCGGCCCACGAATTGGTCGGTTAGCAGGGCCATTTCGCTCTCCAGCCAGGGTAGACCAGCCTGGCCGGATCCCAAAATCAGGGTGCGGGATCAGGGTGTCGCCCCGATGTCGGGCCGGCCGCGCCGCGTCAGTCTCGGCGGGTGGCCCATTACTTGCTCCACCACCACCACCAAGCCCACGAGTGCGGGACGGTCTTCGCCTCGTTCAAAGGGCACGAAAGCCCGCTTCGTCACCTACCGACGCTCGCCTCGTGCCGCTCCGGTGGCCACGCGATCTGGTGGACGGTCGAGAGCGCGACTGCAGAAGACGCCCTCGAGTTGTTGCCTAGCTTCGTCGCTGAGCGCACGACCGCCACGAGCGTGAGCGAGGTCGACATCCCATGACAGGAGGACACATGAGCCCCGCAACCCCGCACACCCTCGAGCTCGCCGCGCGTGAGTGCGACGGCATCCACGTCCTGCTGCTCTGGCACCCGCGTGAGGACGCAATCACGGTCTCGGTCGAGGACGACCGCCGTGGAGACGGCTTCCAAGTCGCGGTTGCTCCCGACCGGGCGCTCGACGCCTTCTACCACCCCTTCGCGTACGCCGCCTAGCGGCTGAAAGGAGAACCGTATGCCTCGCAACACAAATCAGAGCCGCAACCTAGCGGCACGCATGGGGCGCTGGAGCGCCTCCCACTGGAAGACCGCAACCTTTGGTTGGCTCGGCCTCGTGGTCGTCGCCTTTGCTCTCGGCGGCCAGATCGGGACGAAGCAGATCGATCCGAACGCCAAGGGCCCGGGCGAGTCGGGACGCATGGACAAGATCCTCGACGCCGGCTTCAAGCAGCCCGCGGGCGAAAGCGTCCTGATCCAGAACCGTTCGCTGCAAACCGGAACACCCGCCTTCGCGGCCGCGGTGCACGACGTCGCCGCACGCTTGTCCACAGTGGCAGTCGTCCGCAACGTGCAGACGCCCGAGACCGCCGGGGACCACCACGCGGTGCTCGTCAACTTCGACATCAGCGGCGACAAGAGCACCGCAGCCGACAGGCTCGACCCGGTGCTCAAGAAGGTCGACGAGGCGGCAAAAGCACATCCGTCGTTCTTCGTCGGCGAGTTCGGTGGCGCCAGCGCCGCCAAGGGCGTCGACACGGCATTCGCGAACGATCTGAAGAGCGCCGGCGCGTTGTCGATCCCGCTGACGTTGATCATTCTCGTGGTGGCCTTCGGCGCACTGGTCGCCGCGGGGATCCCGCTACTGCTCGCGCTCACGGCCGTGATCGCCACCTTCGGGCTCGCGGCGCTGCCGAGTCACCTGATTCCGCTCGCACAGGAAGCGTTTGCGGTCGTGCTGTTGATCGGGCTCGCCGTCGGGGTCGACTACTCGCTCTTCTATCTGCGCCGAGAGCGCGAGGAGCGTGCGGCTGGGCGTAGTGCGAAAGACGCACTCGAGATCGCCGCGGCAACGTCCGGACGGTCGGTGCTGATCTCTGGGTTCACCGTCATGGTCGCGATGGCCGGGTTGTTCCTGACGGGCGATGCGACGTTCGCATCCTTCGGCTACGCGACGATCATCGTGGTCGCAGTCGCGATGCTGGGCTCGCTCACGGTTCTGCCGGCGCTCCTCTCGAGGCTCGGCGACGGCGTCTACCGGCTGCGCGTCCCACTGATCAACCGGCGACGCCGCAGCGTTCGCGAGGGCGGCGCGTGGGGCGGCATCGTCGACGCCGTTCTCCGCCGGCCGCTCCTCTCTGCCTCACTCGCGGCCGGCTTGCTGATCGCGCTCGCAATTCCGGCGCTGCAGCTGCACATGGCGACGCCGGGGCCTGACACGTTCCCGAAGAAGCTCGCAGTGGTCAAGACGTACGACCGCATGCAGCAGGAGTTCCCCGGGAACGCGCTGCCGGCCAACGTCGTCGTCAAGTCGCCCGACGTGAACGCGCCGTCGGTCCGCACCGCGATCGCCGCACTGCGACGTCGGGCACTCGCCACCGGGCAGATCGAGAAGCCGATCACCGTCGAGACGAACCGAAGCGGGACGGTCGCGAACATCACCATGCCGATCAAGGGCACCGGCACCGACACCGCCTCGATGAACGCGCTCGCGCTGCTGCGCAATCAACTCATCCCGGCAACCGTGGGAGCGCTTCCTGCGGCAGAGGTCGGCGTCACCGGAATCGCCGCCCGCTGGAACGACGAACTGGCGCAGCAGAAGTCCAAGCTCCCATACGTCGTCGCGTTCGTGCTGATCTTCGCGTTCCTGCTGATGCTGGTCGCGTTCCGCTCGATCGTCGTCGCACTGAAGGCGATCGTCCTGAACCTCCTGTCAGTGGGAGCGGCCTTCGGGATCCTCGTGCTCGTCTTCCAACACGGAATCGGCAAGGGCGTCCTCGGCTTCAGCTCCACCGCCGGGATCTCACCGATCGTGCCGCTGCTGCTGTTCGTGATCCTGTTCGGCCTCTCGATGGACTACCACGTGTTCATCATCAGCCGGATCCGCGAGACATTCGACCGCGGCGCGAGCATGGACGACGCGATCTCGTACGGGATCAAGTCCACCGCCGGAACCGTGACCAGCGCAGCAATCGTCATGGTCGCGGTGTTCTCGATCTTCGCGACGCTGTCGATGCTGATGTTCAAGCAGTTCGGCGTCGGCCTGGCGGCCGCAGTCCTGATCGACGCGACGATCGTTCGC
>JBJMJR010000042.1:0-5407 GCA_045806245.1 Gaiellaceae bacterium | reverse complement strand
CGCGGCGAAGCTCGGCCGGCTGGCGATGGAGCTCGCCGAGGGAAGAGTGGAGGAACTGCGGCTGACGTACTTCGGGTCGCTCGCTCAATACGACACGCGGCTGCTGACCGTCGCCGCGTTGAACGGCGCGTTCCAGGGACGCTCGGACCAGCCGGTGAACTACGTGAACGCGCCGGTGATCGCAGCGGAGCGCGGGGTGGAGGTGCGCGAGGAGCGGCGGCGCCCGTCGCGTGACTTCACCAACCTCGTGCGTGTCGAAGCGGTGTCAGGCGGGCGTGCACTTCGCGTCGCGGGGACGACCATCGGCAAGGACGATCGCCAGTGGCTCGTGAGCGCGCTCGGGTTCGAGTTGGACATGGAGCTCGCGCCGCTGCTCGTCTTCTTCCGTTACGACGACGTGCCGGGCGTGATCGGGCGCGTCGGCACAGTGTTCGGAGAGGCGGGCGTGAACATCGCCAACATGACCGTGTCGCGGACCCGTCGCGGCGGACAGGCGCTGATGGCGTTGTCGATCGACACACCCGCCCCGCCCGACCTCGCCGCGCGCCTGCACGGCGAGTTCGACGACGCACGCTTCATCTCGCTGCAGTGATGTGGCCCGAGCCCGTCGAGCGGATCGCCGCGTTCCTGCGCGAGTCGGATGCGCACGGCCGCCTCGAGCAGCTTGCCGACGGAGTCGAGGAAGCGCCGGGGCCTGCCGCGCGCGCGGAAGCCTACGACTGTGACGGCCGGACGCTCGTCGCGCTCGTTCCCGACGACTCGGAGGTCGACCGCGCGCGCCTGGCGCGCCGCTCCGGCTGCGCCGAGCTGCGGCCGGTGGCGCCGCGCGCCTTCCCGTTCCAGGGCTCGCGCGTTGTCGTGGAGCGCTCGCTCATCCCCCTCCGCACCGTGTGGCTCGAAGCCGGCTCTCCGCGGCATGTTTTGGGCCTTTCGCCGCGCCAGCTTCTGCGCTTGACGCGCGCAGAAACGGGCATGTTCCTGGTCGAGGACTAGATCGGGGGATTCTGAGGGCCGGGCCCCCGGGTAGAATTCGAGCTCCGGCCCAGCCTCCTCCGAAGGAGAGTCTCCATGCAGGAACTCGACAAGATCTGGATGAACGGCGAGCTCGTCGACTGGGCCGACGCGAAGATCCATGTCGGCACGCACGGCCTCCACTACGGCTCGGGCGTGTTCGAAGGGATCCGCGCGTACGAGACGCCCAAGGGCAGCGCCGTCTTCCGCCTGACCGATCACCTGCAGCGCCTGCACAACTCGGCACGGCTGCTGAACATGGAGCTCGGCTATTCGCTCCAGGACCTGCGCTCCGCATGCATGGAGCTGATCGGCGCGAACGGCGTGGCCGAGTGTTACCTGCGTCCGATCGCGTTCTTCGGCTACGGCGAGCTCGGCGTCGCCGCGACGGGGAATCCCGTCGACGTCGCGATCATGAGCTGGCCGTGGGGGACGTATCTCGGCGCCGACGGGCTCGAGAAGGGCATTCGCGCGAAGATCTCGTCGTGGACGCGCATCGGGCCGAACGTGATTCCGCACGTCGCGAAGGCAACGGGTATCTACCTCAACTCGATGCTCGCGGTGATGGAGGCGAATCGCGCCGGCTACGACGAGGCGATCCTGCTCACCGACGACGGCTACGTCGCGGACGGCTCCGGCGAGAACCTCTTCGTGATCAAGGACGGCACGATCTACACGCCCGACCTGTCGGCATCGATCCTGCCGGGCATCACGCGCGACACGATCATCCAGATTGCGCAGGACCTCGGGCACACCGTCGTCGAGAAGCAGCTCATCCGCACCGACTTGTATCTCGCGGACGAGGTGTTCATGACGGGCACGGCCGCCGAAGTGACGCCGCTGCGCGAAATCGACGATCAGCCGATCGGGCCGCCCGGCCCGGTGACGCTTGCGATCCAGAAGGCGTACCTCGACACGGTGCGCGGACTGAGCGAGCGCTGGTCGCACTGGCTCGAGTACGCGACGACCGAGCCGGCGCGCGCTCAGGCGTGACCGAGGCGATACGCGAGATACCGCTCTCGCGCCCGTGGCTCGACGAGCGTGAGGAGGAGCTCGTCCTCGAAGTGCTGCGCTCCGGGCGCTTGTCGCTCGGGCCGTGGATCGACCGCTTCGAGCACGAGGTGGCGGAGCGAGTCGGAGCGCCGTACGCGGCCGCGCTGTCGAGCGGCACCGCCGGCCTGCATCTGCTCTGCCGGATAGCAGGGCTCGGGCCGGGCGACGAGGTGATCACGTCGCCGCTGTCCTTCGTGGCATCGGCGAACTGCTTCATCCTCGAGGGCGCAACGCCGGTGTTCGCGGACGTCGATCCCATCACGCTCAACCTCGACCCTGCCGCCGTCGAGGCGGCGATCACGGAACGCACGCGCGCGATCGTCGCGGTCGACATGTTCGGCTTTCCGTGCGACCTCGATCCGCTGCGGGCGCTCGCGGAACGTCACGGTCTCGTCCTGATCGAGGATGCGTGCGAGTCGCTCGGCGCGGAATATCGCGGCGCGCCGCTCGGCTCGCACGGCCCCTCGGCGGCGTTCGCCTTCTATCCGAACAAGCAGATGGCGACGGGCGAGGGCGGCGTCGTGACGACGCATTCGGAGGAGGAGTGGCGCCTGCTCTGCAGCCTGCGGAACCAGGGACGCTCGTACGACGGCGGCGGCGGCTGGTTCCACCACGTCCGCGTCGGGTTGAACTATCGCTGGACCGACATCCAGGCGGCAATCGGGCTCGCGCAACTCGAGAAGCTCGATCGGATCCTCGAGCTGCGTGCGGAAGCGGCCGGCCGGTACACCGAGCTTCTCGCCGGAGTCGACGGCGTCGAGCCGCCCGCCCCCGACGACGCCGAGCGCCGGCGCTCGTGGTTCGTCTATGTGGTGAGCCTCGATCCGAGTCTCGACCGCGACGCGATCATGGACGCGCTGCGCGCCGAGGGCGTCGCGACGGCGGAGTACGTGCCGTGCATCCACCTCCAGCCCTACATGCGGGAGCAATACGGCTTCGCAGAGGGACTCTGTCCCGTCGCGGAGGAAACCGCGCGGCGGACGATGGCGCTGCCGTTCTACACGCAGATCGACTCCGGCGACCAGGAGCGCGTCGTCGAGGTGCTGCGTGCCGCCGTCGGCGGCTAGTCGTGGAAGTCAGCTCGCTCGCCACGGCGGCGCCGTTCACGACGAAAGACGGCTCGACCATTCGGGAGCTGCACCACACCGATGCGCAGAGCCTGGCCGAGGCGACGCTCGCAGCCGGACAGTCGACGCAGCGGCACTTTCACCGTGCGAGCGAGGAGATCTACTTCGTCCTCGAGGGTGAGGGCGAGCTCGAGATCGACGGCGACCGCCGGCGCATCGCGCCCGGCGACGCGGCGCTGATCCCCGCGGGCGCGTGGCACGAGCTCGTCGCCGCCTCCGCCATGCGTTTCCTCTGCAGCTGCGCGCCGGCGTACAGCCACGAGGACACGTTCTTCGAGTAGCGCCTGTGGAACGATCGCCACGCTTTCGTAACACCTAGGGTCAGACCCTGCGGTTCGAGCCACGCCCGCTCGAGGCGGCCCGCCTGTGGATCATCCGTCACACATTCGCGACACCCAGGGTCAGACCCTGGAATTTGGGACATGTCGCTTTCTCGCGCGCGCGTGTACATAGAGCCCGGGGATAATCCCCGCGTGGCCGATCCTCCCCGCATGATCTTCCTCGGCTTCGGCAAGTACGCGCGTGCTGACCGCATCTACGCGCTCGAGCCCTTGGCCGAAGGCGAGCGCGGCCACGGCCGGCGGACACGCGTCTGGATCGAGGGCGTCCCCGATCCGATCGTCGCCTCGCGAACGGAGCGCACGATCCTCCACGACATGGGCCACGACGACGCCTCGAACTCGGCGCTCGTCGACGAGGCACTCGACCTCGCGGAGCGCCTGGCGGCGCAGACGCAGGCAGGACGGGTCGACCTCGCCGACCTCGGCGGCCGTGCGCGCCACCTGCTCGAGGCAAGCACTCCGGCCCCCGACGAGAACAAGCTCTTTTGACGGACGAGCCCGGGGTCGCCGCCGCGGAGCGCCGCGGCTTTTTGTCGCGCTTCGCGCTCGACCTCACGCCCCTCAGGCGCTACCCCGCGTTCCGGCGCCTCTGGTTCGGACAGGGCATCTCGTTCATCGGCACCGAGATCGCGGAGGTTGCGCTGGCGTACCAGATGTACCAGCTGACCGGCTCGAAGCTCGCAGTCGGGCTGATCTCGCTGACGCATCTCGTGCCGCTGCTAACCCTGACCGTGATCGGCGGCGCAATCGCCGACGCCGTCGACCGGCGGCGGCTGATGCAGGTGCAGCAGCTCGGGATGGTCGTCGGGAGCCTCGGTCTCGCGGCCAACGCCGCTCTCTCGCAGCCGCACGTGTGGGCGCTGTATGCCTCGCAGCTCGTGATCTCGTCGGCGTTCAGTATCGGCGTCGGCGCGCAACGGTCGATGACGCCGCAGCTCGTCGACGAGGCGAACTTCATGTCTGCGTCCGCGCTGAACAGCGTGACGTCGCAGTTCGGAGCGGTCGGCGGCCCCGCGATCGCCGGGATCCTGCTCAAGTTCGTCGCGCTGAAGTGGATCTACCTCGGCGACACCGCTTCGTACGTCGGCGCGCTCGTTGCCGTCTTCCTGCTGCCGCGGCTCGTCGCGCGCGAAGACGCCGATCGCCCGAGCCTGCGCTCGATCGCGGCCGGGTTCCGCTACGTGCGACGGCAGCCGGTGATCCTCGGCTTCTTCCTCGTCGACACGAACGCAATGATCTTCGGGATGCCGTCCGCGCTGTTCGCGCCGGTGGCGAGCGACCGCTTCCACGACCCCTCGCTCGTCGGCTACCTGTACATGGCGCCGGCGGTCGGTGCGCTCGTCGTGTCGCTGCTGTCCGGCCCGCTGCGGCACATTCGCCGGCAGGGCCTCGGGGTCATCATCAGTGCGGCGCTCTGGGGCGTCGCCATCGGGGCATTCGCATTCGCGCACCAATTCTGGCTCGCCCTGCTCCTGCTCGCCGTCGCCGGCTTCGGCGACCAGATCAGTGCGATCCTGCGGTCGGTGATGCTGTACCGCATCGCTCCGACCGAGATGCTCGGCCGAGTCTCCGGGATCGAGTTCATGCAGGTCGCGGCGGCGCCGTCGATCGGCAACCTCGAAGCGGGTGCGCTCGCGAATGCGACCAGCCTCACCGTCTCGATCGCGTCCGGCGGCATCGCCTGCGTTGCAGGATGCGCGCTGCTCGCACTGGCGTTCCCCGCCCTCGTCAAGTACGACTCCTTTGCTGAGACGTAGCTTCTTCGCGCGCAGCGTCCACGAGGTCGCCCCCGACCTGATCGGCGTCACGCTGCTCGTCGACGGCGTCGGCGGACGGATCGTCGAAGTCGAGGCCTACGACCAGGAGGACCCGGCG
>JBJMJR010000041.1:0-5660 GCA_045806245.1 Gaiellaceae bacterium | reverse complement strand
GGTGAGCGGCAGCACGTCGGCGAGCGGCGTCCCGGCCGCGAGGCCGTCGTCGAGGACGAGGATCCCGCCGTGATCGACGCCCAGCTCCAGCTCGCGCTCGGAGAGGATCATCCCGTTCGAGACCTCGCCTCGCAGCTTGGCCTGCTCGAGCTTCTGTCCGTCGGGAAGAACAGCGCCCGGCAGCGCGACGGCCACTGTCGCGCCGACGCCGAAGTTCCACGCGCCGCAGACGATCTGGCGCGGCTCGCTGTCGCCGACGTCGACGCGGCAGAGCTGCAGGCGATCGGCGTTCGGGTGCTTGCCGGCTTCGACGACCTTCCCGACGCGATAGTGCTCGAGGTTGCCGTTCGCGTCGGGCACGCCGCGTTTGACGATCCGGTCGACCTCGCAGCTCGAGATGACGAGACGCGCTGCGACCTCCTCGATCGGCTCGTCGAATGGGACGTACTCCTTCAGCCAACTGACCGGGACGCGCATCATCAGAACTGGCTGAGATAGCGGAGGTCGTTCTCCCAGTGCAGGCGGAGATCGGGGACGCCGTGGCGCAGCATTGCGATGCGGTCGATCCCGAGACCGAAGGCGAACCCTGACCAGCGCTCCGGGTCGTAGCCGACTTGCGCGAACACGTTCGGGTCGACGACGCCGCAGCCGCCCATCTCGATCCAGCCTGACCACTTGCAGACATTGCAGCCGCTGCCGGCGCAGAGAAAACAGGACACGTCGAATTCGGCCGAGGGCTCTGTGAACGGGAAGAAGCTCGTGCGCACGCGCACGTCTCGCTCCTCGCCGAAGAGCACGCGCGCGAGGTGCAGCAACGTCCCCTTCAGATCGGCGAGCGAGATCGTGCGGTCGACGGCGAGCCCCTCGACCTGGTGGAAGGTCGGCGTGTGCGTCGGGTCGGGCGTGTCGCGCCGGTAACAGCGTCCCAGCGAGACCATGTACACCGGCGGCTCGTGCGACTGCATGTAGCGAATCTGTCCAGGCGACGTGTGCGTGCGCAGGACGACGTCGTCGCTGACGTAGAACGTGTCGACCGGCGAGCGGCTCGGGTGGCCCTCCGGCGTGTTCAGCGCGTCGAAGTTGTAGTAGGTCTCTTCGACCTCGGGCCCGTCGAACACCTCGTAGCCGAGCCCGAGGAACGTGTCCTCGATCTCGCGGCGCATCTGCGTGAGCAGGTGCACGTGCCCGCGGGGGAGCTCCGTTCCGGGCAGCGTGACGTCGACGACGTCCTCGGTCAGCGTGCGGTCGAGCTCCGCCCACTCGAGCTCGCTCTCGCGGGCGTCGAATGCCGCTTCGAGCCGCTCGCGTGCTGCATTCAGGCTCATGCCGCTCTCGCGGTCGCGCACGCCGCGGAGCGCCTGCTTCAGCTCGCTCTTCCGGCCGAGGTAGCGGACGCGCGCGTCGTCGAGCGCGGCGCGCGTGGACGCGGCCGTGATCGCGCCTTGAGCCTCGCGCTCGAGGGCCTCGACGTCCACGGCGGCGACTGTAACGGATCGTTTCGACACGGTTTTCCTCCTTTCGGTCCAGGGTCCGACGGCGATGGACGCCCCGGCTCGTGGAGGATCGGCTGCGCGCTAGCGCCCGTCCCCGGCGAGCCGGGGCGGGATAAAGGCGAAGGTCGCGCGCGCGTACACCGTGTTGAAACCCGAAGGCGTCGACTTGGCGACGCCGCCCAGAGGTCGGACGAGCTTTGCTCGGCCGACCGTCTTATCCCGAACGGCGGGAACGTTCACGCTGCGAAGAACCATTGCCGCGAGGATAGCGGTCGTGTCCAGTCCTTACGACTCAATTGCGGAGCTGTACGACCCGTGGAGCGCGAGCGTGGTCGAGGACGTCGGCTTCTACCTCGAGGAAGCGCGCCGCGCCGGCGGTCCCATGGTCGAGCTCGGCGTGGGCACCGGGCGCATCGCCGTTCCGATCGCGGCGGACGGAATCCGCGTCATCGGCATCGACTCGTCGCGGGGGATGCTGGAAGTCTGCGCGCGGCGGGCGGCGCTCGCGGGCGTGGACGTCGATCTACGGCTGGGCGACCTGCGGGAGCCGCCTGTGCGCGAGCGCGTGCCGCTGGTGATCTGTCCGTTTCGCTCGCTGCTGCACATGCACACCGACGAGGAGCGCAGAGGCGCGTTTCGCGCCGTGCGGAAGCTGCTGGAGCCGGGCGGCCGCTTCGTCTTCGACGTCTTCACACCGGCCGCCGACGACATCGCGCACACGCACGACCGCTGGCTCGAGCGCGAGCCTGGGATCTTCGAGCTGGCGCGCTGGGACGAGGTGGCACGGACGCTGACACTGACGGTCCGCGGCCCGTCGGGCGAGACGACGCTGGCGCTCGCCTGGCTGTCGGTCGACGAGTGGCGCGCCCTGCTCCAGGAGTCGGGCTTCGAGGTCGAGGCCTGCTACGGCTGGTTCGACCGCACGCCGTTCACGGGCGGAGACGACTCCGTCTGGATCGCGCAAACGACATGACCCAGGGACTGTCCCTGGGTCATGTCTTTCGGGCGCGTTCGTACAACGCGATCGTCCCGGCCATCGCGACGTTGAGCGACTCGACGCTTTGCACCGGGATCGTCGCGCGCGCGTCGCATTGGGCGAGGATCTCGTCGGGGAGGCCTTCGCGTTCGGCGCCGAGCACGAACGTGGAGTAGCGCTCGAGCTCGATGTCGGTCAACGGCTCGCCGCCGTCCGCGACGAGCGCCACTGCATTGCGGAGCTCGAAGTCGCCCATCGGCACGCGGAACGTCGAGCCCATCGCCGCGCGCAATGCCTTGGGGCCGAACGGGTCGGCGCAACCTTCGGAGAGCATCACGCCGGCGCCGAACGCATCGGCGGAGCGCAGCAGCGTCCCGACGTTGCCCGGATCCGACACGCGCCACAGCGCGAGGGCGACGGCGGCGCTTGCGTCCGTTTCGCGCCGGCGGAAGACACCGAGGACGCGCGGCGGATGGCCGAGTGCCGAAACCTCCGCGAGCAGCGAAGGCTCGACGTCCTCGCCCGCAACAAGCAGCTCGACAGCCTCGAACCCGCCCGCCCGCGCGGCGTCGACGAGATCCTCGCCCTCGACGACGAACAGGCCGAGCTTGTCGCGCCAGCGGCGCTCGTGCAGCTTGCGCACGAGCTTGAGCTTTTCGTTGTCGCGCGAGCTGATCAGGTCAGGCGCTGAGCGCCGACTTGGCGCGCTCGGCAATCGCCCCGAAAGCCTGCGGATCCTCGACGGCGAGATCGGCGAGCACCTTGCGGTCGAGCGCGATCTCGGCCTTCTTCAGCCCGGCGATGAACTGGTTGTACGAGAGCCCGTTCGCCCGCGCGGCCGCGTTGATGCGCATGATCCAGAGTCGGCGGAACGTGCGCTTCTTGTTCTTGCGGTCGCGATACGCGTACGTGAGCGAGTGGTCGACCTGCTCCTTCGCGTAGCGGTAGGAGGACTTCTTCAGCCCCCAGTAGCCCTTCGCCTGGCCGAGAACCTTGCGCCGCTTCTTGCGCGCGGCGACCGAACGCTTGACGCGCGGCACTAGCGCTGCCCCCGCTTGCCGAGCATGCCGCGGACCGCCCGCGAGTCGGACTCCGCGAGCGGCGTGTCCTTCGTGAAGGCACGCTTCCGCTTCGACGTCTTCTTCGTCAAGTTGTGGCTCTTCATCGCGTGGCGGCGCAGCAGCTTGCCGCCGGCGGTGACCTTAAACCGCTTCTTGGCGCTGCTCGATGTTTTCGTCTTCGGCATCTTCCCTCTTCATCCCCGCGTTCTTGGTCGGGCCCAAAACCATCACCATGTTGCGACCGTCGAGGAGCGGCTGCGACTCGATCTGGCCGATCTCCTTGACGTCCTCCGCGAGCCGCAGCAGCAGGTCGCGGCCGCGCTCGGGATGCGTCGTCTCGCGGCCCCTGAACATGATCGTCACCTTGACCTTGGCGCGCTGGTTCAGAAAGCGCTCGACGTGCCCCTTCTTGGTGTTGTAGTCGTGGACTCCGATCTTCGGCCTGAGCTTGATCTCCTTGATGTTGATCTGCGTCTGGTGCTTCCGCGCGAGCTTCGCCTTCTGCTCCTGCTCGTAGCGGTACTTCCCGTAATCCATCACCCGCGCAACCGGCGGATCGGCCTGCGACGCCACCTCGACCAGGTCGAGGCCCTTGTCGAACGCGTACTGCATGGCGTCCTTCGTCGGCTTGATCCCGAGCTGCGAGCCGTCCTCGTCGATCAGGCGGACCTGCGAGGAGCGGATGTAATCGTTGATCCGCGCCTGCGGAACGGGCCTCGAAGGCGGCTCGACCGTGCGCCTAGGCCTCAAAGAGCTATCACCAAGCGGACTTCAATCCTTTCTGTAAAACGACAAAACCGCTGCAAGCAGCGGCCCGATTTCCTCGTCGTCGCGACTCGGTTGAACCCCGCAGAGCTCAAGCTCGCGAGGTGAGGAACTTGGGCGCTCCTACTTGCAGGGTTACAGAGTAGCAACCTCGGAAATTTCGGCACGGAGGGCGCCCAGGGAAAGGGTGATTTGCTCACCGCCGCGCTTCCGGACAGCGAGCGACTCGTCGGACTCCTTGTCGCCGTAAACCACCACGTACGGCACCTTCTCGACCTCGGCGTCACGGATCCGCTTGCCGACGGTCTCGTCGCGCTCGTCGATGTCGACCCGCAGGCTTTCAAGGCGCTCCTGCAGGGCATGAACTGCCTCGCGATGGTCCTCGCCGACGGGGATCAGCCGCACCTGCACGGGCGCGATCCAGACCGGGAAGGCGCCGCCGTAGTGCTCGATCAGGATGCCGATGAAGCGCTCGAACGACCCGTAGAGCGCACGGTGGACGACGTAGAGCGGATGCTCGCGATTGTCCGCGCCGACGTACGTGAGGCCAAACCGCGACGGCATCTGCGAGTCGAGCTGGATCGTGCCCATCTGCCAGCTGCGGCCGAGCCCGTCCTCCATGTGCAGGTCGATCTTGGGCCCGTAGAACGCCCCTTCGCCCGCGGCGACCTCATAGGGGATCTCGTTCAGCCGGAGCGCCTCCTCGAGCGCGCCCTCGGTCATGTCCCACTGCTCGTCGGTGCCGAGCTTGTTGTCGGGCCGCGTCGACAGCTCGGCGCTCGCGGACATGCCGAACAGCTCGTAGAGGTACCGCGCGTACGCGACGACGCCGGCGATCTCGTCCTGGATCTGGTCCTCGGCGCAGAAGATGTGCGCGTCGTCCTGCGTGATCATGCGGACGCGCAGCAGCCCGTGCAGCGTCCCGGTGAGCTCGTTGCGATGCAGCGGCGTCGGCTCGGCGTAGCGGACGGGCAGCTCTCTGTAGCTGCGCAGCTTGGAGCCGAACAGGAGCATGTGGCCCGGGCAGTTCATCGCCTTCATCGCCCACGGGTGCTCGTCGACCTCGAGCTTGAACATCAGGCTCTCGTACTTCGGGAAGTGCCCGGACGTGATGAACGTCTCCGCGTCGTAGATGATCGGCGTGCGCACCTCGAGATAGCCGCGCTTGGCGTTCTCGCGGCGGCGAATCTGCTCGAGCGTGTTGAACAGCACCATTCCCTTCGGGTGCCAGAGGGCTGAGCCCGGGGAGTGCTCGGAGAAGTGGAAGAGGTCGAGCTGCGGTCCGAGTCGCCGGTGGTCGCGCCGCTTCGCCTCCTCGATGCGCTCGAGGTAGGCGTCGAGGTCGGCCTGCGAGTAGAACGCGGT
>JBJMJR010000040.1:0-28598 GCA_045806245.1 Gaiellaceae bacterium | reverse complement strand
GGTGCTCGTCGACAAGATGATCGTTCCGCCTGTCAGTCACGACCTCAAGCTGATGTCGATCGGCTTCTTCCTCGACGACAACCAGCCGGTGATGTGGCGCGGGCCGATGCTGCACCGCGCGCTCGAGCAGTTTCTGTCCGACGTGCACTGGGGTCGCATCGACGTCCTCGTCGTCGACATGCCGCCCGGCACCGGCGACGTCGCTATCTCGCTCGGCCAGCTGCTGCCGCGCGCGGAGACCATCGTCGTCACGACGCCGCAGCCCGCCGCGCAGGAGGTTGCGTCGCGGGCGGGCGTGATGGCGCAGAAGACCGGCATGCGCCTGATCGGCGTCGTGGAGAACATGACAGGCGAGGTGTTCGGCAGCGGCGGCGGCGATCGGCTCGCAGAGGAGCTGGGGGTGCCGCTGCTGGGTCGCGTGCCGCTCGATCCGCTGCTGCGTGAGTGCGGCGACGCCGGCGAGCCGCTGATGGTCGCCGCGCCGGATTCGTCGAGTGCACGCGCGTTGCGCGCGATCGCGGACGACGTCGGCGCGCTCGAGCGCGGGACGATCGTCAAGTCGCTTCCACTCGTCTCCTGACGGAAGACCCGGCCGCCCGGCTGAGCGCCCTCGGCTTCGACGAGGCGGACGCGCGTCGGCTCGCCGACCATTTCCTCGACGCCGAGCGGCGCGGGAAAGGCGGGCACGGTTTGACAAGGGTCGAATGGCTGGAGACGCTCGAAGGCTTCGACCCGCACGCGCGGCCCGAGTTGGTCGTCGATGAGCCGGGCTTCCAGCGCTGGGAGGGACGCGGCGCGCTCGGCTACCTGACGCTGGCGGCAATCTGCGACGCGCAGCTTGCCGACCCTCCCGCACGCGCACGGCTCGTGGTGGCGCACGACTGCTTTCCCACCGGGATGCTCGGTCACTACGTGCGGCGGCTGGCCGAAGGTGGCCTCGTGGCGGTCTTGACGTCGACGTCGCCGCCGCGGCTCGGGCACCCCGACGGCGGCCCGAAGCTCGCGAGCACGAGCCCGCTGGCGATCGCGATCCCGAGCTCGGACGGCAAGCCGCTCGTCAGCGACGTGTCGATGGGCCGTATCACCTACGGCGACGTGCTCGCGGGCAAAGCGACGGAAGAGGAGCTCGTCCCCTTCGGGGGCGACCAGGCGCACAAGGCGTTTGCCATCGCCATCGGCCTGCAGCTACTCGTCGACTCGCTCGTCGCCGACGGGTACGGAGCCGTCCTGCTCGTCGCGCGACCTGAAGCCGATCCCGTTCCGCTGCTGCGCGAGCGCGCAGCAGGCCTGCGCCTCCCTGGGGACGCCTGATGTTCGCACTGCCGCCGGCGATCGTCGGGGGCGAGATCGTGCGCCTGCAGACACGCCAGCATGTCGTCGCCCTGACATTCGACGGCGGCGGCAACGCCGACGGCGCGAAGGGCGTGCTCACCGCACTGCGCCGCGCGAACGTTCCGGCGACGTTCTTCCTGACCGGCCACTTCGTGCAGAGCTATCCGCGGCTCGCCCGCGCGATCGGCCGCCGTTATCCCGTCGGGAACCACACCGTGAACCACTTCGACATGCTTCGCCTCTCGCCGGCGTCGGCACGGCGTGAGGTCACGCGCGCGGCAACGATGATCCAGCGCGCCACCGGCCGCGACACGCATCCGTACTTCCGCTTCCCCTACGGCTCGCGCAACTCGGCGACGTTACGGCTCGTGCACCAGCTCGGCTACGCGTCCGTGCGCTGGACGGTCGACACGTGGGGCTGGATGGGGCTCTCGCAGCAGAGCGTTCGCGGCGCCGTGCGCCGCGTCATGGGCAACCTCGTCCCCGGCGAGATCGTGCTGATGCACATCGGCTCGTCGAGCGACCACAGCACGATCGACTCGCACGCTCTGCCTACCGTCATCCGTCTTGTACGCGCGCGCGGCTACAAGTTCGTCACGCTGGCGGGGATACGAGCGCCGTGAAGCGGGGATCGTCGCGCAGCGAGTCCAGGTCGCTGTCCGACTTCGCCCATTCGCGGAACCGCTCGGTCGTCAGCGCTTCCTCGAGGTGCTCGAGCGCCGCATCATGCTCACCGGCCAGAGCCTCGACGCACGCGAGGTCGTACACGAGGCCGCGATTGTCCGGATGGAGCTCGAGTCCCTCGCGCAGCAACGCCTTCGCGTCGTCGTAACGTCCGCTGCGGATCGCCGGAGCACCGGCGAACGCGAACTCCCAGGGCGAGACGCGGAACGGCTCTCCGCGGGCACCGCCGACCGCCAACACCGTCGTACCGTCGTCGAGCGCTCGCGCAGCGCGGCGCTCTTTCGGGTCGTCGAGGAAGACGCAGGTCCCGGCGTGCGCCTCGAACGTCTTGCCGTCAACGGTGAACGATGCAGCTCCGGTGATCACGATGTAGAGCTCCTCGTGGTGGCCCGCGCCGTCGCCCGTCTCGTCGTGCTCCTCGACGACGAGCTCGCCGGCGTTCGCCGTGTACGCGTTGATGCCGAACGACTCGATGCCGAGCGTGCGCCGCAGCGGCCGCCACTGCAGCTCGCCGCCGACGACGGCGATCGGCTCGATCTCCTCGATGCGGACGAGCTTCACGCGCTTGCCTTGCGCAGCGCCTCGAGCACGATCGGATCGATTCGCGCGACGCCGTCGACGCGCTCCTCGAGGTTGGCGGCGCCGGCCCACTCGTCGAAAGCCCTCTGCAGCTCGCCGGTGTGGCCGAGCCGCGCGAGCCGCTCGCCGAGCTCCGTGCGGAGCGCCTCGTCGACGTCGACCCAGTCCTCGGCCGGCGTTGCGCCGAAGATCTCCTCGTGCAGCGAGAACAGCCGGCGCAGCTCCGCGATCGGGCGTTCGTGGTCGTCGACCCGCAGGTCGATCACCGTGTCGGACAGCTTCGCGTAGCCGGCGTCCTTCTCGACGACCAGGAGCGACGCCGACTGCTGGCCACGGCGGTCGCCGCCGGCAGCCTGCGCGGCGGCGAGGCATTCGATCAGACGCTGACCGAGCTCGAGGTGGGCGTTCGCCTCGAACGTGACCGCCAGCGCATCGACCGTCGCCGCCGACACGAGGATGTTCCCCTGGGCGGCGTAGCAGTCACCGGTGCGCCCGCCGGCCCAGTCGTGGCACGCCGCGCCCGTGAACGTGGCCGCTCGCCCGGCGGCGTCGACGATTCCGACCTGGCGCTCGTCGCGGCCCTCGTCGGCGGAAGTCAGTGCCTCGACCGTCTCCTCTGCCGTCCGGCCCTCGCGCAGCAACGCGAGCCCGTCAGGCCCGTAGCGCGGGTTCGCATACGACTGCGTCGCGATCGCGCCGACGTGCGGCTCGGCCCAGGGGACGACCGACCCGACCGCGAGGAACCTCGACTGCACGGCGACGCCCCACTGTCCCGCGGGGAGGTCGCAGGCGACGATCGAGTACGTCGCGACAAAGGCGTCACGGGCCATACGTGAGCTCGCGCAGGTCGACCTCGAGCAGGTCGGGCCGGTCTGCGGGCACGAGCGCGGCCGCGACCTCTGGATGCGAGAGTGCCGCCTTGATCTCGTCGGCGCTTTGCGCGCGGACGACGATCGGTCGGCCGGCTTCGTACTCCTCGTGCAGACGGGTCGCGTCGGATGCGTCGTCGAGCACGAGCGCGTCGCCGAGCTCGAGCTCGCCCTCGACCGCGATCTCCGGGACGCGCCGCCCCGTCGCGCCGAACCAGCGTTCCCTCACAGCGTGACCGACTCGCCGGGCTCGATTCCGTCGATCTGTGCGCCGGGTGCGAGCTCCTTCAGCTGGTCCGGCGTTCCGGTCAGCAACGGGAACGTGCCCCAGTGGCACGGAACCACGCGGTTGACGCCGAGCAGCTCGACGGCGACCGCCGCCTCGCGCGGGTCCATCGTGAAGTGACCCCCGATCGGGAGCACGGCGACGTCCGGCGAGTAGATGCGGCCGATCAGCTGCATGTCGCCGAAGACGCACGTGTCCCCGGCGAAGTAGATCTTCTTCCCGTCCTCCAGCTCGACGACGATGCCGGCGGCTTCGCCGAGATAGTCGCCGTCGTCGGACGAGCTCGAGTGGAACGCGTTCACCAGCGTGAACTTGAGGCCTTCGGCCTCGACCGTGCCGCCCTTGTTCGGGCCGGGCAGCTCGTCCGCTTTTGCGCACTTGTCGTTGAGCCAGCTCTTCAGCTCGACCATCGCGACGATCGGCAGCGGGCCGTGCTTCTTGCTCAGGTCGACCACCGAGCCGACATGGTCGCCGTGCCCATGTGTGACCGCGATCACGTCGCAGCGGTCGGGATCCTTCTCGGAGTCGGGGCACTTCGGGTTGTCGAACCAGGGGTCGACGTAGACGCGCTTACCGCCGGGCGTGTCGAGCCGGAACGAGGCGTGTCCGAGCCAGGTCAACGTTGCGTCGGGCATACATCTCCTTTCGGGGTCTGACCCCTGCCTTTCGATTCTGGGCGGAGAGAAACCTAGGGCATCGCTCGCGATGCCCTCTTGGGGGCGTGCGGGCTCTGCCCGTACGCCCGATTTAACTAACAGGCTTGGGCCAGCTGCGAATCGAAGTCACGTTAAGCGCCTGGTAAAGGAACGTCCGAGGCCGGCGCGAAGCTTGGCCGGGATGGCCCGCCGTGCGCTCCCGGCCCTGCTCGCCCTGATCGCCCTCGTCGCCGACGTCTCGGGTAGCCACGGCGTCGCGTTCGCCTTTGTCCTGACGGCGATTCCCGCTGCCTTCGTCGTGGCGCTCGAGTGCTACGGCGACGCCCTGGAGGCCCGCTGCGGCGGCCTCAGACCGCTCTTCGCAGGGTGCGCGCTCGTCCTGCTCGTGGTCAGTGCCGCCCTGCGCAGCCCCGCCGTCGTCGGCGGCGTGCCGCGGCTCGCCGTCTCGGCTGTCGTCCTCTGTCTCCTCCTCTATGCAGGCGCTTTGCTCGGTGCGCTGCTCGCCGCGCCGGGCTCGGTCATGCTCCCCGTCGAGGAGCCCGAGACCGAGCGGCTTGCTGCGTAGTGCGGTTAACCGCACCGCCAGACACCAGCCGCCCGCCCCAGGCCGACAGGTAGAACCTCAAGAGTGCTGAATCGTCTCGCGCACGTCGTGCATCGCCGCCGGGCGCTCGTCGTCGCGATCTGGGTCGTCCTGACGATCTTCGGCGGCTTCGCAGCGGCCAAGGTCTCGAACCGTTGGTTCGAGTCGTTCTCGATCCCGGGCTACTCCGCGTACGAGACGAACCAGAAGGTGATCAAGACGTTCGGCTCGGGCGAGCAGGCGCCGTTCGTCGCGGTCTTTCACTCCGACGGCGACGTGACGAAGGCGAACCTGAAGCCGGCGGTCGCCGCGGCTCTGCGCCTCGACCCCGGCGCACGCGTCAGCTCGTACGCGAGCACGCGCAACGACATGTACGTCTCCAAGGACCGGCACACGACGTTCGTCGAGATCTATCCGACGGGCGAGAACACATTCAACGGCTCGTCGCACATCAGCGACACACGCGCGGCGTTACAGAAGAACACGCCCGCCGGTGTGACCGCCCATCTCACGGGCCTCAATCCGCTGTACGACGCGGCCGGCGGCGGCGGCAGCGGCCCGAGCGTGCTCACCGAGGCGCTGATCGGCGGCGTCGGCGCGCTGATCATCCTCCTCTTCGTCTTCGGGACGCTGCCGGCGGTGGCGATGCCGCTCGTGATCGCCTTGTCGGCGATCCTCAACACGTTCACGCTCGTCTGGCTGCTGACGTACGTCACGAACGTGTCGATCGTCGTGCAGTTCCTGATCGCGCTCGTCGGTCTCGGCGTCGCCATCGACTACGCGCTGCTGATCATCTTCCGCTTCCGCGAGGAGCTTTCACAGGGCGAAGACGTCGAGACGGCGCTCGCGGAGACGATGACGCACGCCGGCCGGTCGGTGATCGTCTCCGGGTCGACCGTCGCCGTCGGGCTGCTGAGCATGGTCCTCCTGCCGCTGCCCTTCATCCGCTCGATCGGGATCGGCGGCATGCTCATCCCGGCCGTCTCCGTGCTCGTGTCGATCACGCTGCTGCCGGCGCTCCTCTCTTTCCTCGGCCATCGGATCAACAAGTTGCGCGTGATGCCGAAGCGTTTCGTCGCGGTCAGCAACCCGCAGACGAGCTGGTGGGGCCGCTGGGCGCAGTTCGTCGTGCGGCGGCCGTGGCCCGTCGCGGCCGTCGGGGCTGCCATCGTCGGCGTCCTCCTGTTCTACGGCTTCCAGCTCAATCCGAGCGAGGCGCAGGCGAAGGACTTCCCCGGGAAGGGGGACGCCATCGCCGGGCGCCAGGCACTCACGGACGCCGGCATCTCGCCGGGGGCGATCAAGCCGTTCGTCATCCTCACCACGCCGAGCGAGACCGACCGCGTCGTGTCCGCCGTGAAGGGCGTCGACGGGATCGAAGGCGCATCCGCGCCGCTCTCGTGGCGACGCGACGGCGACGCGCTCGTCGAGGCGATTCCGGCGTACGACGGGTCGAGCAAGCCGGTTCGCGGTGTGATCACGCAGGTGAAGGCCGCGCTGCCGCCCGGCGCGAGCCTCGGCGGCGTCGCGCCGGAGGACCGGGACTTCGTCCACGCTGTGTACGGGAACTTCGTGTACGTGCTGTTGTTCGTCGTCCTGCTGACGTATGTGCTGCTCGCGCGTGCGTTCCGCTCCCTCTTGCTGCCGCTGAAGGCGGTCGTGCTCAACCTCGTGTCGCTCGGCGCGGCCTACGGCATCATCGTGTTCATCTTCCAGCAGGGCCACGGCGCGCAGGCGATCTGGAACGTGCCCGCGACGCAGTCGATCATCCCGTGGATCCCCCTGATGATCTTCGCGTTCCTGTACGGGCTTTCCATGGACTACGAGGTCTTCATGCTGACGCGCATGCGCGAGGCGTACGACGAGACGGGAGACACGAACGCCGCGATCCAGCTCGGATTGGCGCGCACGGGCAAGCTCGTGACGAGCGCGGCGCTCGTGCTCATGTTCGCCTTCTTCGTGCTCTCGAGCAGTCCCGGCACCGACATCAAGCAGTTCGGGATCGGTCTGGCGGCGGGGATCATCTTCGACGCGACCGTGATCCGCGCGCTCCTCGTGCCGGCGCTCGTGCGGTTGATGGGCCGCTGGAACTGGTGGCTGCCGCAGTGGGCAGCCCGGCCGCTGCGCACGCGCGCGAGTGCGCCCGCTGCCGAAGCGGCGTAGGCGGTTAGAACGGCAGCGCGTGGGTCGCGTGCTTCGCGAGGTCGATGATCGGCTGAACCGCGAAGAACGAGCCGACCGTGACGACGACACACGTGAAGACCGCGCTCTGCAGCAGCGCGTCACGCGGCGGTGAGCCGCCGATGGGCGCGAGCTGCAGGTCCTCGGTCCGCCGCATGAACATCGCGCGGATGAGACCGAGGTAGTAGTAGAGGCTGACGAGCGTCGCCAGCACGCCGACGATCACGAGCCACGTCCAGCCGTGCTCGTACGCGGCTGCGAAGACGTAGAACTTCCCCACGAAGCCACCCGTGAGCGGGAAGCCCGCGAAGCCGAGCAGGAAGACCCACATCGAGATCCCGAGCAAGGGCCGCTCCCAGCCGAAGCCGGCCATGTTCTCGAACGTCACCGGCACGCCGAGCTCGCGTTCTCGCGCGGCGACGACGGCGAACGCGCCGACGGACATCGCCGTGTAGGGGAACAGGTAATACAGCAGCGCCCGCGCGCCGAGCTCCGAGTTCGCGGAGACGCCGATCAGCATGAACCCCGCCTGCGAGATCGAGCTGTAGGCGAGCATCCGCTTGACGCCGCGCTGCACGAGCGCTGCGAAGTTGCCGATCGCGAGCGAGCAGACGGCGATGACGGCGACGGCGACGGTCCAGAGATGTGCATTCGCCGGGAACGCCGTGACGAGGATGCGCAGCATCACGACCAGGGCGGCGGTCTTCGTCGCGGCGGCCATGAACGCCGTCACGGGCGTCGGCGCGCCTTCGTACACGTCGGGCGTCCACATGTGGAACGGCGCCGCCGATGCTTTGAACGCGAGCCCGGCGATCAGCATGGCCAGGCCGAAGACGAGCAGCGAGTCGTGCTGTGCGCCGGCTGCGGCGATGCCGGCGAAGTCCAGCTTGCCCGTCGCGCCGTACACGAGCGCGGAGCCGAACAGCAGCACCGCGGAACCGAACCCGCCGATCACGAGGTACTTGAGCGCGGCTTCGAGGCCGCCGAGACGGTCTCGGTCGATCGCGCAGAGGATGTACAGGGAGATCGAGAACCACTCCAGCGCCAGGAACAGCGTCATCAGGTTGTTGGCGCCGACGAAGAACGCCATGCCGGCGCCGGCGGCCGCGAGCAGCGCGTAGTACTCGGCGGAGTGATCCTCCCGCGCGCGCTCTCGATACGCGATGCCCGTGACGAGCAAGCCTGTCCCGGCGACGAGCATCGTCGCCAACTGCGCGAGGCGGTCGCGGCGGAATGCGTCGGCGACGACGCCGTGGCCGTGCGCGGACTTGACGTACAGCGCGACCGCGAAGCCGAACGCCGCCGCGTACGCGAGCGCGCACACCGCTGCCGCGACGCCTTTGCGCCACGGCCGAGGCACGAGCACGGCGCAGAGCAGCGCGATGCCCGCCGCCAGCAGCAGCGAATTCACCGGCGCCAGCGCGAACCAGTCGACGTGCGGCTTCGAGATCACCTGAACTGCGCCGCCACGTCGGCCGCCCCGTGGTCGCCGCGGAACGAATGCTGTGTGATCCCGGCCGGCCAGACGGACAGCGCGAGCAGGCAGGCGATCAGCGGAACGGTCACGCCGAGCTCGGCCGGACGGAGATCGAGCGCCGAGTCGGACACGGCCGGCCCGACCTCGCGGTGCAGCACTGCCGAGACCACGCGCAGCACGTACATCGCCGCCAGCACGATCGCCACCGCACCGGCGACGGACCAGCCCCAGCCGCGCTGGAACACGCCGGCCAGGATCAGGAACTCACCGGCGAACGCCGACGAGAGCGGGACGGCGAGCGCGATCACCCCGGTCGTGAGCAGCATCGTCGCGAGAGCAGGTCGCCCGCGCGCCATACCGCCCAGCCGGCCGAGCTCGCCCGTCAGCGCGCGCCGCTCCACCATCCCGGCGAGCAGGAACAGCGTTGCGGAGACCAGTCCGTGGTTGACCATCTGCAGCACGGAGCCGTCGAGGCCGAGGTCGTTGACGGCGAACACGCCCATCGTGATCAGGCCCATCTGCGCCAGCGACGAGTACGCGATCACGCCGCGAAGGTCGGGCGCGCGGAACGCGAGCAGCGAGCCGTAGATCAGGCCGATCGCCGATAGGGCGAGGATCGGGACCCGGAAATCGTGCGCCGGCTGCGGGAACTTCGCGACGGCGATGCGCAGGAACCCGTACGCCGCCGCCTTCGAGACGACCCCTGAGAGAACGGCGGCGACCTCGGGTGACGACTCCCGGTAGGCGTCGGGCAGCCAGCCGTGGAACGGGAAGAGCGGCGCCTTGATCGCGAACGCCGCGACGAAGCCCAGGAAGACCCACTGGCTCGAGCTCGGGCCGAGCTGCACCAGGTCGAACGTGTGCTGCGAGAGCCCGTACACGACGATCGACGCGAGCATCAGCAGCGACCCCGCCATCGTGTACAGCACGAACTTCAGCGTTGCGCCCATGCGGCCCGGGCCGCCCCACACGCCGACGAGCACGTAGAGGGGGATCAGCATCGCTTCGAAGAACGCGTAGAACAGGAGCAGGTCCTGCGCCGAGAAGACGCCGACGATCGCGCCGGTCAGGAACAGCATCAGTCCCATGTACGCACGGGCACGCTCCCGTCCGGCCCAGAACGCGTAGGCGATCGCCGCCGCCATCACGACGACCGTCAGGCCGATCAGCCACACGGAGAAGCCGTACACACCGACGTGGTACGAGACGTTCAGGTCCTTGAACCACGTGTGGCGGTCGCTGAACTGCAGGCCGCCTCGCGCGAAGTCGTAGCGAGCGACGAGCTGCACCCAGACGCCGATCTCCGCAAGGGCGGCCAGCAGCGCCAGCGAGCCGGCGGATACCGGGTTCAGCGGCAGCACCCACAGGATCAGCGCCGCGGCAAGCGGGAGGCAGATCAGGAGAGTGGTCACTTGACTGCCACGAAGACGATCGCGAGGACGGCGACGCTCGATGCAATCGCGAGCGCGTAGGTGCGGAGCAGACCGGTCTGCGCGCGCGCGACGATGCCGCCGAGGTCGCGGGTGTCGTCGCCGAGGTCGCGGCCGCTGTCGGCGATCAACGGCTGCTCGACGCCGCGGCGCAAGAACTTCGCGAGGAAGACCGCGGGCGCGTAGAAGAGCGCGTCGTAGGCCTCGTCGAAGTAGAACTTATGCTCGAGCGTGCGCTGCGCGAACGCGAGCCGCGGCACGGCCACGCGCCGTACGCCGTAGACGAGCCAGGCGACGGCGATCCCGCTCAGTCCGAGCAGCAGGGAGAGCGCGATCGAAAGCCACTCCTGCCACGACGCCGGCGACACCACCGGCTCGGCAACCGTTTGCAGCCACGTCTCGACCGGATGCCACCACGGCGAGAACTGGATCCAGCCGCCGACGATCGAGAGCACGGTCAGGACCCCGACCGGCACGGCGAGCGCGACCGCGACCGTGTCGCGCCCGAGCGGATGGAAGTGCTCACGCACGAACGCGCTCGGCTCGCCCCAGAAGACGATGAAGAGCAGGCGGAACGTGTACAGGCCCGTGAGGAAGGTGCCGATCAACCCCGCCGCCCACAGGACGTAGCCGTACGTGCCGTGATCCATCGCCGCGGCGAGGATCGAGTCCTTCGAGAAGAACCCCGCGAAGGGAAAGATGCCGACGAGCGCGAGCGACCCGACCAGGAAGCCCCAGTACGTGCGCGGCGCCAGTTGCCGCAAGCCGCCCATCTTGCGGATGTCCTGCTCGTTCACCAGCGCGTGGATGACGATGCCGGCAGCCATGAACAGCAGCGCCTTGAAGAACGCGTGCGTCATCAGGTGGAACATCGCGTTCGGATAGGAGCCGATCCCCGCGCCGAGGAACATGTAGCCGATCTGCGACATCGTCGAGTACGCGATCACGCGCTTGATGTCGACCTGCACGAGTGCGATCAGCCCCGCCACCAGCAGCGTCAGCGCGCCGAGCCCGGCGGCGAGGTCGGCGATCTTCGGTGCCTGCTCGAAGATCGCGTGCGTGCGCACGATCAGGTAGACGCCGGCGGTCACCATCGTCGCCGCGTGGATGAGGGCGCTCACCGGCGTCGGGCCCTCCATCGCATCGGGAAGCCAGGTGTGCAGCGGGATCTGCGCCGACTTCGCCACGGCTCCGCCGAGCAGGCCGAGGGCGACGAGATTCGCGACGGTCGAGCTGAACTGCCCGCCGAGGATGCCGAACTCGAGCGAGTTCCCCTGCTGGATCAGCAGGAAGAGCGCCAGCGCCATCGTCGCGTCGCCGATCGCGTTCATCACGAACGCTTTCTTCGCCGCTGCGATCGCGCTCGGCCGCTCCTGCCAGAAGCCGATCAGCAGGTACGAGGAGAGGCCGACCATGCCCCAGCCGGCGAGCAGCAGCAGCAGATTGCCGCCCTGCACGAGCAGCAGCATCGAGAAGACGAACAGCGACATGTAGGCGAAGTAGCGGCGCTCCTCGGCGTCGCCGTCCATGTAGCCGATCGAGTACCAGACGATCAGCGCGCCGACGCCGGAGACGATCAGCATCATGAAGACCGAGAGCGGGTCGATCAGCACCTGAAGGCCGGACTGGTACGAACCGCCCGTGATCCACCTCCACGCCGTCGACACGACCTGCCGCTGCGAGGCGTCTCGTCCCAGCAGGCCGACGAACGCCGCGACCGCTCCGGCGAACGCGACGAAGCAGGCGCTCGTCGCGAGATAGCCGGCGGCCCGCCGCGAGAGGCGCCGGCCGCCGAGCGTGATCAGGAGGGCCGCGGCCAGCGGCGAGAGCAGGCAGATCCAGGCGCCCCAGACCATCAGCCGCGCAGCGTGTTGAGCCGGTCGACGTCCAGGGTGATGTGCTTGCGGTTCAGCGCGACGATGAGGCCGAGGCCGACGACGACCTCCGAGGCGGCGACGGCCATCACGGCGAGGGCGAAGATCTGCCCGCCGCCGTCACCGAGATTCCGCGCGAAGCCGATCAGCGCGAGGTTCGCGCCGTTGAGCATGATCTCGAGCGACAGCAGCACGATCAGCGGATTCCGGCGGAGCAGGACGCCCAGGGAGCCCGTCGCGAACAGAAACGCTGCGACGCAGAGGTACCACGTGACCTCCGGTCCCAGCAGCGCGATCACAGCGACGGCACCTCGTCGGCATTGCGCCGCGAATGCGCGCCGAGGATGACGCCGCCGATAGCCGCGACCAGCAGCACGATCGAGGTGAGCTCGAATGCGAGCAGGTGGTCGGTGAGGAAGAGCCGGCCGATGAACGTCGGGCTGCCGAACGCGCCGCCGACGTGCTCGGAGTGCGCCAGGTGGCCGCTCGCCTTCAGCCCGATCACGACGATGATCTCGACGAGCAGTGCGCCGGCGGCGAGGACGGCGCCGGCGGCCTGCCAGCTCGGCCCTCCCATCCACGGCGACTCGCTGCGCGGGCCGATGTACGCGATGACGAACAGAAACATGACCATGACCGCGCCGGCGTAGACGAGCACCTGCGCGGCGGCGACGAACTCCGCCGACAGGAGCAGATACAGCACCGCGAGCGAGCCCAGGTTGCCGATCAGCGCGAGCGCCGAGTAGAACGGGCTCGAGAACGACACGACGGCGACGCCGGAGCTGAGACACGCGAAAGCGGCGACGATCCACACGGCCCAGACCAGGACGTTGCCCGCGGACGCGACCAGCATCAGGAGTGCGCCTTGTAGTACGGGATCGGCGTGTCGTACAGGTCCGGGTCGGCGACCGGCACACGCTTGATCGGCGGTGCGAGCAGCATGTCCTTCGTGTAGATCAGGTCGTCGCGCGAGTACTCCGAGAGCTCGAACTCGTTGCCCAGCGTGATCGCGTCGAACGGGCAGGCGAGCTCGCAGTACCCGCAGAAGATGCAGCGGCTCATGTTGATCTCGTAGATGCGCGCGTAGCGCTCGCCTGCGGAGACGCGGTTCTCCGCGGTGTTCTCCTCGGCGACGACGCGGATGCAGTCGGCCGGGCATGCCGCCGCGCAGAGCGAGCAGCCGACGCACTTCTCCAGCCCGTTCTCGTGCAGGTGCAGACGGTGCCGTCCGCGGAAGCGCGGATACAGCGGCCGCTTGAACTCGGGGTACTGCTGCGTGATCGGCTTCTTGAACAGCTGCCGGAAGGTGACGGCGAAGCCCTTGACGGTGTCGAGGGGCTGCGGCATCAGTGCACCCAGACCACGAGCAGGGCCGTGATGACGGCGTTGATCGTTGCGACCGGCAGGAGCACCTACCAGCCGAACCGCATCAGCTGGTCGTAGCGCAGGCGCGGCACCGACGCGCGGATCCAGATGAAGACCGAGACGAGCGCAAAGACCTTCAGCACGAACCAGAGCGGGCCGAGCGGCGCCCACGGGCCGTGCCAGCCGGCGAAGAACAACGTCACCGCCAGGGCCGACAGCGTGATCATGTTGACGTACTCGGCCGTCTGAAAAAGCCCCCAGCGCATGCCGCTGTACTCCGTGTGGTAGCCGGCGACGAGCTCGGTGTCGGCCTCGGGCAGGTCGAACGGCGGACGGCTCGTCTCCGCGATCACCGCAAAGAAGAAGACGAGCATGCCGGCGAGCTGCGGGATGAAGAACCAGATCGTCGCGCCCTGCTTGTTGACGATGTCGACGAGGTTGAGCGACTGCCCCATCAGGACGACGCCGAGCACCGAAAGGGCCAGCGACACCTCGTACGAGACGAGCTGTGCGCACGTGCGCATCGCGCCGAGCAGCGAATACTTCGACTCCGACGCCCAGCCGCCGATGATCGCGCCGTAGACGCCGACCGAGCCGAGCGCGAAGAGCAGGATCAACCCGATCGACACGTTCGCGATCTCACCGTTGACGTGGTAGTCCGATATCTGCCAGCCGGCGCCGAACGGGATCACGGCGAACGCCGCGAGCGCCGTGAACATCGAGATGACCGGCGCCGCGATGTAGAGGCCGTCGCGCGCCGCGATGGGGAAGAAGCTCTCCTTGCGAATGAGCTTGATCAGGTCGGCGATCGGCTGCAGCAGACCGAAGGGCCCGGCGCGGTTCGGGCCGTAGCGCTGCTGCATCCGGCCGAGGAGCTTGCGCTCGAGCCACGTCGTGTACGCGAACGCGAGCATCACGAGGTTGACGATGAGCGCCGCCTTGATCAGGGAGACCCACCACGGCTCGCCGTTGTTCACTTCGACAGCTCCACGCCGGGTTGCAGGTCGCCGGCATGCTCGTTCGCGATCCGCACGATGCCCGCGCGAACGTCTGCCGCGATGCGTGCGCGCAGCGTTACGGACGTGCCGTTCGACCGAATCGTCACGTCGTCGCCGGGGCGGATGCCGCGCGTGCGCGCGTCCTGCTCGGAGAGCTCGACCTCCGGCTCGGGCCGCTGGAACTGGAGCTCCGGCGTGCGCTCGACGGCGGGGCCGGAGAAGAGTGGTCGGTAGCGAATCAGTTGCAAGCCTGACTGGGGTCTGTCTCCCTCCGGGCCTGACGCCGGCACTTCGATGTGCGCAGCCGCCGGAGGTAGCTCGGCTCGCTCGCCGACGACACCAAACGGAATGCCGCCGAAGGCGATCGGCGACAGCTCGTCGAAGACGGTCGACGGATACGGCGAGACGTCGACGCCGAAGCGCTCGGCAAGTGCCGAGATCCACGCGAGCTCGTCCGGCGCGGGCGGGATGACCGTCCGGCGCAGTCGTTGCACGCGGCCCTCGAGGTTGACGTACGTCCCGTCGCGCTCGAGGTAGCTGGTTCCCGGCAGGACGAGGTCGGCCCAGCCGCCGGCCAGCCCGTGGAACATCGAAAGCACGAGCACGTGCTCGGCCTGCTCACCCAGTGCGCGGACGTCGGGGTTCGCCGCCGCTTCGTCACCGGAGACGAGCAGGAGCCCAATCGGATCGGGGTTCGAGGGCTCGCCGCCGGCCGCAGCGGCCCACGCGTCGGAGACGCCGCGCGCGTTCGCGGTTTCGGGCAGGTAGAAGGCGCCCTTCGCACCGACGCGCCGCGCCAGCGCCGCGAGGTGTGCGCCGCCGCCGCCGCCGGGCCCGCACCAGATCAGGATCTCCGCGCCCTCGGGCTCGTCGACGATGCGCGCGCCGTTTCGCTTCGCCTGTCTGATCCAGAGGTCGACGACCGGCGCTCGTTCGACGACAGGTGCGTCGCCGAGGACCGCGAGGACGCGCGCGTCCGCAATCGCAGACAAGGGAACGCGGAAGGCGTCGAGCGCGTCGGAGACCTCCTCCGGCAGCATCGCCGTGTGCGAATCGAGCCCGCGCCGGAGCAACTTCGCAAGCGCGTACGCCTGCTCGACCGTCTCCGAGCCGGACAGCACCGTGACGATTCGCCCGTGTGCGGCGCGAAGCAGCTGCTCGGCCTCGTCGAGCGCTCGCTCCCACGACACCTCCTCGAAGCCGCGGCGACGCACGCGCAGCAACGGGTCGCGCAGCCGGTCCTCCGCGTTCAGATGCTGGTACGCGAAGCGGCCCTTGTCGCAGAGCCAGCCCTGGTCGACCTCAGGGTGATTGCGCGACAGGATCCGCTTGACTTTGCCCTCACGTGTTGTGACGGTGACGTTGCAGCCGACCGGGCAGAGCCCGCAGACGCTCGGGATGTCCTGGATCTCCCATGGCCGCGCTTCGAAGCGGTAGGTGGTCGCGGTCAGCGCGCCGACGGGACAGAGCTCGATCACGTTGCCGCTGAACGGTGCGCGGTACGGCTCGTCCTCGAACGTCGCGATCTGCGTCTGCGAGCCGCGGTTGACGGCGACGAGCTGTTTGTCCTCGGCGACGATTTCGCTGAAGCGCGTGCAGCGATAGCAGAGGATGCAGCGCTCGCGGTCGAGCGCGATCAGCGGTGAGATCGGAATCGGCTTGTCGAACGTCCGCTTCGGGAACGTCATGCGCGTGTTGCCGGGCCCGTAGCGGAACGTCAGGTCCTGCAGCGGACATTCGCCGCCCTTGTCGCAGACCGGGCAGTCGAGCGGGTGATTGACGAGGATGAACTCGAGCGTCGCGTTCTGCGCCTCCGCGGCAACGCGCGACGTCAGCGCGGTGCGCACCTCCATTCCCTCGGCCGCCTGCAGCGTGCAGGCCGCCTGCGGCTTCGGCGGACCGGGCGTGATCTCGCACAGGCACATGCGGCACGCGCCGACCGGCGCGCCGAGGCGCGGCTCGTAGCAGAAGACCGGGATCTCGATGCCGGCGGCGAGCGCCGCCTCGACGAGGCCGGTGCCCTTCGCCACCTCGACGGCGATCCCGTCGATCGTCAGCTTGACGGTCGCGGGCGTACTCACCGGACCAGTCCGAACTTCCAGGGTCTGACCCTGGTTGTCACGAAACCGTGACGATTCGCCCACAGGTGTCTCATGCGGGCACCGTTGCGACGGGCGAATGCGTGTGCATCGCGACCGGCGCGAGGACGTTGTGCAGCGGCGACTCGTCGCCGAACGGGCAGCCGGCGTCGTCGACGTGCTGCTGGAACTCGCCGCGGAACTTGTCGACGTAGCTTGCGACCGCGATCGCGGCGGTCTCGCCGAGCGGGCAGAGGCATTTGCCGTTGATGCGGTCGCAGACGTCGAGCAGCAGGTCGAGCTCGTGCTGCTCTGCATCCCCCGCTTCCAGTCGCCGCAGGATCTGCGTCATCCAGCGCGTGCCTTCGCGGCACGGCGTGCACTTGCCGCACGACTCGTGCTCGTAGAACTCCGAGATGCGGATCCCGAGCTGCACCATGCAGCAGCGGTCGTCCAGCACGACGACGCCGGCGGAGCCCATCGCCGTCTTCAGCGCGGCGAGCGAGTTGAAGTCGTAGCCGACGTCGATCTCGTCATGCCGCAGGATCACTGTCGACGACCCGCCCGGGATGATTGCCTTGAGCTCGCGGTCGCCGAGAATCCCGCCGCCGAGGTCGTAGATCAGCGCGCGGATGGTCGTGCCGTTCTCGATCTCGTAGTTGCCGGGCCGCTGGACGTGGCCCGAGATCGAGACGACTCGTGTTCCGCGCGAGTCGGGCACGCCGAGCTTCGCGTACTCGGCGGCGCCCATCGCGATGATCGGCGGGATCGTCGCCAACGTCTCGACGTTGTTGACGACGGTCGGCGAGCGGTCGAGGCCCTCGATCGCCGGGAACGGCGGCTTCGTGCGCGGCTGTCCGCGCTTGCCCTCGAGCGACTCGAGCAGCGCCGTCTCCTCGCCGCAGATGTACGCGCCGGCGCCGCGGTGCAGCACGATCGTCGCTCCGCCGAGGATGTCGTCGCGCGAGCGCAGCTCGTCGAGCGCGGCGACCAGCACCTCGTAGGGGCCGGTGTACTCGCCGCGGATGTACACGAACACGCGCGTCGACTCGACCGCGTGCGCCGTGATCAGACAGCCCTCGATGAAGCGATGCGGGACGCGCGCCATGATCTCGTTGTCCTTGAAGCTGCCCGGCTCGGACTCGTCGGCGTTGACGACGAGGTAGTGCGGGTTCGGGTTCTGGTCCGGCTTCGGGATGAACGCCCACTTGCGCCCGGTCGGGAAGAACGCGCCGCCGCGGCCGCGCAGCTCGGATGCGAGCACCTCGTCGATCACCGCCTGCGGCGACATTGCCCGCGCCTTCGCGAGCGCCGTGTAGCCGCCGATCGCCTCGTACTCGGCGAGCTTCGTCAGGTCGCGGTCGGCCGCGCCGCCGAGGACGAGCTCACTCGCCACTGCGCAGCTCCTGCACGATCTGCGGCACGTCGTCCGGCCGGACGCGCGTGCGGTAGTGGTGGTCGACGGACACGATCGTCGCCCAGCCGCAGCCGCCGAGGCACTCGATCGGCCGCAGCGTCACCTCTCCGTCCGTCGTCGTCTCGCCGGCGGAGATCCCCAGCTCCTGCTCGAACCGCTCGAGCACCTGCTGCGCGCCGACGAGCGCGCAAGAGACGTTCGTGCAGACCTCGACCATGTGCCGGCCGATCGGCGCCAGGTGCAACATGTCGTAGAACGACGCGACGGCCTCGCAGACGGCGGGCGTCGTTCCCATTGCGTCGGCGCACTCCTGCAGCGCCTGGGGTGAGAGGTAGCCGTGCTTCTCCTGCGCGAGGTGGAGCGCCGGGAGCATCGCGGAGTCGGCGTCCGGGTACTGCTCCTTGAGCTTCTGCACCTCGGTGTACAGCTCGCTCACCGGTCGACCTCGCCCATGACGGTGTCGAGCGAGCCGACGATGGCGATCAGGTCCGCCACGAGCGCGTCGCGCATGCAGGTCGCGGTCGCCTCGAGCGCGACGAAGGACGGCGCGCGGAACTTGACGCGCCACGGCTTCGGCCCGCCGTCGGAGACGACGTAGCAGCCGAGCTCGCCGCGCGGGGACTCGACGGTGACGTAGACCTCGCCCTCGGGCACGCGATACCCCTCGGTGACGATCTTGAAGTGGTGGATCAGCGACTCCATCGAGGTGTGCAGCTCGGCGCGCGGCGGCAGCACGACCTTGCGGTCGTCGGCGATGAACGGCCCGTCCGGCATGCGGCGCAGCGCCTGGTCGACGATCCGTACGGACTCGCGCATCTCGTCCATGCGCACCCGGTAGCGCGCGTACACGTCGCCCTCCTGCCGGACGGGGACGCGGAAATCGACCTTGTCGTAGGCGAGGTACGGCTGCTCGCGCCGGAGATCCCAGTCGACGCCCGAGCCGCGCAGCACCGGCCCCGACTGGCCCAGCGCGATCGCGTCGTCTGCCGACAGCAGTCCGATGCCCTGCGTGCGCTCGAGCCAGATCTGGCTGCGGTCGACGAGCGCCTCATAGTCGTCGATCGCCTTCGGCATCATCTCGACGAACTTCGCGCACTCGTCGAAGAAGCCGGGCGGGATGTCCTCGGCGAGACCGCCGGCCTGGAAGTAGCGCGTGTGCATGCGCACTCCCGTGACCAGCTCGAACAGGTCGAGGATCCGGTCGCGCTCGCGGAAGCAGTACCAGAACATCGAGATCGCTCCTAGCTCGAGCGCCGCCGTCCCGAGCCAGACGAGATGCGAGTGGATCCGCGTGAGCTCGCAGAGCAACATTCGCATCCACGTCGCGCGCTCCGGCACCTCGATCTCGAGCAGCTTCTCGATCGCGAGCACGAAGACGAGCTCGTTGTACTGGAAGGAGACGTAGTCGATCCGCTCCGGGTACGTGATCGCCTTCCACCACGTCTTCTGCTCCATGTTCTTCTCGAAGCCCGTGTGCAGGTACCCGATCACCGCCGCGAGCCCGACGACTTCTTCGCCGTCCAGGTCGACGACGAGCCGCAGCACGCCGTGCGTCGACGGGTGGTTCGGCCCGAAGTTGACGGTCATGACGTCGTCCGAGCCGCGGATCTCCTCCCGAACTTGCAGCACGGTTGGAGTCGGCGACGGGATGCGCGTCCCTTCGTAGATCCGGGGGCGTTCGGGCGCGATCGCCATCTACTCCTCCCCGCTGAAGCGCACCGGCTCGCCGCCGATCGGATAGTCCTTGCGCAACGGGTGGCCTTCCCAGTCCTCCGGCATCAGGATCCGCTCCTGGTTGGGATGGCCGCTGAACTCGATCCCGAAGAGGTCCCACGCCTCGCGCTCGTGCCAGTCGGCCGTCGGCCAGACGGGCACGACGGTGGGCACCTCGTCGCCGTCGTCCACCCAGACCTGCAGGCGGACGCGCTCCCCGCCCGCGCGCAGCGCGAGCAGGTGGTAGCTGACGGAGAAGCGCCGCGGCTTCGGCGTCGGCAGGCGCTGGAAGCCCTGCGTCGACGTCTCGTTGAGGTCGCGGCCTCCGGGCGTCCCGATGTACCCCGACACGCCGCGCCCGCCCCAGCCGAGGTAGTCGGCTGCGGCGATGTCGGAAAGGAAGTCGAAGCCGAGCTCGTCACGCAGATAGCGCGCGGACTCCGGCAGTCGCGGCGTGTCGACGACGAGCGTCGTCTCGCCCTTCGCCTCGCGGATCTCGACGAGCCCCGGGACGCGGTTGTAGTTCAGGAGGCGACCCCGCGCATTTCGTAGGCCGGAGGCACGCCGGCCATCACCTTCTCGTGCAGCCGGACGATGCCCTCCATCAGCGCCTCGGGACGCGGCGGGCAGCCCGGCACGTGCACGTCGACCGCGACGATCTTGTCCACGCCCTGGAGTGTCGTGTAGTTGTTGAACATCCCGCCGGAGCTGGCGCACGCGCCCATCGCGATCACCCACTTCGGCTCGAGCATCTGGTCGTAGACCTGCCGGAGCGGCTCGGCCATCTTGTGCACGACGCGTCCGGAGACGATCAGCAGGTCGGCCTGGCGTGGCGACGAGCGGAACGCCTCCATTCCGAAGCGCGCGATGTCGTACCGCGAGGAGACGATCGACATCATCTCGATCGCGCAGCACGCGAGCCCGAACGTGTCCGGCCACATCGACTTGGTCTGCGCCCAGGCCACCGCCTTCTCGAGCGTCGTCAGGCCGACGGCCTGCTCCATCGCCGCGACCTCGCGCTCGAACACGCCGGGGCCCTTGCCCATCCACATGACGCGTTCCGACTGGAGACCGTGATCGGCGAGGCGGCCCTTCTCTATTGCCACTCCAGGGCTCCCTTCCGCCAGATGTACACATACGCGACTACCAGGATCACCACGAAGAACAGGAACTCGAGGAAGCCGAACCACGCCAGCTGGTGGAGGATCACCGCGAGCGGATACAGGAAGACGATCTCGATGTCGAAGACGATGAAGAGCATCGCCGTCAGGTAGAAACTGATCGTGAACCGCTGCTCGCGCGGCGGGCCGGTGGAGACGCCGGACTCGAAGGGGATCGTCCGCGCGCGCATGCGCCGGTGCGGGCGGGTCGCGAGGGCGAAGGAGAACCACATCATCGATGCGGGAATGACCAACGCGAAGACCGCGTAGATCAGGAACGGCAGCCAGTTGTCGAGCACGCGTTCCTCCCCGTCGAGCGGACGGGAACCTAACAGGTCCCCCTTGGCGATACGAAGAATGGCGAAAACCGCCTAGCTATGCGCGAGACGACTGTCACAAACTCTCCGCCCGAAGAGGGATTCGCGGAGGCCGACACCATTGCTACGATCGGTCTCGGAATGGCGATCCAGGAACGCGTCATGCCGCTGATGACGGTCACGGAGTCGGCGGCAGAGAAGATCAAGCAGCTCATGGCCGAGGAGACCGACGTGAGCGTGCTCCGCGTGGCGATCCAGGGCGGAGGCTGCTCGGGGTTCCAGTACGGGCTGGGCTTCGACCGCGGCGCCGTCGAGGGCGACCTCGAGTTCGAGATGCACGGCGTCCAGGTCGTCGTCGATCCCTTCAGCGCGCCGTACCTGCAGGGCGCCGAGGTCGACTACGTCGACTCGATCCAGTCCTCGGGCTTCGCCATCAACAACCCGAACGCGGTTTCCAGCTGCGGCTGCGGCCACAGCTTCCAGGTGGACGAGGGCGAACCAGACGCCAATATTGGCGGCTGTGGCTCCGGCTGCTCTGCCTGACCCGAAGCTCCGCGTAGCGATCGTCGGTTCCGGCCCGGCCGGGTTCTATGCCGCGGGCGCGCTCCTCGACGCAGAGCCGGGCTTCGAGGTCGACATGCTCGAGCGGCTGCCGACGCCGTGGGGGCTGGTGAGGCTCGGGGTTGCTCCCGACCATCCGAAGCTGAAGAGCGTCTCGCGGGCGTTCGAGCGCATCGCCGAGAAGCCGGGGTTCCGCTTCTTCGGCAACGTCGAGGTCGGTCGCGACCTCTCGCACGCCGACCTCGTGCGGGTGTACGACGCGGTCATCTACGCGTTCGGGGCGCAGACCGACAGGCGGCTCGGCATCCCCGGAGAGGAGCTGCCCGGATCCTGGTCGGCGACCGAGTTCGTCGCCTGGTACAACGGCCATCCCGACCACCAGGAGCTCCCCTTCGATCTGAATGTCGAGCGAGCGGTCGTGGTGGGGAACGGGAACGTCGCGCTCGACGTCGCGCGCATGCTCGCGCTGACGCTCGAGGAGCTCGCTCCCACGGACACGACTGACCCGGCGATCGAGGCCATCGGCTCCTCGGCGCTGCGCGAGATCGTCGTAGTGGGCCGTCGCGGCCCCGCGCAGGCGTCCTGGACCACCCAGGAGCTGAAGGAGATGGGCGAGCTGGCAGGCGCCGACGTCACCGTCGATCTCGCCGAGCTCGAAGGCGCCGCCGCGGACGACACGCAGACGCAGCGGAACCTCGAGGTTCTGCGGGAGTTCGCCTCGCGGAAGCCGGCCGGGAAGCCGCGCACGGTCCGCTTCCTGTTCTTCCGCTCGCCGGTCGCGATCCACGGCGAAGGGGCCGTCGAGTCGATCGAGCTTGTTCGGAACAGGCTCGAGGAGCAGGACGGGACGCTCGTCGCCGTTGCCACCGACGAGCACGAGTCGCTCGAGTGCGGTCTGGTCTTCCGTAGTGTCGGCTATCGCGGCGTCGGTCTCCCCGACGTCCCGTTCGACGATGCACGCGGCACGATCCGCAACGACGGCGGCCGCGTGACCGATGCTGAGCGCACGTATTGCGCGGGCTGGATCAAGCGCGGGCCGACGGGCATCATCGGCACGAACAAGAAGGACGCGACGGAGACGGTGGCGCGCCTGCTCGAGGACGTCGAGTCCGGGCGCTTGACACACAAGGACGAGGCGACCCCCGAGGCGGTCGAGTCTCTGCTCGAGGAGCGCGGTGCGCGCGCGGTCATCTATTCGGGCTGGACGACGATCGACGAGCTCGAGCGGTCGGCCGGTGAGAAGCTCGGGCGGCCGCGGGTCAAGTTGCGCACCTGGGACGAGCTCCTGCAGGCGGCCGAGCGCCTGGCCGAGACGGCCTGATCACCCTCCCGGGGGAGGCCCGGTACCCCGCCCGGACGAGAATGCGCCTATGGAGCCGCTCGTGGTCGAGTGCCTCCGCTGCGGCAGTCATCGTCAGGCAGACCCCACCCCGCTGCGGAAGGCCAACCCCGAATGTCCTCGGTGCGGCTACGTCGGCTGGGCCCCCGTCGACGACCTGAGCGAGGGCGACCGCCGCGCGCTGCGCGCCCGCCCGCTCGAGCGGCGCCGGCTCAGGATCGCCTGAGCGTCTCTTTCAGCAGCTCGCCGTCCAGCGCATAGACGGTGTTGCCGCGCCAGCCGGTCATCGTCTCGGCGGCCAGCATGGCGTTGAGGATCGCCTCTTCGGTTGCGTCGATCAACGCGTCGTAGAGAGGGCTGATCTCGCCTTCGCCGAGCATGCGTAGCGGCAGCTCGCCCTTCTCCGTGCCGAGCTCGCGGTTGCCCGTTGCGAACGAGAGGAACAGGTCACCGCTCGAGATCGCGCCCGTGCCGCCCATCCGGCCGACGCCGAGGCCGACGCGTTGCGCCAGGCGATCGCACTGGTGCGGCAACAGCGGGGCATCCGTCGCGACGACACCGATGATCGAGCCGGACTCGTCGCCCTCCTTCGGGTTCGGGATCGCGTCGCCGATCAGCTCCCCGACAGGCACGCCGTTCACGCGCAAGCGCTCGCGCCGGCCGTAGTTCGCCTGCACGAGCACGCCGATCGTGTATGCGCCGACGACGCGAGACGACGTGCCGATGCCGCCTTTGAAGCCGTGACACACCATCCCAGTCCCGCCGCCGACGTTTCCTTCGGCAACGAGCTCCGAGGCATTGTCGAACGCCGCCTGCACGTGATCGGCGCCGATTCGTTGCGCGCGGATGTCGTTCAGAAAGCCGTCGAACGTCTCGCCGACGACGGCCAGCGACCAGCCGTCGAGGTCGGCCGAGCGCGCGGCGATCGCATCCCGCACCACGCCGACGCTGAACGTGTTCGTGATCCCGACGGGCGTCGTCAGGAGACCTGACTCGCGAATCCATTCGAGACCCGTCAGCTCGCCGTTCCCGTTCAGGCGGTGACAGCCGGCGAAGAGCGGCGTCTCGGGTGGGACGATCACGGTGACGCCGGTGCGCACGTCGTCTCCTTCGACCAGCGTCGAGTGTCCGACGAGCACGCCGTCGACGTCGGTGATTGCGTTCCGGCGACCCGGCTGGCCGTCACCGATGGCGATGCCGAGGTCTCGCGCCCGCATGCCGCCAGTAAACTCGATTTGATGGCGCAAACCGAGGAACGACGGGAGCTCTGGGGGAACGAGACGAAGAAAGCGGTCGCGAACTTCCCCGTCTCCGGCCAGCCTATTCCTGCGCCCGTCGCGCGCTGGCTCGGCCGCATCAAAGCTGCCGCCGCGCGCGTCAACGCCGAGCTCGGCCTGCTCGAGGAGGACAAGGCGCAGCGCATCGCCGAGGCGGGCGACCGCATCGCGGCGGGCGAGCTCGACGACCAGTTCCCCATCGACGTCTTTCAGACCGGCTCGGGCACGTCGTCGAACATGAACGCGAACGAAGTCATGGCCGCGCTTGCGGGTGGCGACGTGCACGCGAACGACGACGTGAACATGGGCCAGTCGTCGAACGACGTGTTCCCGTCCGCAGTGCATCTCGCGGCTTTGGACGAGCTCACGAACGACTTGCTGCCGGCGCTCGACAAGCTCGCGGTCTCGCTCGAGGCAAAGGCACGCGACTTCGACGACATCGTCAAGTCGGGCCGCACGCATCTGATGGACGCCGTGCCGGTCACGCTCGGTCAGGAGTTCGGCGGCTACGGCGCCCAAGTGCGGCAAGGGGCGGAGCGCGTCCGGGGCGTGCTCGGCCGAGTGGGCCAGATCCCGCTCGGCGGGACAGCCGTCGGGACCGGGCTGAACACCCATCCGCAGTTCGCCGAGCGCGTGCGCCGGCGTCTCACCGACGACACCGGGCTCACGATCTCTGCGCCTGCCGACCCGTTCGAAGCCCAGGCCGCGCGCGACGGTCTCGTCGAGGCGTCGGGCGCCCTGAAGACCGTGGCCGTCTCGCTGACGAAGATCGCGAACGACCTCCGTCTGATGGGCTCGGGGCCGCGCGCGGGCCTCGCGGAGATTTTCCTCCCCGAGCTGCAGAAAGGCAGCTCGATCATGCCGGGGAAGGTCAACCCGGTCATCCCGGAAGTCGTCACGCAGGTGGCCGCGCAGGTGATCGGCAACGACGCCGCCATCACCGTCGGCGGCATGCAGGGTCACTTCGAGCTGAACGTGTTCGTGCCACTCCTGGCGCGGAATCTGCTCGACTCGATCAAGCTGCTCGCTTCCGCGTCGCGGTTGCTCGCCGAACGGTGCGTCGACGGGATCGAGGCGAACCGCGAGACGTGCGAGCATTACGCCGAGCTGACGCTGTCGGCTGCGACGGCGCTCAATCCGTACATCGGGTACGACGCCGCAACCGAGATCGTCAAGGAAGCCGCTGCGAGCGGGCGCTCCCTCCGCGAGATCGCGCGGGAGCGCGGCGTCGCTGATGACGTGCTCGACCAGGCCCTGGACTACAGGGCGATGGCCAAGCCGCACTCGCGCTAGCCGGGCCTCACGGCGAAGCCGGCGGCTCGTCCGGCGCGATGGTCGCGATCCCGTCCGCGCCAGTCGGGGGCGTGATCAGGGACATGACTTCGCGATCCGGTAGCTCCTCGCCGTTTTGCCGCTCGACTTCTTCGTCTGTGAGCTCGCCTGAGTTCTTCTTGTCTGTCACATCGATCTCATGACCGGACGCTCTTCTTCGCAAACGAGATCGAGAAACGTACATTGACTTTGCTAGGCCGACCCGCGCATATATCCACTTGACCGGGCGGCGATGAGGGCATATCGAGCCGCCTCCATCCACCTCCATGGGGGAGAGAATGCGACTTAGAGGAAGGACGAAGCTTGCTCTGCTTGCAGTGCTGGCAATGGTCGTCGGAGTGCTGACGGCCTCGGCTGGCACCGCAGCAGGCGCGAGTGCGGGTGGGACGCTTGTTCCGAAGGCTGGAACCGGCTCGCCTTCGACCGGGGCGTTTACGCCGTGGGACGGGACGGGCGGAAACGAGTTCCCCGCGCAAGAGGACGAAGACAGTCCCGATGCCTACAGTGGCAACATCGTCGACCGCAGCCTGTCGGCTGGAGGCGCCGCTGTCGGCGTCGCCACGACGACGGGTAAGCGGGCCAAGTCGAACCCGAAGTTCAACTCCGGCTTCGAGGGACTGAACCTCTACCAACAGCGCTACGCCCGTGGAGGGAACCAGTTCTCCGTCGAGCCGCCGGACCAGGGGATGTGCGCCGGCAACGGCTACGTCGTCGAGGCCGTGAACGACGTGTTGAACGTCTATGACACGGCGGGTCACTCCGCGCTACCCGACAACACGTCGACGAACATCGTCTCGGGCTTCGCACGGAACGTGAACCACGCGGTCGACCTGAACTCGTTCTACGGCTATGCGCCGGCCGTCAATCGGAGCGTCGCGAACGGTCAGCCGAACCACTTCGGACAGTTTGTGACTGATCCCTCGTGCTTGTACGACGCCGCGACGCAGCGCTTCTTCGTCGTGGTGCTGACGCTCGAGACGAACTCGACGACGGGCGGCTTCACCGCGGTCAACCACCTCGACCTGGCCGTCTCGCAGACATCGAACCCGACGGGTCGCTGGAACATTTACCGCGTCGACGTGACGAACGACGGTACGAACATCGGTGGGACGAACCCCGGCCCGTTCCTCGGCGACTACCCGCACATTGGTGCGGACGCCAACGGGTTCTACATCACCACGAATGCGTATCCGTGGTGCTGCAACGGCTTCTCCGGCGCGCAGATCTACGCTTTCTCGAAGGCGCAGCTCGCCGCAGGTGCCGCAGGCGTGACGATGCAGCATCTCGACACGAGCGGCATGGTGAATGCTCCGAGCGACGCAGGGACGACTCAGCCGGGCTTCACCGTTTGGCCCGCGCAGTCTCCGCCCGGCTCGTTCAACGCCGACAACGGCGGTACGGAGTACTTCCTGAGCTCGAACGCGGCCGACGAGGCAACGCATCCGAAGGCCGGCACAGGCGGAAACTACGTGTCGAACCAGATCGTGCTCTGGACACTTCGGAACACGTCATCGCTGAACACGACACCATCACTCAGCCTCGGCACGAAACTGCTCGACGTCGGGACCTACGCGATCCCGCCGAAGCAGCAGCAGCCCGGCCACGGCAACGCGCCGGGCATCAATGCCCCGCTCGGTCACTGCATCAACGACACGACGACAGTGCTCTCGGCGCAGTTCGGCCACTTCGTCGGCTGCTGGGCGCTCGAGGCCGGTGCGCCGGGATCCGAAGTGATCTCGACGCCGGATTCGAACGACACCCGTATGCAGCAGGTGTTCTACGCCAACGGCAAGGTCTGGGGAGCTCTCGACACGAAGGTCAACCCGGACAGCGGTTCGCCGAGGGCCGGCATCGCGTGGTACATCGTGAACCCGAACGCCGGCAAGGTGGCGCAATCCGGCTATCTCGCATCGACGGGTCACGACTTCACGTATCCGGCACTCGCCGTTCTCGGCAACGGACGCGGGATCATGGCGTTCACCGACACGGGAGAGAGCAACAACCCGAGCGCCGCGTACGCGTCGATCGACGCCAATGCCGGCATCGGCGAGTGGAACGACGTCCCGGGCGGCGCAGGTGCCGCGCCGGATGACGGCTTCACGAGCTACAAGTCCCAGGTCGGGAACCCGCCGCGCACACGTTGGGGCGACTACGGCGCCGCAGCGGTGGATGGCAACACGATCTGGATCGCCAGCGAGATCACCAGCACGCGTGCGTGCAACTTCACCGACTGGGGCGGGCCGTTCTTCGACGGCGGCACCGGTGACAACCTGCTCGGCACGTGCGGTGGCACGACGCACGGGCCTGGCGCGCGGGCTGCGCTCGGCAACTGGTCCACCTTCATCAGTAACTTCACGCCGTAAGGCGGACCTGAGCGGAAACGACGAGAGGGCCGGCCGCAAGCCGGCCCTCTTTTTTGCATCTACTGTCTGGATGCCGATGCGCGTCGTGATCTTCGTCTCGAGCCTCGCTCTGGCCCTCGGCGCCGGAGCAGAGGCGTCGCCTTCGCTCGGGACGGTGGCCGGCCTCGTCACACGTGGCCCCGTCACACCGGTGTGCGCGGCCGAACAGCCGTGCGACGCGCCGGCTGCCCACGTCACGCTCGTCTTCTCACGCGCTGCTCGTGACGTCACCCGTGTCACGACCGGCTCCGATGGGCGTTACCGCGTGCGCCTGGCAGCGGGGCTGTACGGCGTGAGACGGCTGCACAGCACGACGCCCGACCGAAAGCTCGAGCCGCAATCGGTGCGTGTTCGCGGCGGTCGGGTTTCTCGTATCGATTTCTCTATCGATACAGGAATTCGTTAGCTCGGGCATTCCCCTTTCGATATTTCGCTGCTACTCTCAGCCCGCCGGAATTGTCCCGGCGAGGTGGGGTCAAACAAAACGGGGAGGGAAGTAGCTTGAGGACGTACCTCTGGGCAGCGCTTGCTGCCGCAGTTCTGCTACTGCTCGTGCCGGCGGCATTCGCCGATCCGGGCAACGGCCGCTCGACGCTTCACGGCAGCGTTCCGCCGTGGGCGACGTCGGCGAACTTCAAGGGGTCGACGTCGTCGGACGACGCCGTCGGCTTCAGGGTCTACCTTGGTC
>JBJMJR010000039.1:0-36603 GCA_045806245.1 Gaiellaceae bacterium | reverse complement strand
TCGTGTCCTTGAGCGCGAGGATCTCGCCCTTCACATCTACTGTCATCTTGCGCGAGAGATCGCCCTTCGCGACTGCCGTCGTGACGTCGGCGATGTTGCGCACCTGGTCCGTCAGGTTCGAGGCCATGCCGTTGACGCTGTCGGTCAGTGCCTTCCACGTGCCGGCGACGCCGGGCACGTCCGCCTGGCCGCCGAGCTTGCCCTCGGTTCCCACCTGGCGCGCGACGGTCGTGACCTGCTCGGCGAAGACGCGGAGCGTGTCGATCATCGAGTTGATCGTGTCGGCGAGCTCTGCGACCTCGCCCTTCGCCTCGATCGTGAACTTCTGGTTCAGGTTGCCGTTCGCGACTGCGGTGACGACGCGCGCGATGCCGCGCACCTGCGTCGTCAGGTTCGTCGCCATGAAGTTGACGTTGTCCGTCAGGTCCTTCCACGTTCCGCTGACGCCCTTGACCTGCGCCTGCCCGCCGAGCTTCCCTTCGGTGCCGACCTCGCGAGCGACACGTGTCACTTCGTCCGCGAAGGAGGAGAGCTGGTCGACCATCGTGTTGATCGTGTTCTTGAGCTCGAGGACCTCGCCCTTCACCTCGACGGTGATCTTCTTGCTCAGGTCGCCGTTTGCGACTGCGGTCGTGACCTCCGCGATGTTGCGCACCTGCGTGGTCAGGTTGTTCGCCATGAAGTTGACGTTGTCCGTGAGGTCGCGCCAGATTCCGGACACGCCCTTGACGCGTGCCTGCCCGCCGAGGACGCCCTCGGTGCCGACCTCGCGCGCCACGCGGGTGACCTCCGAGGCGAACGAGCTGAGCTGGTCCAGCATCGTGTTGACGGTGACGCCGATGCGGCGGAACTCGCCGCGGACGGGCCGGCCGTCGATCTGCAGCGACATCTTCTGCGACAGATCGCCTTCGGCGACCGCGTCGAGCACGCGCGACACCTCGATCGTCGGGCGCACGAGATCCTCGATCATCGAGTTGACCGAGGCGATCGAGTCGGCCCACGATCCCTTCACGCCCTTGAGCTGCGCCCGCTCGGTCATCCGGCCCTCGCGCCCGATGACCTTGCTGACGCGTCCGAGCTCGTCGGTGAGCGCCTCGCGTCGCTCCGAGAGCTGGTTGAACGCCTTCGCCACGTCGCCCAGTGGCCCGTTCTGCTGCGCCGGCAGCCGCACGCCCGTCTCTCCGTCCCTCGCCGAGCGGAGAGCGTCGAGCAACCGCTGCAGGTCCTGCTTCTTGACTTCGACCGTGCCGTTCGCGGGCGCGCGGCTAGCGGCCCGCCTCGTTCGGGTTTTGGTTTCTCGTGCAGCCACAACTGACTCCTTTTGGGCGAGGGATGGGTCCGCCGGTGGACCGTTGGGCGACGCGTCTCCCGGCTAGGAAGGGCTTTCGCCCTCCAGGCGCGAAATCTTACTTACGCGTGTGAGAAATGCCTGCAAGGCGCAGCCTTGCAAAAGGATTTCTCATAGAGGCTGCGCGGGCTCTGCCCGTGCAGCCGTCCGACGCACCACCTGGGTCACTCACCGCTTGAATCAGCAGGAGTTAGCAAGTCAAAATCCAGGGCGTTTTTTAGGTCGTCCCAGAGGGCCTCGGGTGGCTCGAGGCCGACGCTGAGACGGAGCAGGCCCTGGGGGACGCGCTCGGGCTCCCAGCGGGCGCGCGCCTCGAGCAGGGAGTGGACGCCGCCGAGGCTCGTCGCGTTGGTGATCAGCCGGAGCGACGTCTCGACATGGCGCGCCTCCTCGGCGCCGGCGACGTCGAAGGAGAGCAGTCCGCCGAAGCCCGGGTAGCGGACGTTCGCGACGCTGGGATGCTCCTCCAGCCGGTGGGCGAGCTCGGTCGCCGTGTCGGTCTGCCGCCGCACGCGGAGCTCGAGTGTCTTCAGCCCGCGGAGCAGCAGGAAGCACGGGTCGGGCGCGGCGATGATGCCGGTGTGACCGCGCAGCTCGAGCAGGCGTGCCGCGTCCGCTTCGCGCTTGCAGATGACGGCGCCGAGCTGCGCGTCGTCATGGCCCGCGAGGTACTTGGTCGCGCTGTGGAGCACGAAGTCGGCGCCGTGCTCGAGCGGCCGGAGGTACACGGGCGTCGCGGCGGTCGAGTCGACGAGCACGCGGCCGGGGTGGGCGGCCGCGGCTTTGAGGTCGGGCATCGTCAGGAACGGGTTCGACGGCGCCTCGAGCCAGACGAGGTCGGCGCCGTCGGGCGGCAGACCGGTCTGGTCGAACTCGACGACGCGCAGGCCCCAGCGCTCGAGCTCCTTGAACGTCACGCCGGTGCCGAAGTACGCGCCCTCGGCGAGCGCCAGCGTCTGCCCGGGCTCCATGAAGGCAAGGACGGCCGCGGTCGTCGCACCTGCGCCCGACGGGAAGAGCAGGGCGTGCCCGCCGTCGAGGCGTCCGAGCTCCCGCTCGGCCTCGACACCGGTCGGATGCGCGTAGCGCTGGTAGAAGAACTCGCCCGGCTCGCCGTCGCGGTAGGGCCAGATCGTGGAGCGGTCGACGCTCACCGGGCGACTTTACTGGCGCTTTACCGGCGCTTGGCGGCAGACGCCGATGGTCCGGCAATGATCACTCTCAAGCTCGCACTCGCAGTGGTCGCCGCGACCGGCTGGCACTCCCTGCCGCCCGCGCCGATCACGCCCGACTTCGACGCCAGGACGAGCGTCTGGACGGGCAAGGAAATGATCGTCTTCGGCCGCGATCAGCAGACGGCCGTCGACTCGCGCGGAAACCCCTTCGCGACGGGGAGGGTCAACGTCGCTGCGGCGTACGATCCGAAGGCGCACGCGTGGCGGAAGCTCTCGCCGCCTGCGAGGACGTCCGGCTTCATGCACCTGAGCTCGGTCTGGACCGGCACGGAGATGCTCGTTTGGGGTCAGGGGACGCGCCTGGCGTACAACCCCGGCACGAACAAGTGGCGGGAGCTGGCCGGCTCGCCGCTCCTGCGCGTGCATGACGGCTTCGGTGCGGTCGTCTGGACGGGTACGGAAATGCTCGGCTTCGGCGGGGGCTGCTGCGGGGATGCGTTCTCGGACGGCGTCGCTTACAACCCTGCGACGAACACGTGGCGTCCGTTGCCGAACGCGCGGCTGTCAGCCGACCAGCGACCGGTGGCCGTGTGGACCGGCAAGCGATACCTGGTGTTCACCGGCTCGCAGGCCGCGGCGTACGACCCCGCGCGGAACACGTGGCGGCGAATCGCCTCGTCGCCGCTGCGCGCTGCCGTCGCCGTCAGGGCGGGATCGCGCGTCGTAATCACGACCAGCTCGCGCAACGTATTCGCGTACAGCCCGGCAAGGGATCGCTGGCAGAAGCTTCCCCTTCTGCCGCGCGGTCGGGTCGGCAAGGTTGTCACCTACGACGGTTTGGCCCGCGTGCTCGTCTGGGGTGGCGTGCGTGGCGGAGCGAGCCTCATCGTCGGCGACACGAAGTGGACGGCTTTCGCCGACGGACCGCTCCCTGCCCGCCTCGAGCCGACGGCCGTGTGGACCGGGAGCACGCTGATCGTCTGGGGCGGCGTCTCGACGAAGGCCTGGGGACACGACGGTCAGGCGGGCGCGGCCTACACGCCGCCCGTACTGGGCTGCGGCGATGACTCGATGCCCGAGAACATGGAGGTGACGCCGGCGCTGAGGCGTGCGCTTCGCGCCGCGTACGGCGCGACGCACGCGCCGCTCGCCGGCAGGACCTACTACGGGATGTACTCGGGCACGTCATATGCAATCGCGACGTTCGGCTCAGCGCCGACCGTCTTCCGCACCGACGCCCGCGGCGTCTGGCATGTTCGGTCGAAGACGGACGGCCGCATCTGCACGGACATCGTCCCGCTCGAGCTCATCAAGGTGTGGTCGCTGCAATACGACCGCGGCTCCTGTTATGTGCTGCCGCGCTAGAGCTCGCCGACACGCCACGTGCGCCGCGCGAATCTTGCGGCAAGCGGATTGAATGCGGCGAGAAAGCGACGCTTCATCGTCGTCGCCCGCGCATCCGCCCGCCGCGCCGCGGCGGGCGGCCTGCTTCCTCGGACACACGTCGTCTTCGTGCGAAGCCAGTCGCGGTAGATCCAGTCCGCGGCGATCGACGCATGGCTCGCGCGTTGGAAGAGGTCCGAGACGTGGAGCGCTGTGTCGTTGTCCGGCGCACGCAGCGCGGCGAGCTGCTCGAGCAGGCTCTGGCGATTCTCCTGCACGCTGTCGAGCTGGGCCGCGGCGACCTGCGGCGGCAGGCTGCAGTCGAACGCACCGGCCAGAACGCGAAGCGCGTTTGCGCGACCGTCGTGTGACTGCTGGATGAAGTTCTCGAGGGTGTACACAAACGCGCGCAGCTGCCTATCCGGCGTCGCCGCAGTTGACGGCTGCGCCGCGTTCTTGTCGCTGCCGCCGCGCGCGATCAACGCCGCGCCGACCCCGGCGGCGGCGAGCACGACGAGCACCGCGGCGAGGAGCCACGTTCGCCGCCTACGCGTGACGGCTGTCTCGCGCTCCGGCGGTTTCAGGCGCAGGTCGGTGTCCTGGCGCAGCATCGCCTGCTCCAGCTCGCGGAGCTCGGGGCCGGGCTCGATCCCGAGCTGCTCGACGAACAGCTCGCGGGTGCGGCGGAAGAGCTCGAGCGCGTCAGCCTGGCGACCGGAGCGGTACAGGGCGAGCATCAGGAGGCCGCGCGGGCGCTCGCGCAACGGCTCTCGCGCGACGAGCTCTTCGAGCTCGGAGATCACGCCCTGGCCGGACTCGACGGCGTCGTGCAGCCACTCCTCGTACGCCTCCAGGCGCAGCCCCTCGAGATGAGCGGCAACGGGCTCGGGCGGCCCGCGCCAGAGCGCAAGCGCTTCTTCGTGCCGTCCCTCGCGCCGGAGCTGCTCGAACCGGTCGAGATCGAGTTCGCCCGGATCGACACGCAGGAGATAACCGGGAGCACGCGTGACGAGGCGATCGGAGCCGAGCGCCTTGCGCAACTGCGAGACGTAGACCTGCAGCGACTTGGCCGCCTGCGCCGGCGGGTCGTCCCCCCAGAGCTCGTCGATCAGTCTTTCGCTGGAGACGACGCGGTTGCGGCTCAGCAGCAGCAAGGCGAGCAATGCGCGCGGCTTCGCCGCAGCGAGCTGGACGGGCGTCCCGTCGACCACCGCCTCGAGCGGGCCCAGGAGCCGGAACTCGTCCACTCGACAGCCATACTAGGCTCCGCCCATGGCGACAACGGACGACCGCGCCGACTCCACCGAGGCGAAGCTGGAGCACCTGGAGCAGCTCCGCGACGAGACGGAGCATGCCGGCACGGAGAAGGCGATCGAGCGGCAGCGGCAGCAAGGGAAGCTGCTCGCGCGCGAGCGCCTCGTCGAGCTGCTCGATCCGGGCTCGTTCGTCGAGCTCGACCGCTACGTCCGCCATCGCGAGTCGAACTTCGGGATGCTCGAGCGGCGGCCCTACGGCGACGCGGTCGTCACGGGTTACGGGACGATCTTCGGGCGCAAGGTGTTCGTGTTCTCGCAGGACTTCACCGTGTTCGGCGGCTCGTTGAGCGAGGTGTTCGCCGAGAAGATCTGCAAGGTCATGGACCTGGCGCTGAAGTACGGCTGCCCGGTGATCGGCATCAACGACTCCGGCGGCGCGCGCATTCAGGAAGGCGTCGTCTCGCTCGCGGGCTATGCGGAGATCTTCTGGCGGAACGTGCAGTGCTCCGGTGTGATCCCGCAGATCTCGCTGGTGATGGGCCCGTGCGCCGGCGGCGCCGTTTACTCGCCCGCGATCACGGACTTCGTGTTCATGGTGGAGGGGTCGTCGTACATGTTCATCACCGGCCCCGACGTGGTGAAGACGGTGACCGGCGAGGAGGTGACGTTCGAAGAGCTCGGCGGCGCGTCGACGCATGCGTCGAAGTCGGGCGTCGCGCACTTCAGCTCGGCGGACGAGCAGGCGTGTCTCGAGGACGCGCGCTACTTGCTGTCGTTTCTCCCACAGAACAATCTCGATCCGCCGCCATACACGGAGCCGTCCGACGCGCGCGACCGTGAGGAGCCGGAGCTCGACACGCTCATCCCCGACAATCCGAACAAGCCGTACGACATGCACGACGTCGTGCGCCGCGTCGTCGACGACGGCGAGTTCCTCGAGGTGCACGAGCTCTGGGCCGAGAACGTCATCTGCGGCTTCGCACGGCTCGGCGGGCATCCCGTCGGCGTCGTCGGAAACCAGCCGCGCTCACTGGCGGGTGTGCTCGACATCGACTCGTCGGTGAAGGCTGCGCGCTTCGTGCGCTTCTGCGACGGCTTCAACATCCCGCTCGTCACGTTCGTGGACGTGCCGGGCTTTCTCCCCGGGACGCAGCAGGAGTGGGGTGGGATCATCCGCCACGGCGCGAAGCTGCTGTACGCGTACGCCGAGGCCACCGTTCCGAAGCTGACGGTGATCACGCGCAAGGCGTACGGCGGCGCGTACGACGTCATGAGCTCGAAGCACATCCGCGCCGACTTCAACTTCGCGTGGCCGACGGCCGAGGTCGCCGTCATGGGGCCCGAGGGTGCGGTCAACATCATCTTCCGCAAGGACCTCGAGGAGGCGGACGACGCGGAAGCGCGGCGCGCGGAGCTGATCGAGGACTACCGCGAGCGCTTCGCGAATCCGTACACGGCGGCGGAGCGAGGCTACGTCGACGAGGTAATCGAGCCTCGCCGCACGCGCCCAGTGCTCATCGACGCCCTGGAGACCGCGCTGACGAAGCAAGAGCCGCGCCCGCGGCGCAAGCACGGCAACATCCCACTCTGAGGCCCTAGCGCCGAGTGCGCGCACTCAAGGTCGTGCTGCGTAGATGACTCGGAAATGACGAGCACTACCCATCGACATCCGCTTCCTGATCGTTGTCAAGCCGCCGGTTTTCGCGGCGCATCTCGTCCTCTTTCCACTTACGATCGACGTACAGCCACGCGTCCCAGACGAGTCTCCGATCCACGTACCAACTGCTGGAGCTTCCGAACGTCTGGCCGTTAGGCCACCAGCCGCCGTAGCGCCCGCCGACCCAAGCACCGAGTTCCTCACCGGGATCAAGAAGCGGCGGGTCGAAGAATTCGAACGTCAGAACGAAGTCGCCGATCTCGTAGCCGGGGTGCTCCTTCTCCATGTCTTCGAGTTGGTTTCGAATGAGCGCCACAACGCGACGCTCGAACTCTTCACGCTGCTTATCGGCCACCCGTCTCCTCCTCGCCAACGGAATCTCAGAAGGACCAGTATCCCCCGTACCCGCAGGTGCACCCGACGGCCCTCGGACGCGCCCAACGAAACGGGCCGGGTTAGGGGTCGTGGGGCTGTAGTCGCACACAATCCGCGCTGCGGTCGGCTCTTTTGCCCCCGCGATTCATCCCCATTTTGAGAGTTCCGCTTCTTGAGGCGATCTCGGTGGCGGGCTGTGTAGGCGTCGTGCTGGCGAAGGAACTTCGCCGACTTGGGCGGCGCATCGCTTAACCAAAGAAAAAAAGAGCGCGCTGTGCGACTGTGCCTATAGTTTGAGCATGTTGCAACTTGGCCGCCCGCCCCGCTCGCTACTCGTCTTTTTGGCCGTGCTGGTGGGGATCGGTGCTGTCTGCGGGCACGCGATCGACATGGCCGGTGTGGCGCTGTTCTTGCTGTTCGTGTCATCGATCAGCGCAAAGCCTGCGTGGAAGTTCTGGTGGGACCCACCTGCAAAGCGCGAGAGCGGACGAGCCAGTTGTGCAATCAACAGTTCCCAACGCGTGGGCGCGACATCTCCGAAGGAGATTCGGCAGCTTCCCGATGACCGCTGGCTCGGCCGCGACCGAAAGCTCCGGCGCCACTGAAAGTCATAGTCCGGGGCGCGGTGCCGGGGGAGGCGGCCAGCGACGGAAGCCGAACCGAATCGCCACCCCGCTGGAACAACGCGCCCGGCTGCCTGCCGTGAGGGGTACTGCGCAATCCGTACGCAGAGAATTTTCCGCGCGGTCAAATTCAAAGAGATCTCGCGTCGGAAGTACGTCTAAACGAACTGCTTTACGCGCGGCTTGTTGATCGCGCTCTCGCGCTCCAGGTCGTAACGCCAGTACGAACGGTTTTTCGTCTTTTCTAAATCGGCAGATGCCGAGTTAGCACGCTTCGGTAGAAACTCCCGGTAGAAAGGACGGCCCAGCCGCTTGGCTAGGCCGTCCTCGCTACTGGTTCCACTTGTCGGCGGTGACCTTCTTGTGCCGCTGCGACTTCGCCCGGACGCTGAGCTCTTCCTCGGTGTGGCTCTTGTCTACGAGCTCCTTCTCCTCCGGCGGCCGCGGCGACGATTCCTTCTCGGGATGACGTCTCTGCTCTCTGTTCATGCGCGGGTCCTGCCCGCTCGCGTCGGGAACTAACTAGGAGGCGAGAGCCGCAGGTTCTCGCGCGGACTTGACGGAGGAGCTCACGCCAAGCTCCTCCGTGAAGGCCGCAACGATGTTCGGGTCAAACTGGGTGCCGGCGCAGCGCCGTAGCTCTGCGAGGGCCGCCTGCGGGGAGCGCTTGGGCCGGTAGACGCGGTCCCAGGTCATCGCGTCGTAAGCGTCGGCGACGAAGATGATGCGCGCACCGAGGGGAATGTCCTCGCCGGCGAGGCCGTCCGGATAGCCGGCGCCGTCCCAGCGCTCGTGGTGGTGCAGCACGAGGTCGGCGACCGAGTCGACACCGAGGCTGTCCAGCATCCGGAAGCCGATCTGCGGATGACGCTCGAGCACGAGTCGCTCCGAGTCGGTGAGCGTGCCCGGCTTGCGCAGGAGCTCCTCCGGGATCGCGAGCTTGCCGAGGTCATGCAGCGAGCCGGCGAGGCGCGTCAGCTCGACGCTCTCCGGATCGACGCCGATCCGCTGTGCGACACGCGCCGCAAGGTCGCTCACGCGCTCCGAGTGTTTGCCGGTGTACGTGTCACGTGCGTCGACCGCGTTCGCGAGCGACGCCGCGGCGCGATAGCGCGCCGCCTTGTCCGGCCCCGCGGCGAGCCGCTTCAGCTCCGACAGCTCGACGAGCTGCGGACGGTAGAAGCGCACGCGGTTCTTGCCGTGCTCCTTCGCCCAGTAGAGCGCGCTGTCCGCCAGGCGGATCAGCTCGTCGCGGCCGTGGCCCTGCACGGGAAACGTCGCGAGGCCGGCGCTCACAGTCGCCTGGCCGATGTGGTCGAGATCGAAGGAGGCGATCCGCTCGACGATCGAGTTGGCGGCGTCGAGTGCTGCCTCCTCGTCATGGTCGGCGAGCAGCAGTGCGAATTCGTCTCCGCCGAGCCGGAACGCCTCGCCGCCCTGGCGCAAGCGGCCGGCGACCTGCGACAGCACGCGGTCGCCCGACGGATGGCCGAAGCGGTCGTTGATCTTCTTGAAGTCGTCGATGTCGACGAAGCAGAGCGTCAGCTGCGTCCCCTCTTCCTCTGCACGCATCAGCTCGCGCTGCAGCCGCTCGTGGAAGTGGCGGTGGTTGCCAAGGCCAGTGAGCGGATCCGTCAGCGCGAGCCGCATCGCGCGTAGTGCCCGGTGCGTCGAACGCTGGTAGAACGAGATCGCGAGCAGCGGGCCGATCAACGCCAGCGCCAGGACGGGCGACCGCTGCCAGAGGACGACGAGCATCAGCGCCGCCGACGCCATGAACGCGAACGGCGTGATCGTCGCGCGCAGGTTCGCCGGCACGAGCTTGCGATAGCTCTGGCCGGTGCTGAGCGCGATGGCGGCGGAGATGAAGAGGATGTTCACGACGGAGTCCGCAGTCGCGGCGATCAGGACGCGTGACACGAGCGCGCCGACGCTGCCGCCGTTGATCGGCGCGATCAGCAACCCGGCGACGAGCGCGACGATCGCCAGGACGGCGACGTTGAAGGCGATGCGCTGGAACGGACGGTGTTGCGCCGCGTGGATCGCGCCCGTCGCAACGAGCAGCAGCAGCGCGCCGGCCGCCCAGCCGTAGAGCACGATCGCAGCGACCGCGAACACGAACGTCAGCGAGACGACACCGCCGCCGCTCTCGACGTTGACGGGAACGGGGAACCGCTCCGCCAGGGTCGCCGCCGCCGTCAGGGCGGCGAGCGAGATGAGCGTCCGCCCGCTGTGCGGCGTCGTCGCGAAGTCGTACGCCGCCGCGACGAGGATCCCGAGCCCCGCCAGGCAGACGGAGACGATCAGGGTGTTCAGCCGGCGGGGCGTGACCGCCTGTGCGCTCATGGCGTGACTGCTACCAGGTGAACTGGTTGGCGAACGCTTCCCACGTGAACTGGCCCAGCAGTGCGGCCAGCAGCACCAGGACGGCCATCAGAGCGATCAGCTTTGGCTTCCACTGCAACATTGCGCGCATTCCCCTCCGTTGACGCGAGACGCGGGGGATTCTTTCGGGCGGGGGAGTCCGATCCATCACCCGAGCGGGGGATTTCGGCGAATTACGGCCTACGAAGCGGAAACGAGGCCGGCTTCGGCGAGCGGCCGCCGGCCCCACGCAAAGCGCTGCGCGTACCAGCCGCTCAGCTGCGCGACCGCGACGCCGTACTCCGAGGAATGGATGAACCAGCCGTTACCGAGATAGATGCCCATGTGGTTGACCTGCGCGGGCTTCGACTTCGGCCCCGCGGCGCCGAAGAAGATCACGTCGGCGGGCTGCAGCTTGGCGAGTGAGATCCGCTTCGCGGCGGGCACCTCGCCGCTCATGGCGTAGGTCGTCCGTCCCTTGAGGGCGTCCGCGAGCTTGCCCTCCTTCGGATACGTCTCGAGCTTGTACACACGCCACACGAAGCCGGAGCAGTCGAAGCCGCCGTGTGGCTGCGCACCGTACGGCGAGGTCGTGCTCTCGCTCTCGCCGGCCCAGACGTACGGATAGCCGATGAAATGCACGGCCGTGTTGAGGACCTGCTTCTGCCAGGGCGTGTACGCCGGGAGCAGGAACGTCTGCGCGAGCTGCTCCGTCGACGCCGAGTCCCAGGCGCCGAAGTGGAGGATGCGCGCCGCGGAATATGCGGCCTCGGCGTGGCTCGCCGGCTCGTTCGGCGACAGCTCGAGCGCGTCGAGCGACGCGGGATGGTTGGTGCGCAGACCCAGCAGCCGCGCGACAGCTTCGGTGCCGAAGCGCGACGGCGGCGTCAGCCCCGCGCTCTTCGCGTTCTGCGTAAACAGCTTCGCCGCGTCTGCCACGCCTAGCGTGCTGATGAGCTTGGCGTCGAGCGCGCTGATCGTGACGGCGGCGGTCGAGGTGCCGGGCTTCGCCGGAACCGTGTGGAGCAGGCCCGCACTCAGCGTGTCGAGCTCGCCGCGCGTGAGCGGGTCGTTCGGACGCGCCGCCGCCTCCTTCGCCATGAGACCAGCAGCAACCACTGCTCTCAGCTCGGCCTGTGCCCACGAGGTCACCGACTTGGCGGCGGCGTCCGTCGACGACCACGCGAGGAGCGTGACGAGCATGCAGACATGCGGAAGGAAGCGGCGGCGCATACCCCGTCCCTATCGGCGGCTCCCTTTATCTCTTTAATGACCGTTGAATGGCCGTCGAAATCAGCCCGCAGCCAAGCGATGAGGAGCGCAAGGCCATCCTCGAAGCCCTCGCCGAGGAGGATGCCGAGACGGCCGCGCCGAGCCCGTGGCGTGCGGAAGGGCTGGGCTCAGGCGGGCGCGCCGCCACGCCACAGACGTGGCGCGACGCGGGCGTAGTCGAGCCCTGAGATCCACGTCAGGACGAGGGCGACGAGCAGCGCCCACCAGGCGATCCCGTCGCGCCAGGCGCCCGCGGCCGCGAAGCCGCCGATCGCCGCGGCGAGCGCCTGCGACCACGTCTTCAGCTTGCCCAGATCCCTGGCCTCGAGCACGACGCCGCGCTCCAGCGCGGCCAGCCGCAACGCGGTCACGAGGAACTCGCGCACGACGATCAGCGCCACCATCCAGCCCGGTGCCACGCCCTGCTCCACGAGCATGATCAGCACGGCGAGGACGAGGATCTTGTCGGCCGCGGGATCGAGCAGCGAGCCGAGCGGCGACGAGTGGCCGCGGCTGCGCGCGATCCGGCCGTCGAACCAGTCCGTCGCCATCGCGGCCGCGAACAGCGCGGTCGCCCAGTAGTTGTGGCCGTCGAAGTTCCAGGCGTAGAGCAGGACGACGAAGGGGACTGAGACGGCGCGGGCGACCGTCAGTGCGTCCGGAAGGCTCACCGCCTGGAGAATAGAGGGGCAATGGCCGTTTTCAGCAAAGTGCTCGTCGCGAACCGGGGGGAGATCGCGATTCGCGTCTTCCGGACGCTGCGCGAGCTCGGCATCGCGACGGTCGCGGTCTACACCGACGTCGACCGCAACTCGGCACACGTCGCGTACGCGGACGAGGCGTATGCGGTCGAGAGCTACCTGAAGCAGGACGCGATCCTGGACGTGGCGCGCCGCGCGGAGGCGGAGGCGGTCCATCCCGGGTACGGGTTCCTGGCCGAGAACGCGTCCTTCGCACGGGCCTGTGTCGACGCGGGGATCGTCTGGATCGGGCCGCCGCCCGCCGCGATCGAGGCGATGGGGTCGAAGATCGAAGCGCGCGAGCGGATGCGCGCGGCCGGCGTTCCGATCGTCCCCGGCGTGACCGACCGCGTCGAGACGGCGGACGAGGTGCGGCGTCTCGGCGACGAGCTCGGCTGGCCGATCGCGATCAAGGCGTCGGCGGGCGGCGGCGGGAAGGGGCTGAAGGTCGTGCGCGGCGCCGACGAGGCGGAGCGCGCGCTCGAGTCGGCGCAGCGCGAGGGCGAGGCGTACTTCTCGGACTCCGCCGTCTATGTCGAGCGCTACCTCGAGGATCCGCGCCACGTCGAGGTGCAGGTGCTCGCCGACGCGCACGGCAACGTCATCCACCTCGGCGAGCGCGACTGCACGATCCAGCGCCGTCACCAGAAGCTCGTCGAGGAGACGCCGTCGCCGGCGGTCGACGACGACCTGCGGCAGCGGATCGGCGCGATCGCCGTCGACGCGGCGCGCGCGGTCGGGTACCAGAGCGCGGGCACGATCGAGGGGCTGCTCTCGCGCGAGGGTGAGTACTTCTTCCTGGAGATGAACACGCGCATCCAGGTCGAGCACACGGTCACGGAAATGGTCACGGGCCTCGACCTGATCCGCGAGCAGGTGCTGATTGCGGCCGGCGAGCCGCTCTCGCTGCGGCAGGAGGACGTGCGCCTGACCGGGCACGCGATCGAGTGCCGGATCAACGCAGAAGACGTCGGCAACGGTTTCCTACCCGCGCCCGGAACGATCACCGCCTACCACGAGCCGAGCGGTCCCGGCGTACGCGTCGATTCCGGTGTCGTCGCCGGCAGCGAGATCTCGCCGCAGTACGACCCGATGATCGCGAAGCTCGTCGTCCAGGGCGTCGACCGCGAGCACGCCCGCCGGCGGATGCTGCGCGCGCTCGACGAGCTGCAGGTCGAGGGCGTGAAGACGCTGATCGGGTTCCACAAGGCGCTGCTCACGCATCCGTGCTTCATCGAAGGCGAGACGTGCCACGGGCTGGTCGAGTCGGAGCTGATGGCTGCGCGCGCGGCTGAGTTCGCGAACGGGACACCGCTAAAGCTGGGTTCGGACCCCTCTCGCAGCCAGACCCCCGTAGTTCGCTACGTCGAAGTCGACGGCAAGCGGTTCGAGGTACGTGTCCTCCGGCCGGAACCACCATATGCCGAGCTTGCGCGCCGCCGGCGCGAGCGTGAGCGCGCACGCATCGGCGGCGGCGCGGGCAAGGACGCGATCGTCAGCCCGATGCAGGGCACCGTCCTCGCCGTCGAGGTTGTCGAAGGAGAGGAGGTGCAGGCGGGTCAGGTCGTCTGCATCGTCGAGGCGATGAAGATGGAGAACGAAGTGCACGCGCATCGCGCCGGGCGCGTGTCGGATCTGTCCGTCGCACCGGGGCAACCGGTGAAGACCGGTCAGGTCATCTGCGTCGTCAGCGGCGACTAGCCGTCCGCACCAGCGTCGACATCAAAGCCGCTGCATCGTCGTTCGTCAGTCCCTGGTCCTGCGTCAACGAACGCCAGGTGCCGAACGCGATCGCGTGGCCGATCGCGGCCCGCATCCGCCGGGGTGCTCGTCCTCGCCCCTTGAGGAGCGCGTCGCGCATCGCGTCCATGTAGCCGTGGAAATCGCGCAGTCGGCGCGCAACCGCCGGCACGAGCGTCTCGTCACGGAACAGGCTGTCGTACATCCGGTGGGTTCGCTCGTAAAACGAGTACAGCTCACGCAACGCGGTCTCGGTGCGCGCCGCGGGATCCTTGATCGCAGCCCACGCCTGAACGTCCGGCGGCGGATTGAGCGCACGGAAGTGTGACGAGCACGCGTCGAACAGCGCGTTCTCGTCCGGGAAGTGGCGATAGACGGTCGAGCGGCGGACACCGGCCCGTTCCGCGATCGCCGTGATGGACGTCCGTGCGGGCCCGACCTGCTCGTGCAGGGAGACGGCACTCTCCGTGATCCGCCGGCGTGTTGTCTCCTCGAGCTCTGCCCGGCGGGTCATTCGGTAGCGGCGTCTTTGGTCGGACATCGATGTTCACTGAATCTTGACACATCCGACGGGCTCTGCAATAGATTCTGCGAGACACGACTGTTCGACCAAAAGGAGCAGCGACATGGGAGAGACCGCTACGAAAACCAAGATCGTCGGCCCGGACGATGCCCGCGAAGGGTTCATCGGCAGCATCAACGTCCGGTTCCTGATCGACGGCCCGGAGGCGGGCGAGCGCTTCTCGCTCGTGGAGCACCCGATGTCGCCGCGTGCGCTCGCCGCGCCCTTGCACCGCCATACGCGTGAGGACGAGTACAGCTTCGTCCTCGAAGGCCGGATGGGCGCGCTGCTCGGCGACGACGTCGTCGAGGCCGGCCCCGGCGACCTCGTCTTCAAGCCGCGCGACCAGTGGCACACCTTCTGGAACGCCGGCGACGAGCTTTGCCGGATCCTCGAGCTCATCTCTCCGGCTGGGTTCGAGCGCTTCTTCCAGGAGCTTGTCGACCTCGGAGGGATCACGCAGGCAACGCCGGAGCAGTTCCTCGACTTGACGCAGCGGTACGGCCTCGAGGTCCAGCCCGACACCATTCCGGACCTGCTCGAGCGCTTCGGTCTTCGCATGGGTGAGCCGTTGACCGGCGGCTGGAAACCGTAACGCCGACTGCGCCGATCCACGGGTGCGCGCGAGTACACTCGCCGCGCCCGTGGATCTCTACGAGTACCAAGGCAAGGAGCTCTTCAAGCGCTTCGGCATTCCGGTCTCCGAGGGCCGCTTGGCGACGACGCCGGACGAGGCGCGCGCCGCCGCCGAGGAAATCGGCGGCCAGGTCGTCGTCAAGGCGCAAGTGCTGACCGGCGGTCGCGGCAAGGCCGGTGGTGTCAAGCTCGCGGAAGGCCCCGCTGACGCAGAGGCGAAGGCGAACGACATCCTCGGCCTCGACATCAACGGACATGTCGTGCGCAAGCTCTGGATCGAGAGCGCGTCCGACATCGCGAAGGAGTACTACCTCTCGATCACGTTCGATCGCGGCACGAAGCAGCCGCTCTACATGCTCACGAAGGAGGGCGGCGTCGAGATCGAGCAGGTGGCCGAAGAGACGCCGGAAGCGCTCGCGCGCTTGCACGTCGATCCGCTCGAGGGCTTCCAGCCGTACCAGGCGCGGCGACTGATCTACGGCGCAGGCATCGACGATCCGAACGAGCAGAAGCAGCTGCTCGCAATTGTCGAGAAGCTCTACCGCTGCTTCGTCGAGTCCGACGCGATGCTGACGGAGATCAATCCGCTGATCGTCACGCCCGACGGCGAGGTGCGCGCGCTCGACTCCAAGTTCACGGTCGACGACAGCGCGCTCTTCCGCCACGCCGACATCGCCGAGATGCGCGACGTCGAGGCGGCCGATCCGCAGGAACGCCTCGCCCGCGAGAAGGGCGTCACCTACGTGAAGCTCGACGGCAGCGTCGGCATCCTCGGCAACGGCGCCGGTCTGTCGATGTCCACTGTGGACGTCGTGGTCGTGGCCGGCGGCCGGCCCGCGAACTTCTGCGACCTCGGCGGCGGCGGCGACGCGCAGGGCGTCGTCGATGCGCTCGAGGTGATCACGAGCGACGAGCAGGTCCGCTCCATCTTCTTCAACATCTTCGGCGGGATCACGCGCTGCGACGAGGTCGCGCGCGGCATCCTCACGGCGCTCGAGCAGATGAAGATCGAGCTGCCGATCATCGTCCGGCTCGACGGCACGAACGCCGAGGAGGGCCGCAGGATCCTCGCCGAAGCCGCACCGCCCAACCTGTACGTCGAGCCGACGATGCTCGACGCCGCCCAGCGCGCCGTGGAGCTCGCCGCGTGACCGACGTCTGGTCGCAGCGAGCCGAGGCGTTCCGCGAGAGCCCGACGCACCGCGAAGGCCCCGATCTCGACCTCCTGGTGGAGTGGTGCGAGCCCGGCCCGGACGTGAAGGTGCTCGACGTCGCGACCGGCGGCGGTCATGTCGCGCGCCGACTCCGCGAGGAGGGTTGCACCGTGGTCACCGTCGATCCGGCACCCGGGATGAAGGCCGACGTCGTCGCGCCGGCCGATCACCTGCCCTTCGAGGACGGCAGCTTCGACGTCGTGACGTGCCGCATCGCGGCACACCACTTTCCCGACATCGCCGCGGCGGTCGCCGAGATGGCGCGCGTCAGCAACCGCCTGCTCGTGATCGAGGACAACGTCTTCCGCGGCGACCAGGTGGAGGAGGCCGAGCGGCTGCGCGACCCGACACACGTCCGCTGCTACAGCGAAGACGAGTGGAAAGAGCTGATCACCGACGCCGGCTTCGAAGTCGAGCAGGTGCAACGCTTCGAGCGCCGCCAGAGCGTCGACGCCTGGCTCGAGCGCGTCGACACGCCGCCTGACTCGGCCGCGCGCATCAAGGAGCTGCTGGCCGACCGCATCGAGGACGGCATGCTCGCGCTGGAGTCGATCCTGCTCGAGGCACGAAGGAGCCAGAAGTAGTGGCGGTCATCGTCGACAACGAGACGCGCCTCGTCGTCCAGGGGCTGACCGGGAGCGAGGGCCGCTTCCACGGGTTGCGCAACCGCAACTACGGGACCAACGTCGTCGCTGGCGTCACGCCCGGGAAGGGCGGCCAGGACGTCGAGGGCATCCCGGTCTTCAACACCGTCGCGGAAGCCGTCGCAGAGGCCGGTGCGAACACTACGCTGATTTTCGTGCCGGCGCGCTTCGCGACCGACGCTGTCTACGAGGCGGTCGACGCGGGCGTCAACACCGTCATCTGCATCACCGAGCACATTCCGGCGCACGACATGCTCCGCGTGTACACCTACATACGCGACAAGGGCGTGACGATGATCGGACCGAACTGCCCGGGCGTGCTCTCTCCCGGCAAGGCCAACGTCGGGATCATCCCCGCAGAGATCTTCTCGGAGGGTGCGATCGGGCTCGTGTCGCGCTCCGGAACGCTGACGTACCAGATCGGCCACGAGCTCACACAGCTCGGCCTCGGGAACTCGACCATCGTGGGCATCGGCGGCGATCCCGTCGTCGGCTCGTCGTTCATCGACGTGCTCGCGCGCTTCGAGGCCGACCCGGAGACGGAGCTGATCGTCTTGGTCGGAGAGATCGGCGGCGACGAGGAGGAGAAGGCGGCGCGCTACGTGCAGGAGCACGTGACGAAGCCCGTGCTCGCCTACATCGCCGGCTTCTCAGCACCTCCGGGCAAGACGATGGGCCACGCCGGGGCGATCATCTCCGGCTCCTCGGGCACCGCGACGGCAAAGAAGGAAGCGCTCGAGGCTGTCGGCATCGAGGTCGGCACCACGCCGACCGAAGTCGCGCAGCTGGTCGCGGACCGCTTCGGCGCCCGGGCCTAGCTCTACACTCGGGCTATGGACACGATCTCGCTCGCGCGCGGGATTCCTGCCCCGGAGTGCATCCCGGTCGACGAGCTTGCCGACTGCGCGCGCGCTGCAATCGAGCGCGACGGGACGACCGTGCTGTCGTACGGGCCTGTCGGCGGCTACCAGCCGCTGCGCGAGTGGATCGCCGAGCGGCATGGTGTCGAGCCGGCCCGCGTGCTGGTGACGAACGGGTCGCTCCAGGGGATCGCCTTCCTCGCCGACCGTTTCGCCGGCGGCCGCGTGCTCGTCGAGCAGCCGACGTACGACCGGCCGCTCAAGCTGCTTGCCGCGCGAGGCGCGGAGATCACGCCCATCGCGATGGACGACGAGGGCCTCGACCCCGACGCACTCGCCGAAGCGCTCGGCGCCGGCCCGAAGCCCGCGTTTCTCTACACCATTCCGACGTTCCAGAACCCGAGCGGACGCACGCTCAGCGTCGAGCGCCGCAAGCGCGTCGTCGAGCTCGCGCGCGAGCACGACCTGCTCGTGCTCGAGGACGATCCGTACGGTCGCGTCCGCTTCGAAGGCGAGGCGCCGCCGACGTTGTTCGAGCTGGACGGCGGCGAGCGCGTCGTCTACTCGTCGTCGTTTTCCAAGACAATCGCGCCGGGGTTGCGCGTCGGGTACTTCATCTTGCCGGAGGCGCTCGACGCCGAGCTCGAGGCGATTGCGGTCTCGACGTACATCACCCCGGTGCTGCTCGGGCAGGCGACGGTCTACGAGTTTCTGCGGCGCGGCCAGTTCCGCTCGAACCTCGCGCGTGTCCGCGAGCTGCTGCGAGCCCGCCGTGACGCAATGCTGGAGGCGCTGGAGCAAGAGCTGCCGGGCGCGACCTGGAGCCGGCCGCAGGGCGGCTACTTCGTCTGGCTCGAGCTACCGGGTGAGCTGCGCGGCACACCGGGTGTTGCCGTCGTTCCCGGCACCGACTTCGGCGGCGCCGCGAACACCGTGCGGCTCGCGTTCAGCTACGTGTCGCCGGACGAGATCCGTGAGGGGGTCCGCCGCCTCAGCGCAGCGGTCGCGGCACGAGGCGAGGCTGCCGCGGCGGCACCAGCGAGCCGCGGCTATGCAGCCTGAAGGTCGGGCACGGCGCGTCGCTCGGAAGAGCGCAGAGTCCGGCGCGCCGGAAGTAGCAGTCGTCGCACGTCTGTTGGGTCCGCTTGCTCAAGTTTTTCCTACCTGAATCCTCGGAGGGGCCGCAGTGACAAGGCGGGATACTACGAGGGGTTGCGCGCCTGACAAGAGTTGCCGCGGCTGAAAACTGTGCAATTTCCTGGAGTTTCGAAAGGGCCGAAAAGTGGCCCTGGCTAACTTTTCGCGGGCAGCGTTGCCAGCGCTTGCAACGCTTGTTGAAAGTTCTTCACAGGGATGATCCGCAGGCCATGCGCGTAGCGCTTGGCGACCTTGGCGTTGTCCCCATCCACCGGCACGAGGAACGCGTCGACATGCGCCTGGCGCGCCCCGATCGTCTTTTGTTTCACGCCGCCGATGCTGGTGACGCTGCCGTCGAGCTGGATCTCGCCCGTGGCCGCGATCTTCAGGCCGCGGTCGACGTCACGCCCGCGCTGCTCGAGCAGCTCGAGCGCGAACGCGAGGCCCGCGGATGGGCCCCCGACGTTACGGAGGCCGAAGTGAACCGGGAAGGGCAGGCGTGCGGAGATGACCTCGATCGGTGCGAACCCGATGAGCGCCCGTCGTGGCGTGAGCGTGTCCGCGACCGTCCGGATGCGGAAACTCAGCAGCTTGCCGCCGCGTCGGACGACGACCTGGACGACGTCGCCGGGACGATGGCGGGAGAGCGCCTTGAAGAGGTCGAGCGCCGTCGCGACTTTTCGGCCGTCTGCGGCGACGACGATGTCGTCGGTCCGGAGCACGCCGCGCGCGTGCGAGTCGGAGTCGATCGCTGCGACGCGAACGCCGCCCTCGCGCGCGGGAAACTTGAGGCCGAGCGTGCGCAGCGCGACTACCGACGCCTTCCTCTGCGAGACCTTCATTGTCTCGTCGTCGATCTTCAGCTGCTGCGAGTACGTCAGCCCGGTCGGGACGAAGTCCTTCTCCGCGATCAGGTCTGCCCCCTCCGGCCTGAAGCTCTTGAACGCCGCCTGCAGCAACGAGGCCTTCCGCAGCACGACGTCGACGTAGTAGATGCCGCCGCCGTTCTGCCGGCCGCTGCTGCCGGGCACGGAGATGAGGCCTGCGAGCGGGTGCGCCGGGTCGGGGACTTCGAGCAGCTTGTCGCTCTTCCGCGTGACCATGTACGCGAAGACGGCGACGAGCAGGATCGCGCCCGCCGCGGCGAGCCGCAGCGGCGAAAACCAGCGGCCCATCAGAGCAGCCCGCGGGCGAGGCCGCCGTCGACGGTGACGGTCGTGCCAGTCACGTAGCGCGCACGGTCCGAGGCGAGGAAGCACGCGACGTCGCCGAACTCCTGCGGCGTTCCCCAGCGGCCGAGCGCGATCTCCTGCAGGTCGGCCTCGGTCGGACCATCGGGGTAGAGATGCGCCAGCCGCGCGGTGTCGATGCGACCGGGCGCGACGCAGTTGACGGTCACGCCTTGCGGGCCGAGCTCACGCGCGAGCGTCTTCGCCCAACCGGTGACGCCAGGGCGGACCGTGTTCGAGAGCGCGAGGTGCCCGCTCGGCTCCTTCACGGCACTCGACGTGAAGACGAGGATGCGGCCGGCAGGGCTGTCCACGAGGTGCGGGAGGCAGAGCTCGACGAGCCGCACGAGCGGGACGAGCAGGAGCTCGACGGCTTCCTCGAGCGTCTCGCGGGTGATCGCCGTGGCAGGCCCGGGCGGCGGGCCGCCGCTGTTCCAGACGAGGATGTCGAGGCCGCCGAACGCCTCCACGGTGCGCTGGACGACAGTACTCAGGTCGCGCGGATTGGTGACGTCACCGCGCACCGCGAGGGCGCCGATCCGGTCGGCTTCGCGCTCGAGCACGTCGCGGCGTCGGGCGAACATCGTCACGTTCGCGCCCTCGGCGGCGAGCGCCTCGGCGGTCGCGAGCCCGATGCCGGACGACGCGCCGCAGACGATCGCCGTGCGCCCCTTGAGCCCGAGGTCCACTGGCTACGTCGTCAGGACGCCGACGACGTCGCGTACCGCGTCGGCGGATTGCTGCAGTTGCTTCTGCTCGTCATCCGTCAGCTCGAGCTGAACGATCTCCTCGATCCCGCCCGCGCCGAGCTTCACCGGCACGCCCATGTAGAGGCCGTCGATGCCGTACTCGCCCTCGAGGTACGCCGTGCACGGCAGCACACGTTTCTCGTCGAGCATCACGGCGTGCACCATCTGCGCCGTCGCGGCGCCCGGTGCGTACCAGGCCGACGTGCCGAGCAGCTGCACGACTTCGCCGCCGCCCTTCGCGGTGCGCTCGACGAGCTCCTCGATCCTGCCGTCCGCGGCGAGCTTCGTCAGCGGCACGCCGCCGACCGTCGTCGCGGAGACGACCGACACCATCTGGTCGCCGTGGCCGCCGAGGACGAGCGCCTGCACGTCCTTGCCGGAGGCGCCGGTCTCCCAGGCGATGAACGTCCGGAAGCGGGCCGTGTCGAGGATGCCGGCCTGGCCGAAGACGCGCTCCTTCGGAAAACCCGCGACGTTCTTCGCGACGTGGCACATCGCATCGAGGGGGTTCGAGACGACGATCAGGATCGCATCGGGCGACTGTGCGATCGCCTGCTCGGTGACCGAGCCGACGATCTTCTCGTTCGTCGTGACGAGGTCGTCGCGGCTCATGCCCGGCTTGCGTGGAACGCCTGCGGTCACGACGACGACGGATGAGCCGGCAGTCTCCTCGTAGCTGTTCGAGCCGACGACGTTCGCCTCGTAGCCGAGCACCGGCCCGGCCTGGTTGATGTCGAGCGCGATGCCCTGCGGCAGGTTCTCGACGATGTCCACGATCACGACGTCGGCGTAGTCGCGGCGTGCGACCTCCTGCGCGACGGTGCGGCCGACCATGCCGGCCCCGATGACGGTGACCTTCCTACGCAACTCGCGCTCCAAGCTTCTCGATGATGGCGTCCGCGACCTCGCTGGTGCCGACGGCGGTCGGATCGCTGCGCGACGGCTTCATGTCGTACGTGACGCTCTTGCCCTCGCGGATCACCTCGGCGATCGCCTGCTCGAGGTTGTCGGCGGCGTCGTCCTCCTCGAGGTGGCGCAGCATCAGCATCCCTGACAGCAGCTCCGCCATCGGATTCACCTTGTTCTGGCCGGCGTACTTCGGCGCGGAGCCGTGCGTGGGCTCGAAGATCGCGATGCCCTCGCCGAAGTTCGCGCCGGGCGCGAGGCCGAGGCCGCCGATCATGCCGGCGCAGAGGTCGGAGAGGACGTCGCCGTACAGGTTCGGCAGTACGAGCACGTCGTACTCCTCCGGCCGCTGGACGAGCTGCATGCACATGTTGTCGACGATCCGGTCGTCGAACTCGATGTCGTCGTTCTCCTCGGCGACCTCGCGCGCGACGCGGAGATACAGGCCGTCGGAGAACTTCATGATGTTCGCCTTGTGCACGGCCGTGACCTTGCGGCGGCCGTTGCGGCGCGCGTAGTCGAATGCGAACTGGACGATCCGCCGCGTGCCCGTGATCGAGATCGGCTTGATCGAGATGCCGGCGTCGTCGTTGGCGAGCTTGCCGCCCTTCGACTTGATCCAGTCGATCAGCTCCTGCACCTCTTCAGAGCCCTGCTCGTACTCGATGCCGGCGTAGAGGTCCTCCGTGTTCTCGCGGACGACGATCAGGTCGACGTCGTCGAAACGCGTGCGCACGCCGGGGTAGGTCTTGCACGGGCGCACTTGCGCGTAGAGGTCGAGGCTCTTGCGGAGCGCGACGTTGACGGAGCGGAAGCCGCCGCCGACGGGCGTGGTGATCGGGCCCTTGAGCGCGACGCCGGTTTCGCGGATCGCGTCCAGCACCTCGTCGGGGAGCGGATTGCCGCCGTAGCGGTCCATCACGTCGGCGCCCGCCTCGCGCACGTCCCACTCGAACTCGACGCCGGTCGCCTCGAGAACGCGCCGCGTCGCCTCGGTCAGCTCCGGGCCGGTCCCGTCGCCGGGGATGAGAGTCACGCGATGCGCCACGGCGGCGGATGGTACTTAGGCGGACTACGATCTCGCCGCAATGACCCTCGCGGAAGCAGCGGCGCAGGCCGACGAGCTCGCCCAGTCCGGCGCCGAGCGCGAGCTGGCGACGCTGCGCCAGCAGTGGGACGAGGAGGTTGAGGCCGCGGCGCGGAGCGGCGACTACCGTGAGCGCGCGGTTGCGTACCGCGCGATCGGGCAGTTCCGCTTCCGGCAGAAGCTCGAGCTGCTGCGGCGCGGGCTCGAAGACGACAGCCCGGCGGTGCGCGGGTCTGCGCTCGTGTCGGTGCAGCAGCTCTCGAAGGGAAGCCCGGGGCTCGTCAACTCCTTGCGTCCGCTACTGCACACGATGGCGTCCACCGACGCGAACCAGGCGGTGCGACGGCTGGCGATCGTCTGCCTGCGGAACGGCTCGGCGCAGCGCGAGACGATCGTCCTGCTGAACGGTCTCGCGGAGGACGACGACGAAGAGCCAGAGCTGCGCAAGACCGCGCGCTCCGTCGGCGCGGAGTTGAAGAAACGCGCCGGCGCGAAGGCCTAGCTACTCGTGCAGTTGCTGCAGACTCGGGCCTGGATAGCGCGCCCACAGCTGGGGCACGTGCGGCCAGGACGTCGCCACTCGAGCATGCTCTTGTGCAGGCCTGCGACGACCATCAGGTAGCCGACGCCGGTCGTCACGACGGCGATGAGTGCGATGTTCGGATCGAGCTCCATGGTTGCCTCTCACGCTTTCCGGCGCCCGTGAGGGTGCGCCTGGAAGTACAACTCCCGACGCCTCCGATCGGATACGTGCGTGTAGAGCTCGGTCGTCGCGAGATCGGCGTGGCCCAGCATCTCCTGGACGGAGCGGAGGTCTGCGCCACCTTCGAGTAGGTGTGTGGCGAAGGAGTGGCGGAGCAGGTGCGGGTGGATGCGCTCCGGCTCCAGGCCGGCCTTCCCCGCGAGCCCCCGCAGGATCAAGAAGGCGCCCGCGCGCGTGAGGCCGCCGCCCTTCGCGTTCAGGAAGAGCTCTGGGCGGTGGCGGGTGTCGAGGTAGGGCCGCCCACGTGAGAGGTAGCGCCTCAGGGCCGTGACTGCCTGCCGGCCGATCGGGACGATGCGTTCCTTCGAGCCCTTGCCGATGCAGCGCACGATGCGTCCCTCGAGGTCGACCCCCGCCTTGTCGAGGCCGACCGCCTCGCTGACGCGCAGGCCGGCCCCGTAGAGCAGCTCGACGAGCGCGCGGTCGCGCAGGGCACGCGGCGTCGTGCCGGATGCCGCCTCGACGAGGCGCTCGGCCTCCGCGGGCGAGAGCGTCCGGGGCAGCGTGCGGCGGCGGCGCGGCAGGTCGAGCTCCGCAGCGGGGTTGTCGGCGCGCGCACCGAGGAGCGCCTGGTGGCGGAAGAAGGAGCGGATCGCGGCGACGCGCCGCCCGATCGTCGCCGGCGAGAGCCCGGCGGCGCGCAGCTCGGCGAGGTACTGCTCCAGCTGCTCGGTTGTGATCTCGCCGACGGGCCGGTCGAGCCAGGCGCCGAGCGCCGTCAGGTCGCGGCGGTACGCCTCGACGGTCTTCGGCGCGCGCCGAGTCGCGAGGAGCGCAAGAAAGCCTTCGACGTCCGCGTCGACCATGCGTCACCTTTCGGGCCAGGCCCCGGTCGTCCTACGTCAAAACCGTTGGGTCTGACCCTGGGTGTAACGAAGCTGCAACGTTTTCTCCCCAGAGTCGCCGGCGCTCATTGGCATGTCCCGAACACCAGGGTCTGACCCTGGGTGTAACGAAAGTGTCGCGATTGATCCCCAGGCTTAGCTGCGGGGATGCGCGCGGTCGTAGACTCGGCGCAGCCGGCGGCCGTCGACGTGGCTGTACAGCTGCGTCGTCGACAGCGAGCTGTGCCCGAGAAGCTCCTGGATCGTGCGTAGGTCAGCGCCGCCTTCCAGGAGGTGCGTTGCGAAGGCGTGGCGGAGGCGATGCGGATGCGCGAAGACGCGCCGTAGTGTCGACGTGTCCAGCCGCCTGCCGCGCGCGGAGACGAACAGCGCATTCTCCGCGCCGCGGACGAGCTCGCCGCGTGCCTCGTGCAGGTAGCGCGCGAGCAGCAGTGCCGCTTCCTCGCCGAGTGGAACGACGCGCTCCTTGCCGCCCTTGCCGCGCACATGAAGCTGCTCGCGGTCGAAGTCGACGTCCGCAAGGTCGAGCCCGACCGCCTCGGCGGCGCGCAGTCCCGCGGAGTACACCAGCTCGACGAGCGCGCGGTTGCGCAGCGCCAGCGCGCCGTCCCCGTCCAGCGCGTCGAGCGCGGCTTCGACCTCGGCCGTCTTCGGCGTGTCCGGGAGCCGTCGCGGCCGGCGAGGCGCCCAGCCGGTGTCCGGAACACGACCCGGCCCGAGCGTGAAGCGCAGGAAGCTGCGAATGGCCGCCAGCTTCCGGGCGATCGTCGCCGGCGCAAGCTTGCGCGGCCGCGCGCGGCCCAGCTCCGTCAAGTAGTCCGAAAGGACACGCACGTCCACGTCGGCGACACGAAGCTTCCGCCCGTCGAGCCAGCGGCCGAACTCCTCGACGTCCACCCGGTACGTCCGTCGGGTCGCGTCGCCGAAGCGCGGCGATTCGAGAAAACGGTCGATGGCCGCCTGATCGCGCATGGGCAAGCATTCGCGCCGTCGTTAGGATCGCCTTCCCATGCAAGATCGCCTCGAGCGCTACGCCGATCTGATCATCAACTTCGGCGCCAACGTCCAGCCGGGACAGATCGTCGATCTCGGCAGCGGGCTGGGCAAGGAGGAGTTGACGCGCGCGCTGACGGCGAGCGCCTATAAGCGCGGCGCCAAGTTCGTCGACGTTGCGTATTGGGATCCGCATCTCAAGCGCGCACGCGTGCAGTACGCCGCCGACGACGTGCTCGACTTCGTCCCGTCCTGGTACGGAGAGCGAACGTTGCAGCTCGGCGAGGAGCGCGCGGCGACGATCCTGCTCAGCGGTCCGATCACACCGCATCTGTACGACGATCTCGATCCGGAGCGTCTCGGCCGCGACGTCTTCCCGCGCGTCAAGGAATGGTCGAAGGTGATCAACGAGCGGACCGTCAACTGGTGCATCGCGCCGGGGCCGTCGACGAAGTGGGCCGAGCTCGTCCATCCCGACCTCGAGCCCGAGGCCGCGCTCGAGAAGCTCTGGGAGCAGATCATGCACGTCTGCCGCATGGACGAGGGCGACCCGGAAGCGGCTTGGCGGAAGCGCAGTGCCGCCCTCAAGGGAGTCGCGGAGCGGCTGACCGAGCGCCGGTTCGACGCGATCCATCTGCAGGGCGGGGGCACCGACGTCACGGTCGGGCTGCTGTCGACGTCGCGCTGGGTCGGCGGCGCGGAGGAGACGGTGGACGGGATCTCGCACATGGCGAACCTGCCGACGGAGGAGGTCTTCACGACTCCGGATCCCGAGCGCGTCGACGGCGTCGTGCGCGCGACGAAGCCGCTGTACAGCCTCGGCCGCATCTTCGACGGGCTGACCGTCCGCTTCGAAGGCGGGCGCGCCGTCCAGATCGATGCCGACTCGGGCGCGGAGACGCTGCGCGCGCTGGCCGCGCAGGACGACGGCGGGACGCGCCTCGGCGAGCTGGCGCTCGTCGACCGAGAGGGCCGCATCGGCGCGCTCGACACCGTCTTCTACGACACGCTGCTCGACGAGAACGCCGCGAGCCACATCGCCCTCGGCTCGGCGTACGAGGCGGCGGTCGGCGCTGCGGACCTCGAGCGCATCAACCGCTCGTCGATCCACCTCGACTTCATGATCGGCTCGGACGAGGTGGACGTCACCGGGATCACGCGTGACGGCGAGCGCGTGCCCGTGCTGCGCGAATCAACCTGGCAGCTGTAGCTTCGGCACGTTCCGCCGCGCCCGCCCCGGCGAGACCTGCGGCAGTCTCGGTGCGGGGCGTGGCACGACGTCGTCGTGGACGCGCATGTGCACGATCACGACGGGTTGCGGTCGCAAACGCACTTCGTCGAGGGCCACAGGGGAGGTGGACCCAAAGGCGAAGAGCACGACCGCTGCGTAGAGGGCCGCAGCTGCGGCGATAGCCGAAAGAACAACTCCAGGCTGAAGGCCGGATATGCGGGCTGCGGCTCCCACACGTACCCCTATCGGGCTAGGCCGAGTGGTACCGCGATCCCTCGTTCGAGGGATCGCCGGGTCTGACCCCAGCCGTTAGCGGACTGCGGCGACGATCTCGTCCGAGAGGCTCGCGAAGTTCGACAGGAACTCCGCGCGCTCGCGCTTCAGGCGTTCCACGTGTGCGTCGTACTCGTCCGTGCGACCCGTCCGCTCGTACAGCTTGCGCGGCTGCAGCACCTCGTCGTCGTCGATGCCGGGCACCGAAGCCGCCACGAGATAGCCGAAGTCGGGGTCGCGTTCCCACTCGATCGTCCCGTCGGCGATGCCCTTGACGATCGCCGACGAGTGCTTGATCCGCACCTTCTTCGAGCGTTCGTCGTCGTCACCGCCGCCGACGCGTCCGGTGTTCAGCAGATACACCTCGAGCGGGTGCTCGTCGAGCAGCTCGAGGAAGCGGTTCCCCTGCAGGTCATGCGGCATGGGGAAGAAAGGATTCGTCCCGGGAACGCGCAACGCCTTGCCGGCCTCGTCGGCGCCGCCGGCCGCGGTGCCCTTCGTCTCACCGAGCATGAAGAAGGCCGCTGCCTGCGGCCCCTCGAGCTTTGCGACGGCGGGGATGACGTTGTCGTTCTTGTTCAGGACGAGCAGGAAGTCGGCGCCGTCGATCTCGCGCTCGGCGGCCGACTCGATCACGCCGAACGGGAACGTCGCGCGGCCGTTCTGCGTGTAGCTCTCGTCGTAGAAGTCGACGTCTTCGCCGTGCTGCGAGACGTTCTCCAGGTATGAGTCGGGCTGCGTCACCGCGCCGTAGATCGTCGGCTCGTCCCCCGGATTCAATCCGTACGTCTTCGCGAAGCAGCCGTTCTCGGTCACGTAGATGCGGCCGTCCGCCATCCACGCGACGAAGTCGTCCTGCACCGGCAGCGAGCCGTTCTGGCGCGTGAACGTCGTCGTCGTCTTTCCGGTCCCGGACAGGCCGACGGTGAGGCAGACCTTGTCGCCCTCGGCGGTCGGGATGATCTTGCAGCCGGCGTGCAGCGGCAGGCCGCCGCGGTCGTAGACGAGCTTGTTCCACATCCGCAGCCCGCCCTTCTTCGACTCGCCGAAGTAGTCGGAGTTGAAGACGCGCGTCACGCCCTGCTCGAGGTCGACCATGATCAGCCGGTCGTCCGGGAAGCCCTCGGCCTTCAAATTCGGTGTGTAGACGACGGTCAGCTCCGGCTCGAAGTCGTCCTCGGGCGGTCCGAAGTAGAGCTCCTGCTGCATGCCCGCGATGTTCGCGTTCGCAGCCTCGACGAAGAGGCGCGTCGCCGTGCGGAACTCCGGGTCGTTCCCGATGTAGCCGTCGACCTGCACCATCTCGTGCTGCGCGATGTACTCGTCCTGCCGCTCGGCCCACTTGGCGCCGTCGTCGGTGGAGATGGACTGGTTCTGTCCGTCGGGCTCGTCGGTGACGAGATAGGTCGAGCCTTTCGAGCGCGCGAGGACCTTGGTGTGCACGTTCAGGTTCCCGTACTTCGTCGGGCGCGCGGTCGGCATCTTCGCGGCGAGCTCCTTGACCTCCTCAGGGCTGGGATTCGCACTTACGCGCTTTGCCTGTGGAAGCCGGAACAGCATCTTCGCCACGTCTAAACGCTCCTCTCGTCTGCGGGACTCGCGGGATTCTACCCGCGAGCTTCGCAGCGAACCCTGACCGTCGCGCATCGAACTGAATCGCATTAGTCGCTCGTTGGCGCCGCCGTAGTTCGCCGTGAGTGACCCCCCGGAGGCTCGAGCCGAGTTCGCAACGGCTTGAAGCGAAGGGAGGTGACTCAAATGTCGAAGACGAGAAAATTGCTGGTGACGGCGGTGGCGCTGGGCTCGCTCGCGGCCATCCCCGCAACAAGCGTCGTTCTCAACGCGGCCCCGAGCGTAGCGCTGGCCTGCGGCGGTCAGTCCACAGGCTGCCAGTGAGATCTCGGCACGCGAAGGTGAGGAGCTCCGCCGGAGCTCCTCACCTTTTCAGCGTCTCTGCGAGCAGTGACCGCGCCCTGCCTGCCGCGGCGACATTGCCCTTTGCGTCGTAGAGGTCGATTGCCGACGAGACGGCGTCAGCCGCCTCGTCGGCGCGTCCGCGGGCCCGCAGGATCTCGCCGAGCGCAAGCAATGTGCTCGCTCTCCCTTCGAGCGCGTCTGCGGGCGTGCTGCTCAGGAGCTCGCGGACTTGCCGTTCACTCTCAGCGACCGTTCCATGTCGCGCTCCGAGGCGCGCGGCAACGGGCTTCCACGCCAACGCTGCGTCGAGATCGTCGTCTCCCGCAGCCCGGCTTGCGCGCCGCGCCCACTCCTCTGCCTCGTCGTAACGCTCAGCTGTCAGGAGTGCGTTCGCGAGCTCACCGGCGCGGGTTGCGAACACCTGTGCCTGTCCAAGCTCCTCCAGCAGGGCGCAGCTGTTTCCGAAGTGCTCCACCGCAGCCTCCGGATCTCCGGCGAGCATTGCGACGAAGCCGAGCATGCGCTCGCAGTCGCCGTTCGCTGCGACGGTCAGGCCGACCTGTCGGTAGCGCTGCTTCGCGAGCTCGATCCGGCTTCGGCCTTCGTCGCTCGAGCCGGCCATTGCTTGGAGCCCGCCGAGCCACATCAGGACATTTGCCTCGCTCGCGTGGTCGCCTTCGAATCCGTCCATGAGCTCCTCGAGTTGTGCGAGCGCTGCACTGACCGGTTTCGGTCCGAAGAACAGAGCGGCGCCGAGAAAGTTGAGCGCGGTGGACGCGGACCAGCCGGCGCGGCCGTAGTGCGTGACTGCGCGTGCGGATGCCTCCTCCATTGCGCCGTACTCGCAGAAGAAATTGCCGCGAACGTGCGCGACAGCGAGCCACGCGCGTCCGAGTGCGCGGTCGTCCGCGGCTGCTTCGAGGACCGGGAGGCCAGACTCGACCGCGGCGAAGAGCTCGCCGGCGCGGTTCGGCTCCGCCATCGAGCGGGCGTTCGCGAGCTCGAGGCGCGCCCGCGCCGCAACTCGCTCGTCGGCGGAGCTCGCAGCGCTCTCGAACACGGAGAGTGCTCGCGCGGTCTCGCCGCCGACGAACAACGCGACGCCGAGCTCGCAGGCGAGCTCGTTGTGCTCCCCGGAAAGATGAACTGCTCGTGTCAGGAGGTTGACCGCGGCTGGGACGTCCGCTCGCTTCCAGGCACGCACGCCCGCACGTCCGAGCCGCTCGGCGCCGGCCGCGGCCAGCTCGTGCTCGTCCGCGCGACCGATCTCCGTCAACGACCGGTACGCCTGCTCGAAGTGGTAGCCCACGACCTCGTCTGCCTCGTTGCGCCGGTCGAGGCCGCGCGCCGCGAGCTCGTGAAGCTCGGCGCGCGCGACTTTCGGAATGCCTCGGTAGGCCGCGTCGCGCACGAGGACGTGGTGGAACGCGAGCACGTGACCGCGCGGATGGATGAGCGCGCGTTCGGTCAGCGCGCGGAGATGGTGATCGATTCGCTGGCCTTCCTCGGCGCGCGTGAGATCGCCGAGCTCGACGAGCGTGAAGCGACGGCCGATGACCGAGGCGCGGCGGAGCACCGCGAGCTCGCGCGGGTCGAGGCGGTCGAGGCGGCTTGCCAGCAGCGCCTCGACGGTTGCCGGCATTTTGTCCGGCGGCAAGTCGGGCGCCTCGAGTGCGAGAGCGAGGAGCTGTTCGACGAAGAGCGGGTTCCCGCCGGCCTGCTCGACGATCCGACGTTCGATGTCGGCGTCGAGTGGCGCCCCGGCGAGGCCGACGACGAGTGCAGCGACCTCCGCGGTTGTCAGCGGCGCCAGCTTGATCACGAAGCCGGTCGACGTGGGTCCAGCCCACGCCGGCCGCCTCTCGAGCAGCTCCGTTCGCGCGGCGCACACGACGAACACAGCCGCCGCAGTCCACTCGCCGAGGTACTCGACCAGATCGAGTAGCGTCGGCTCGGCCCAGTGGATGTCGTCGAGGACGAGCACCAGGGGACGCCTGCGCGCCACGGCTTCGAGGAACCGCCGCACGGCCCAGAAGACCTCTCCCTGCGCGGCGGGGCGCTCGACGAGACCGACGAGCTCCCCGACGCGCTGCGCCACTTCCTCGGCGTCCTCCTCGCCGGCGAGCAATTCGCCGATGCCTTCCAGCGACGCGTCCCGCACGGCTTGCCGCACGGCTTCGGCGATCGGCAGGTACGTGGCGCCCTCGCCGTAGGAGGCGCACCGCCCGACGAGGATCGTCGCCTCGTCGCGAAGCGGGGCGAGTGCCTCGCGGAGCAGCCGCGTCTTGCCGATGCCCGCTTCGCCGAGGACGGTGACGACGCCGCAGCGCCTCTCCTGACGGACGTCGTCGTAAGCGGCGCGCAGCCGTTCGAGCTCGTCTGCGCGGCCGACGAGCGGAGCGTCCAGGCGGCGCGCGAAGGCCGGTGCGCCCGGGACGACCTCGGTGACGAGCCACGCATCTCCGTACCGCTCGACGGTGAGGGCGTCACGGGCGAGCACGTACGTCCGGTCGCTGAGCAGAACCTCGCCTGCAGGCGCACGGCCTTCGAGCTGAGCCGCGACGCTCGCCGGCGGTCCCGACACGTGCAGCGGCTCGCCGGGGGCTGACAAAACGTGAACCTCACCGGTGCCGACGCCCATGCGGGCGGCGATGTCGGCCTCCCGCAATGCAGCGCGCGCCTCCATCGCAGCGCGCACAGCGCGTAGCGCATCGTCCTCGTGGAGCTCGGGTACTCCGAAGACGGCCAGCACCGCGTCGCCGATGAATTTCTCGAGCGTGCCGCCGTGCCGTTCGATCGGCTCACGCACGAGGTCGAAGTACCTCGACAAGAACGTGCGGTACGCCTCGGGGTCCAGCCCTTCGGCCAGCTGCGTCGAGCCGACGAGGTCGCAGAACAGGACGGTGACCGTCCGGCGGTCGGGAGCGCGCTCTGGCTGGGCGACGCTCGCCGGGCCGAGCGAGTCGTCCTGCCGGAGGATCGCCTGCTGCAAGACGCGAAGTTCCTCGCCCGGCTCGAGGCCGAGCTCCTCCGTCAGTACCTCGCGTGCCGCCTGGAACGCTGCCAACGCGTCGGCTTGACGTCCGGCGCGGTAGAGCGCGCGCATCAGCTGCGCGCGGAAGCGCTCGCGCAGCGGGTGCTCCTCGACGAGCTCCTCGAGCTCCCCGACGAGCTCGCCTGCATCGACGCCGAGCTCGAGCTCGGCGTCGATGCAATCCTCCAGCGCAGCCAGACGGGCCTCTTCCAAGCGGCCGACTTCGTCACGCGCGAACGGCTCGAAGGCCAGGTCGTCCAGCGCCGGGCCGCGCCAGAGGGCGAGGGCCGCGCGGAGTTTCTCCGCTCGGCCGGCGGCCTCGGTGCCGCGAGCCTCCGACGTCAGCCGCTCGAACTTCGCCAGGTCGAAGCTCTCGGGATCGACGCGCAGCACGTACCCCGGCGGCTGGGAGACGATCGCCTCCGCCCCGATCGCCTTGCGCAGCCGCGAGACGTAGTTCTGCAGCGAGGCGCTCGCCGTCTTGGGCGGGTCGGGGCCCCAGACCTCGTCGATCAGGCGGTCGGCGGAAACGGGCTCGTTCGCCCGCAGGAGCAGGAACGCGAGCAACGCGCGCATGCGGTGGCGGTCGAGCGGGATCGGGCGGCCGTCCTCGACCACCTCCAGGGGTCCGAGGATCCGGAACTCCATGTGTCGTTTGTAGCACTCGGATTAGCCCCCGGTTAGAAGCCGCCAGCACGCTGGCCGGGTCAAGCCAAAGGAGGACCTCATGCACATCTCGATGCGGACGCTCGCCGGTCTGGCCGCGATTGCGGCCGCCGGTGCACTCGTCCTCGTCCCGGCCGGCTCGGCCGCCACGATGGTGGACCCGTCGACATACACCGATCCGGCGGGTGACGCGAAGTCCGCGCCGGACATCACCAACGTGGAAGTGGCGCTGGATCCGGGGAGCGGCGCGCTCGTCTTCGCCATCGACCTCGGTGCCGACGATCAACTCGCCGGCCAGGGTGCCGTGTTCATCCCCCTGGACACGGACCGCAACTCGGGCACCGGCGACCGGACCGGTGCGGAATACCTCGTGGCCGTCTTCGGTGAAGGCGCAGGCATCCTCAAGTGGAACGGCAGTGACATGGTGCCGTTCAACCATGCGCCGATGCTCGTTTCCAAGTCGGCGCGGAACATCACCGTCGGCTTCTGCGCTTGCGATATCGGCACGCAGACGTTCGACTTCGCCGTCGTCAGCGCTCGCGGGAACGACGTGGACGTTGCGCCGGATGCCGGTGGAACGTTCCCGCCGCCGGCGGAGACGATCACGATTCAGTCGTTCATCTACACGCCGAAGCCGTTGTTCCCGAAGGCAGGGAAGCGGTTCACGCTCAAGCCGCTGGGGATCCGGCTTGCGGAGACGAACGAGGTCGTGGTGCCCGACACCCTCTCCTGCACCGCGAAGCTCGGAGCGAAGAAGCTCAAGGGCTCCGGCGGCGGGGGCTGCTCGTGGCTGATTCCGAAGAAGACGCGTGGCAAGAAGCTCGTCGTGACGGTCAACGTCGCGTACCGCGGTGAGACGGAGACCTTCAGCCAGACCTACAAGGTCACCTGACGGCAGCGCTCTGCGGGGGGAACGCCATGTTTCCCCCGCAGAGCACCGGAACGCTTCGATAGCTTCCTCAGTGGTGGAGGCCAGGCACGACGTCCTCATCGTCGGCGCGGGCTGCGCGGGCATGCGCGCGGCTATCGAGGCGTTCGATGCGGGCGCCGACGTTGCGCTGCTCTCGAAGATCCATCCCGTCCGCAGCCACTCCGGCGCAGCCGAGGGTGGGATCAACGCGGCGCTCGGCAACGCCTCCGAGGACGACCCCGAGACGCACGCCTTCGACACCGTCAAGGGCTCGGACTACCTCGGCGACCAGGACGCCATCCAGATTCTCTGTGACGAGGCGCCCGACGACGTCTACCAGCTGGAGAACTGGGGCGCGGTCTTCTCGCGGACGGAGGACGGCCGCATCGCGCAGCGCCCCTTCGGCGCCGCCGGCGCGCCTCGCACCGCCTACGCGGCCGACATCACGGGCCACGTGCTCGTGCACGTCCTCTACGAGCAGGTGATGAAGCGCCAGATCCCGGCGTACGAGGAGTACTTCGCGTGGAAGCTCGTCATGAACGAGGACCGCTGCCAGGGCGTGATTGCGTGGGACCTGCTGAACGGCGGCCTGAAGTCGATCGGCGCGAAGACCGTCATCCTCGCGACCGGCGGCGCCGGCCGGCTCTACGTCGGGACGACGAACGCCTACTCGTGCACCGGCGACGGGATGGCGCTCGCGCAGCAGGTCGGCGTGCCGCTGAAGGACATGGAGATGATGCAGTTCCATCCGACGACGCTTGCGCCGACAGGCGTGCTGATCACGGAGGGCTGCCGCGGCGAGGGCGCGTACCTGCTCAACTCCGAGGACGACCGTTTCCTGAAGCGCTATGCGCCGAACGCGATGGAGCTCGCCTCGCGCGACGTGATCTCCCGTGCGGAGCAGACCGAGATCGACGAGGGTCGCGGCGTCGACGGCAACGTGCTGCTCGACCTGCGCCACCTCGGCCCCGACCGCATCCTCGAGCGCCTGCACGGCACGCGCGAGCTGTCGATGACGTTCGCCGGTGTCGACCCGATCTACGAGCCGATCCCTGTGCGGCCGGGTGCGCATTACCACATGGGTGGCGTCGACACCGACGTCTGGGGCCGCACGAACGTCGAAGGCCTGTACGCCGCTGGGGAGTGCGCCTGCGTGTCGGTGCACGGCGCCAACCGGCTCGGTGGGAACGCGCTGATGGAGACGATCACCTATGGCAAGCGCGCGGGACGACACGCGGCGGAGTGGGCGCTGGCGAACACGACCGTCGAAGTCCCGCCGTCGACGGAGGCAGACGCCGAGCGCGAGCTGAAGCAACTGCTCGACCGCACGCAGGGCGAGCGGCCGTGGAAGATCCGCGACGAGCTCGCGCAGACGATGCACGAGAACTTCGGCGTTTTCCGCCGCGAGGACCAGATGCAGCAGCAGGGCCAGATCGTCTCGGGGCTGCGGGAGCGCTACGAGCGCGTCGTCGTCGAGGACAAGGGCCAGGTGTTCAACAACGACCTGACCCAGGCGCTCGAGCTCGGCTTCCTGCTCGAGCTCGCGGACTGCATGATCGTGGCCGGGCTGGCCCGCAAGGAGAGCCGCGGCGCCCATGCGCGACCGTACGACTACCCCGACCGCGATGATGAGAGCTACATGAAGCACACCCTCGTCACCGTCGACGCCGACGGCCGCCCCGAGCTCGAGTGGCGCGACGTCACCGTCACGAAATGGCAACCACAGGAGCGCAAGTACTAATGAGCTCGATCGCACCCGCACCTGGTTCGACCACGATCGAGCTCGCAGTGAAGATCTGGCGCTACGACGCCGAGACCGGCGACAAGGAGCTGAAGCGCTACGAGGTCGAAGCGCCCGACTGGGTGACGCTCCTCGACGTCCTCGACATCATCAAGGACCAGCAGGATGGGTCGCTCGCGTATCGCAAGAGCTGCCGGATGATGATCTGCGGCTCCTGCGGCATGCGGATGGACGGCGCTGCCGTCCTCGCGTGCAAGACGCGCATGTACGACATCGCCAAGGCGGGGCACGAGCCGGTGATCTCCCCGATGGGGAACCTGCCGGTGCTGAAGGACCTCGTCGTCGACATGGATCCGTTCTGGGGCAAGATCCGCGCCGTCAAGCCGTGGCTCGAGCCCGGCTACGACGAGGTCGCGGAGAAGGAACGCGTTGTCTCGCAGCAGCAGATGAACGTCATCCACAAGGAGGCGCTCTGCATCATGTGCGGCTGCTGCGTCTCCGAGTGCAACTCGATGGAGTCGGATCCCGAGTTCCTCGGCCCGGCGGCGCTCGCGAAGGGAATGCGTTTCGTCGGCGACGCGCGCGACCAGGCCGACGTCGAGCGGCTGAACGACTACAACTCGGAGCACGGGATCTGGGACTGCACGCGTTGCTACTTCTGCAACGAGCGCTGCCCGAAGGGCGTCGACCCGCGCGACGCGATCGCGAAGCTCGGCGCCGAGTCGATGAAGGAGGGCATCGACCGCGACATGGGCGCGAAGCACGCGAAGTGGTTCGTGACCTCCGCGAAGACGACGGGCTGGCTGCGCGAGACCGAGCTCGTCCCGAAGACCCAGGGCGTCGTCTCCTCGATCAAGCAGATGAAGTTCGCGATGGGCCTCGCGAAGCACGGCAAGGTGCCGCCGCCGGTCCCGCCTCACGTCGCCGAGAAGGTGGACGAGGCGCGGGCGCTGCACGAGATCGTCTCCGCGCAGGACCGGCGCGGCTTCCTCGGCCACGTCCAGGGCGAGCGCGCGATCGCCCGGATCGAGCACGCGGTCGAGGAGGACCCGGAGAGCGCGCCGGCGAGCCGCGACTCCGCCGACGTCAGCCCCGGCGAGCGACCGACGCGAAGGACGGCCGACTGATGCGCAAGGTCGCCTACTACAAGGGCTGCCTCGCGTCCCTCTCCGCGAAGGAGCTCGACACGTCGACCCGCGCGCTCGCGCCGAAGGTGGGTCTCGAGCTGATGGCGCTCGAGGCGGTCACGTGCTGCGGGGCCGGCGACATCCAC
>JBJMJR010000038.1:0-21844 GCA_045806245.1 Gaiellaceae bacterium | reverse complement strand
TCGGTTCGAGACTTGCCTACCTCGAAACACCCAGAAGGAGGAACGAGAAGCTCATCTCACCGGGCGGCACGATTGCCAACCCGTGTTCACAGAGTAGCAATCGGTTCGGCCACACCGTTTCTTGAGGCTTTTCGGGCCGACCGTCGCTACCCTCGGCGCATGGCCGTACGTAAAGACCTTCGCGACATCGCGATCATCGCGCACGTCGACCACGGCAAGACGACGCTCGTCGACGCGATGCTGTGGCAGGCCGGATCCTTCCGCGAGAACGAGGACGTCGCGGAACGCGTGCTCGACTCCATGGATCTCGAGCGTGAGAAGGGGATCACGATCCTGGCCAAGAACACCGCCGTCCGGTTCGGCGATGTCAAGGTCAATATCGTCGACACGCCCGGCCACTCGGACTTCGGCGGCGAGGTCGAGCGGGCGCTGACGATGGTCGACGGCGTTCTGCTCCTCGTGGATGCGAGCGAGGGCCCCCTGCCGCAGACCCGCTTCGTCCTGCGCAAGGCGCTCGAGTCACGGCTGCCGGTGATCCTCGTCGTCAACAAGGTCGACAGGCCCGACGCGCGGATCGTCGAGGTCGTCAACGAGGTCTACGAGCTCTTTCTCGACCTCGATGCAGACGAGTCCCAGATCGAATTCCCGATCGTGTACTGCAACGCGCGCGCGGGCCGCGCGGGTCTCGCACCGGACGCGCTCGCCGACGATCTGCAGCCGCTCTTCGAGGTTCTCCTCGCCGCGATTCCCGCCCCCGTCTACGAGGAGGGCCACCCGCTCCAGGCGCACGTCACGAATCTCGACGCGTCGCCGTACGTCGGGAGGCTCGCGATCTGTCGCGTCCGTGAGGGGACGATCCGCCGGGGACAGCAGGTCGCGTGGTGCCGTTCGGACGGGCGAATCGAGCGGGCGAAGGTGACCGAGCTCTACGTCACCGAGGCGCTCGACCGCGCCGAAGCGGCCGAAGCCGGGCCCGGCGAGCTCGTCGCGGTCGCCGGCATTCCGGAGGTGACGATCGGCGAGACGCTCGCGGACGTGGACGACCCCCGGCCGCTCCCCGTCATCGGCGTCGACGAGCCCAGCCTCGCAATCACGATCGGGATCAATACGTCGCCGCTTGCCGGCCAGGACGGCGAGCGTCTGACGGCGAGCATGGTCGAGGCGCGCCTTGCGCAGGAGCTCGTCGGGAACGTGTCCCTCCGCGTGCTGCCGACTGCGCGGCCCGACGCCTGGGAGGTACAGGGACGCGGCGAGCTTCAGCTCGCCGTCCTGGTCGAGTTGATGCGGCGCGAAGGCTTCGAGCTCACGGTCGGAAAGCCGCAGGTCGTCACACGCGAGATCGACGGAAAGCTGCACGAGCCGGTGGAGCGGCTCTCGATCGACGCGCCGGAGGAGTACATCGGAGTGATCACGCAGCTGCTCGCGTTGCGGAAAGGACGCCTGCAGCAGATGGTCAACCACGGCACGGGGTGGGTGCGCATGGAGTACCTCGTCGCGGCGCGCGGCTTGATCGGGTTCCGCACCGAGTTCCTCACCGAGACGCGAGGGACGGGCATCCTCCACCATGTGTTCGACGGCTACGAGCCGTGGCACGGAGACCTGCGCATGCGACCGACCGGCAGCCTGGTCGCGGACCGGCGTGGCGCCGCAACGTCGTTCGCGCTCCTGAACCTGCAGGAACGCGGACAGCTGTTCATCGGGCCGGGCGCAGACGTCTATGAGGGGATGATCGTCGGCGAGAACGCGCGGGCCGAGGATCTCGACGTGAACCCCACCAAGGAAAAGAAGCTCACGAACATGCGCTCGTCGAACGCCGACGAGCTCGTGCGGCTCATTCCGCCGCGCCCGCTCTCGCTCGAGCAGGCGCTCGAGTTCATCGGCGACGACGAGTCCGTCGAGGTGACGCCGAAGAACGTGCGGCTCCGCAAGGCGGAGCTCTCGGCGCAGAAGCGCCAGTCGCTGTCCTCCCGCAAGGCGCGCGGGCTGGCTGCGATCCAGTAGTCGGGCGCCTGGCGAGGCGTACCCTGGCACGGACGATGGGCATGTTCTTCCACTCCGCCGCCGAAGCGCCCGAGCGCGCCGCCGATCCGGTGCAGCGGCGCGCGAACCTCCGCCGGATCGCGCGCCTGTTCGCGCCGTACCGCCTCCGGCTCTCGGGCGTGCTGGCGCTGATCGTGGTGACCGCCGGGCTCGGGGTGATCCCGGCGTTCCTGCTCAAGCGGGCGCTCGAGGCGATTGCCGTCAACGACGTCCGGGCGCTGTCGTTCAACGCCGGCGGGATGATCGTGATCGCGGTCGTCACCGGCGCGCTCGGCGTCGTCCAGACGCTGCTCTCCAACCAGGTCGGCCAGCGTGTGATGCACGATTTGCGCGCGGCGGTGTTTCGCCACCTGCAGCGGCTCTCGCTCGCGTTCTTCACACGGACGCGGACCGGTGAAGTGCAGTCGCGCATCTCGAACGACATCGGAGGCGTGCAGAACGTCGTCACCAACACGGCCACGTCGATCGCGTCGAACGTGACGACCGTGGTGGCGACGATGGTCGGCATGCTCCTGCTCAGCTGGCAGCTCGCACTGTTTGCGTTCGCGCTGATCCCGCTGTTCGCGCTGTTGACGCGCCGAGTCGGGAACGAGCGCCGTCGGATCGCCAAGTCGACGCAGGAGTCGCTCGCCGACATCTCCAGCATCGTGCAGGAGTCCCTCTCGGTCTCGGGCATCCTGCTCGGCAAGACGATGGGGCGCGGCGACGACCTCGCCGATCGCTTCACGGCGGAGTCGCGCCAGTTGGCCGATCTCGAGGTGCGGCAGCGGATGGCCGGGCGCTGGGTGATGGCGTCGATCCAGACGAGCTTCGCCGTGATGCCCGCGGCCGTCTACTGGTTCGGCGGTTACCTGCTCGCGCACGGCTCGCACGCGCTGTCCGTTCCGTTGCTCGTGTCGTTCACGACACTTCAGACGCGGCTTTTCTTCCCGGTCGGGTCGCTGCTCGGAGTGGGGCTCGACGTGCAGACCTCGCTGGCGCTCTTCGACCGCATCTTCGAGTACCTCGACGAGCCGATCGACATCGAGGAGAAGCCGGACGCGATCGCCGTCGGGCGAGCGGGCGACGTCGTCTTCGATCACGTCTGGTTCGGCTATGGGGGCGAGTGGACGCTGAAGGACGTCTCGTTCACGGTGGCCGAGGGCACGACGACCGCCCTCGTGGGAGAGACGGGCTCCGGCAAGACGACGCTTGCCTACCTTGCCGCGCGTCTCTACGACGTCGCGCAAGGCCACATCACCATCGGCGGCGTCGATGTGCGCGATCTGACGTTCGAGGCGCTCTCGAGCCTCGTCGGCGTCGTCTCACAGGAGACCTATCTCTTTCACGAGTCGGTGCGCGAGAATCTCCGCTTCGCGAAGCCCGACGCAACCGACCAGGAGATCGAGCAGGCCGCGGAGGCGGCTCGCATCCACGCGGTGATCGCCGCTCTGCCGGACGGCTACGACACCGTCGTTGGCGAGCGGGGGTATCGGTTCTCCGGGGGCGAGAAGCAGCGGATCGCGATCGCGCGCACGATCCTGCGCAACCCGCCGATCCTCGTGCTCGACGAGGCGACCAGCTCGCTCGACACGGAGACCGAGCGCCTCGTCCAGGAGGCGCTCGACCGGCTCTCGGCCGGGCGCACGACGATCGCCATCGCGCACCGCCTCTCGACAGTTCGAGATGCCGACCAGATCATCGTGCTCGACCATGGCCGGGTCGTCGAAACGGGACGGCATGACGAGCTGATGCGCGCGGGCGGCCGCTACTCCACGCTTGCGGCGCGTGACGCGGACGTTCCGCTCGTGCTGCGCAGCGCCGGCTAGCCGGCGCTCTCCGCGGCGTGTCCGACCTTGAACGTCGCTGCGGCGAGCAGTCCGAGGCCGAGCGTGGGCACGTCTTTCAGGAATCGGTAGATCAGCGCCGCCGCCACGGCCTGGGCGTCGGTCGCGCCGAAGGCGACCAGCGTGCCGGTCAACCCGAGCTCGACGAAGCCGAGGCCGCCGGGCGTGGGGGCGATCGAGCCGAGCACGCGTGAGATCGCCCAGGCCGCGAACACCTCGACCGCGGTCACCTCGACGCGCGGGACACCGACCGCGCGCACGGAGACAACGAGGATCACGAAAACCGACAGATGGTTGGCGAGCGTCGTCAGCGTCAGGTACCACCAGCGGCGACGGATCAGCCCGATCGTCTCGTCGCGGTAGCGCACGAAGCCCTCGCCGTTCCATGTGACCGGCGCCTTGTGCAACAGGCCCTTCCCCCAACTGACGATCCTCGCTGCCTTGTCGCCGATGCGGCGGGTGAGCCGCACGTTCGACAGGCCGACCGCGAAGCCGGCTACGGCCGCGCAGAAAAGGACGAGGGCGGCCAGCGCAATCAGCTCGACCGTGCGATTGCTGTCTCCCTCGGCCACCAGCCCGGCGACCGCGAGGATGGGGACGCCGAGGATGACGAGTTGGTTCCAGATGCTCGTGACGGCGACGGCAAGGCCGACGGGCCGTCCCTTGAAGCCCCACACCTTCAGCATCCCGAAGGACGTCGCCATCCCGGCCGGGGCACCGCCGGGCGCGACGATCGACACCGCGGTCGAGGCGAGCGTGACGCGGGAGCCTTGCAGGTACGACAGCCCGGGCAGCGCGGCCATCCACTCTGGAGCACACGTCGCGACGTTCAACCCCGCCGCGACCAGCAGCAGAGCGATCCATTGCCACGACAGCCCTTGGACGACATCCCAGACCTGCGCGTAGTCCGCGATCGTCGGCAGCACGAACGCGAACGTCAGCCCGATCACCGCGACCGACACGCCGATCATCGCCCACCGCTTCCAGCCGCGCCGCTTCTTCTTCCGCTTCTCCTCGAGCTCGATCCGGACGAGCTCGTCCTCCGGATCCGGCGAGAGCGCGGCCTCGAGCGCGGGGGTCGACACGACGCAGCTAACCCTTCGCGAGGACAGGAGGCGCGGCATCGCCCGATTCGGATGATCGCCCCGCTCGGCCGCCGGAGCTCACGTGAGCCGGCGCGCTTCCTTGAGCGCGACCTTGAGTGCGCTCGTGATCACCCGCCGGCGAAGCGCGGTCGAGCCGGCGGCGCGTGGCTCCGACCACAGTGCCGCCACCTCTGCGCCGAAGAGCAGCGCCGACGCGTAGAGGAACGTCGAGTACACGAAGAAGAGGCCGGCCGTCAGTGAGCCGTAGATGACGCTCAACCGCGTCGTCTTCGCGTAGATCAGCGCAGCCGCGAGCGAGATCGCCTGTAAGAGCAGGGCCGTGACCGTTGCGCCCACGACTGCGTCGCGCGTGCCCAGCCCCCGCGCGGGCACGAAGCGATACAGCAGCAGCACGACGCCGATGGACACCAGGAAGACGCCGACCCGGACGAGCAGGCCGACAGCGGAGTGGAGGTTCGCGACATCTCCGAGCCGGTGCGCGAGTGCGTTCTCGATCAGGCCTCCGAGGACGGTGACCGCGACGGTGAACAGGACGAGGCCGGCCGCGCAGAGGACGAGGGCGCCGTCGACGAGCTTCCCGCGTGCGAGGCTCCGCGTCTCCTCGACGTTCATAGCGGTCTCGAGGCCCTGGCGGATCGCGGCCATCATGCCGCTCGCCGTCCAGGCGAAGAGCACGAGGCTGATGAATCCCGCGGCGGTCGCGGGAGACGCGATGGTCGTGAGTGCATCCTCGACGTCGCTGCGTCCGGCGGCCGTGACGGGCAGCGCGCCGACGACTGCGTCGACCACACGCCGGCGGATGTCGTCGTCTTGCAGCAGCAGGCCGAAGATCGTGACGAGCACGATCGCAAGCGGTCCGACCGCGAACAGCACCCGGTACGCGATCGCCGCGGCGTCGCGGGGGCAGCGGTCCTTGAAGAAGCGACTCAGCGCGTAGTGCAGGACGCGGACGAGTTTCATCTCGAGACCCCAAGATGCCCCGTGGCCGTGTCTGCGGCATCATCCGGCCCGGATGACGAGCGGCGCCCGCTGATGCACCAGAATCCTGCGATGGCTGTTGTGCGTGGCGCGGGCGGCGTCGTGATGAGAACGAATGCTTCGGATCTCAGGGAGCTCGTCGTCGTCCATCGCCCGAAGTACGACGACTGGACGCTTCCGAAGGGAAAGGCGAAGGCGGGGGAGCCCGACGAGGCGTGCGCGTTGCGCGAGGTCGAGGAGGAGACCTCACTCGTGTGCGATCTCGGCGACGAGCTGGCGGTGACGGAGTACGTCGACTCGGCCGGCCGCTCGAAGCGGGTGCGGTATTTCGCGATGACGCCGCGGGCCGGCGCCGAGGCAGCCCCACAGAACGAGATCGACGACGTGCGCTGGGTTACGGTCCAGGCTGCGCTCGCGACGCTGTCCTACGCACGCGACTTCGTCGTCGTCGAGGCGGCAGAAGCCTTCGCCGGCGACTGACTGCGCCGCGCTTTACCGTTCTTGAGGCCCTTGGCGAAGAACTCCAGCGCCGACCGTGTCTTCGTCTGTTGCTGGCTGCCGAGGTCGACCCCTCGCGACGCGAGGAACGCCCGCGTCTCTGCGGCCACCTGAAACGCCTCCGTCGGAGCGCACTTGGTCGAGAGCTCGAGAATGCGGGAACCGTCGGGATAGAGCCACATCTCCGTGACGAGCTTGCGGTCGTAGTCCTGCAGCCTGCTTTTCAGCTTCAGCACCAGCAGCGGGCCGAGCATCGTCAGCGCGTCGAGCTCGAGGCCATCCGGCGCGTGCTCGGCGAACAGGGCCTGCTGCTCCTTCGTGAACAACTTGCGCACCGTCTTCTGGCCGGTCATCGCCTTGAGCACGCTGCCTTCCGACGGGAAGCCCTTGAGCGAGCCCGAGCAGACGTAGCCCTGGGGCGACGCGTCGAGCTCGACGCCGAAATCGGAGGACTCGCGCAGGCTGCGCGGCAGCTGCGACGGAACGACGGGGCGCAGCTTGACGACCGTGTCGTCGCCCTTGCTCTGCGAACGGCGGGCGCGTACGACGACACCGTGCCCGTCCAGGACGAGATCGGGCGTATCGAAGAAAAAGACCTGACGAATTTGTGCCTGCAACGCATCGAGGCCGAGCGCGCGGACGATCGTCAGCTGGTCCGGCTCGGGGACCGTCAACTTCAGCTCGATGGTGTCGACGTCGCGGGTCAACGCGACGACCTCTTGAAGCTCTTCCTCGGGCAGAGCGGTGCGCGGGGCGGTCGCCGAAGCCACTTGGGCACTCCTTTCGTCGAGTGTTCGTTCCAGGATGCGCTCTTCAGCGCCGGGCGCCATCATCCGAAGCGGATGAAGGGGCGTCCGAGGCGGGCTGGAGCCGCTTGTGCAGCTGCTTCCACGCTTTGCGCCGGAGTCGCGCAGCGACAGGCTCGACCTCGACGAGGGCCGCCTCCATCTGCACGCGGTAATGCTCGGCAAGCCCGCCCATTGCGAACACGGCTTCGGAGCCGAGCGCGTCGCCGTCGCTGACGGCCAGCTCGCGCAGGCGCTGCGCTGCGACGCGCCCGTCCTGGTACGCACCCAGCACGTCCTGCAGGGCCACCGCACGGCGTACAACCGCTGCCGTCTCGCGTGGAAAGAGATCCGCCAGGAATTCGAGCGAGTACCGGAACCGCTTCGTCGCGATCCGCAACTCGTGGTACGCCTCGGGCTCATGCCCGTTCCGAGCGCGGTCGAGCCGTTTCTCCACCTGACGCTGCCGGCGCAGAACCAGCGCCGGAATTGCAGCCTGCGCGGGGCCGGTGCGCGCACCCGTCCGCGAGCGCAGCGTCGACCCGAAGCGACGCACGAAGCGGTCGTAGCGCGGCGAATCGAGCGCTTGCAGCAGGCCGGCTCTGGCCTCGCCGCGCTGGCTCTCGAGGAGCGCGCCGAGGCGGGCAAGCCCGTCCTGGTCTTCTGCCGGTGCGACGTCGACCCATCGGTTCAGCCCCTCGATCGCCACGTCGAGGTCGCGGACGGCGCCGATCGTCCGCCCGAGCCACGCAAGCTCCGACTGCTGGCGCACGGCTTCCGCGGGCAGCACGTCTTCGAAGAGCGCAACCGCCGACCGCAGGCGGCGCGTCGCCACGCGCATCTCGTGCACATCCTCGATGTCTTCGCCGAGCCTGGCGCCCGGTTCCTTCGCAAGCAACGCCGCGAAGTGGCGGCGCAGGATCGCAAGTGCCACCTGCCCCGTCGCTGCATCGCGTGCGACGCTCGTCGGGCCGAAGCTCTCGCTCTCGGTGCGAGGACGTCCACTCGCCGCCAACCCCGCCTCGTACTTGCTGAGAACAGCGGGTTGCAGCCCGAAGGTTCGCTGCAGGCTCTCGACCAGCGGCCGCACGGCGTCGACCGCCTCGTCGGCAACCTCGACTTCGACGCGCCGCAGGCGGGCGAGCACTTTGCCGGCCTGCGCCGCGTGAATGACGGTGTCGTCGAGCGCGAGCTCGCCGCCGGCCCCGTTGCCCGTGCTCAGAGCAAACGTGCGACGGCGGGTGCGCACGTCGAACAGTTCGACGAGCTTGCGCGACCCGATGAGTGCGCGGACGCGATCGGTGACCGGCCCGTCAGCCTGCTGGAGTCGCGTGCCGGGATCGGCAGCGAGCTCCTGTGACACCTCGCGTCGCACGCGCAGCGCGTCAGGTCCGACAGCGGCGAGCGACTTGAGCGTCAGCTCCGGCGGGAGGCGAGTCGCACGCCGGATGCGGACGCTGTAGCCGGCGCGGTCGAGTCGCCGGTCGGCCGTGTCGAGATACGTGTCGACGTGCGTCAGGCGCGACGCCTGCCCGAGCGTGACACCACGGCCTTCAGCTCCCCGCTCGTTCTCGAGCCAGCGCAGAACGGGACGCAAGTCCTGCCCCTCGAGTTGCCATTCGATCTCCGTGCCGGCGCTCACGCGCAAAAGCCCCTACGGCGTCGCGGGCGTCGGCGCGATGCCGCCGACAACTGCCTCCTCGTCGACAGCCGCGTTCGCCCGTCGCCGAAGCAAGAACTTTCGAAGCTCGGAGGCGAGCACCACCGTGAAGCCGCCCAGGATGCAGGCGATCCACTGCTTGCCGGTCAGCCCGACGGTGCCGAGGATCCGGTTGAAGATTCCGAGCGACGTTCCGAAGAGAATCGCGACGCTCGAAAGAGCCGTTGCCTTGAGCAGACGCCGATCGGCGAAGGTGTCGACGCTGAAGAACGACTTGAGCTCGTCCTTCACGGTGAACGAGAGAAACACGTTCGCGATCGCGAACGTCGTCATGCCCATCGTTCGGGCGACGGCCGTATTATGCGCGTCGTCCGCCCACCAGATGATGCCGAGCGTCGTGCCGCCCATCACGAGGCCGGCGAGCGCCAGGTACACCAGCAGGGAGCGGCTCAGGATCGGCTCGTTCTCGGGGCGCGGCTTTCGCTTCATCAGACCGCCGGAGGGGGTGCCGTAGCCGAGCCCGATCGCCTGGAAGACCTGGGTCGTGAAATTGATCCAGAGCGTCTGCAGCGGGACGAAGGGGACGCCGCTGACGATGTTGAACACGCTGGCGCCGAGGAACGTGACGATGAAGCCCATCAGTGCCGCCATTTGAAACTCGATGTACTTCTTCAGGTTGTCGTACAGGCCGCGACCGATGCGCACGGCCTTTACGATCGTCGAGAAGTCGTCGTCGGTGAGGATCATCGCCGCGGCCTCCTTCGAGACCTCCGTCCCGGTGATGCCCATGGCGATGCCGATGTCCGCGCGCTTCAGTGCCGGCGCGTCGTTGACGCCGTCACCGGTCATCGCGACGACGTGGCCGCGCCGCTTGAGCGTGTCGACGAGGCGCACCTTGTCCTCGGGCGTCACGCGCGCGATGACGCCGATCCCGTCGATCTGAGCGAGCGCCTCGTCGTCGCTCATCGCCGCGAACTCCGCCCCGGTGATTGCGCGTCCCTCGATGCCGAGCTTCCGGGCGATCGCTTCCGCGGTGACTGCGTGGTCGCCCGTGATCATGCGGACCTGGATTCCTGCGGACTTCGCCTCCGCGATCGCGGCCTTCGCCTGCGGCCGGGGCGGATCGACGATGCCGACGAGAGCGAGCGCCGTCAGGCCGTTGATCTGCAGGAGCAGGTCGCCGTTCGGATCGAATGTCGCGGGATCGAGATCGCGGCGCGCGGTTGCGAGCACGCGCAGGCCCTGCTCGCCCAGCCGCCGGTTCTCTTCGAGGTAGCGCCTGCGGAAGTCGTCGTCGGCCTCGGCCGGCCGAAGCACGGCGTCGAGAGTTGCGGTGCAGCGGGCGAGCAGCTCGTCCGGTGCGCCCTTCACGAAGCAGCGGATGACATCGCGTCCGTCTTCGTCGCGCATGCGGTGGAAGGTCGCCATGAGCTTGTACTCGGCGTCGAACGGCAGCTCGGCGACACGCGGATAGGCCGCGCGGGTGGCCGCAGAGTCGAGACCGCCCTTCTCGGCCAGCACGACAAGCGCTCCCTCGGTGGGGTCGCCGATGAGCTCTCCGTCTGCGACGACGGCGTCCGAAGCGAGCAGCATCGGGAAGAGGAACTGCTCCAGCGGGACATCCGCCTCGCCGGCGACGCGCTTGATCGTTCCTTCGGTCGAGTAGCCGCTGCCGGAGATCGAGTACTGCCGCCCGGCGATCGTCAGCGCGACGGCCGTCATCTGATTGAGCGTCAGCGTGCCGGTCTTGTCGGAGTTGATCGCCGACGTCGAACCGAGGGTCTCCGTCGAGCGGAGTCGCTTCACGATCGCGTTCGCCCGCGCGAGGATCTGCGTCCCGAGTGAAAGGATCGTCGTCACGACGGCAGGGAGGCCGGTCGGTATCGCCGAGACGGCGAACGCGATCGCGGCCGTGAAGACCACGGTGAACGTGTCCCCGCGCGAGAGATTCAGGATCATCGAGACCGCCACGGCAATTGCGGCGATGATCAGGATCTGGGTCGTCAGCTTTCCGAGCTGGCGGGTGAGGGGGGTCTCTTTCTCGCTTTCGTGCTGAAGGAGATTCGAGATGTGCCCGACCTCGGTGCCCATGCCCGTCGCGGTGACCACGAACTGGCCTGCGCCGCGCGTCGCGTTGGTGTTCATGAACACCATGTCGGTCCGGTCGCCGAGCGGAACGTCGTGTCCGTCGACCGTGCCGACACCTTTCGACACCGGGAGGCTCTCACCGGTCAAGGCCGACTCTGCCACTTCGAGCGTCGCCGCCTGCAGCAGCCGGCCGTCGGCGGGAACGATGTCGCCCGCCTCGATCGAGACGATGTCGCCGGGAACGAGCTGGTCGGCGGCGATCTCGGAGAGCTTTCCGTCCCGCCGGACCTTGGCCTTGATGATCATCATCTTCTGCAACGCGGCGACGGCCGCGGCCGCCTTGCCCTCCTGATGCAAACCGAGCATCGCGTTCAGCACGGTGAGGAGGAGCAAGACGATCCCGGTGCCGTACTGGCCGAGCGGAACGATGCTCGCGACCCCGGCCACGAGCAGGACGATCTGCATGGCGTCCGCGTACTGGCGGACGAAGGCGCGCCAGCGCGGCTCCGTCTTCGCCTCCGCGAATTTGTTCGGTCCGTACTGCTCCAGGCGTGCGGCGGCGTCCGCGGCGCTCAGGCCGCTCGTGGGCTCGACGTCGAACGACGCGGCAACTGCATCGCCGGCCAGCTCGTAGTAGTCCGTCGTGTCGGCGGGCTCGGCTTCCACCGGGGGTGCGGCGATCATCTGAGCCATCGAGTGGTCACTCCTTTCACGCCTGCGCGGCGGCGGCGTGCTTGGGCGCTTCGGCTTCGAGTCGTTTCTTCGAGGCAAGCAATGCGTCGCGCGCCTCGTCGTCGACGGTCGGGTAATGCGGGTCGATCTGCGCCAGCGCGTCGATGATGACGGCCGCCACCGCAACACGGAGGAACCATTTGTGGTCCGCGGGGACGACGTACCACGGCGCATACGGCGTGCTCGTTGCGCTCAACATGTCTCCGAACGCCTGCTGATACGCCTGCCAGTGCGCGCGCTCCTCGACGTCGTGCGCGTTGAACTTCCAGTTCTTCTCGGGGTGATCGATGCGGCGAAGGAAGCGCCGCCGCTGCTCCTCTTTCGACAGGTTGAGAAACACCTTCGTGACCGGGAAGCCGTTCTCGACGAGTGACCGCTCCCAGTCGTTGATCTGCCGATACCTGCGCTCCCAGACCGCGCCGGAGCGCGCGAGCGGCGGGAGCTTCTGCCCCTCGAGAAGCTCGGGATGCACGCGCACGACGAGCACGTCTTCGTAGTGCGACCGGTTGAAGATCGCGATTTGCCCGCGCGCCGGAAGCTTCAGCCCGTAGCGCCAGAGGAAGTCGTGGTCGAGCTCTTCGGCCGACGGAGCCCGGAAACCGTGGACGACGACGCCCTGCGGGTTGACGCCGCTCATGACGTGCCTGATCGTGCTGTCTTTGCCGCCTGCGTCGAGCGCCTGCAGGGCTACGAGCAGTCCGTACGTGTCCTGGGCCGCGAGGCGCGACTGGTAGTGCTCGAGCAGCTCCACGCCTTGCTTCAAGAGCGCTTTGCTGTCCTCCTCGCCGAAGAAGTCGCCCGTGTCGGCGGGGTCGAAGTCACGCTCGAGGACGACTGTGGATCCGGGTGCGACGCGGAGAGGCTCGATGAATTCACGGATGCGCGTAAGCCGCGGGTCGTCCATGCCCCGAATCTGCAGGCCCTGTGCTTCGAGTCCATCCTCCCAAGCGGGTGATTCCACGCCGGGAATCGTTCACTTGGGGTGAGGAGCCGCCGTGGCCGCCTCTGGTTCGATCCGGGGGTGGTTCGCATCACCTGGCTCGGGCACAGCACCGTCGTCATCGAGCTCGACGGTGTCCGCCTGATCACGGATCCGCTTTTGCGCGCGCGTGTCGCTCACCTGCGGCGAGCGGTGCCGGCCCCCGACGCGGACGCTCTGCGTCCACTCGACGCAACGCTCATCTCCCATCTGCATTACGACCATCTGGACACCAGGTCGCTCGCCGCACTCGGGCGTGACCTGCACGTCCTCGCACCCTCGGGCGGTGTCGGGCTGCTACGCCGGCGGGGATTCCGCCGCGTCACCGGCCTCGACGTCGGCGACGAGACTCCGGTCGGCTCGGTCGGCGTGCGCGCGACCTACGCCGAGCACGACGGACGGCGCGCGCCCTTCGGCGAGCGCATCGACGCCGTCGGGTACGTCATCAGCGGCTCCGTCTCTGTCTACTTCGCCGGCGACACCGACTTGTTCTCGGGCATGACCGCGCTCTCCGACGACCTCGACGTCGCGCTCCTACCGGTCGCCGGCTGGGGGCCGCGCCTGCCACCCGGTCACCTCGATCCGCAGCGCGCCGCACAGGCGCTCGCGCTCCTCCGTCCGCGCATCGCGATTCCGATCCACTGGGGAACGTACCGCCGCGTCGGGCTCGCCCGTGACGCGGCCGCGCTGCGCGCGCCGGCCGAGGAATTCGCGGATTTGGCGCGCGCCCTGATGCCACAGGTCGACGTTCGCGTGCTTCCGGTCGGCGGCAGTACCGACGTCGCGGCAGCGGCGCCCGCGGTGCACGCCCGCAGCGGCTGACCTGCTTCATCCCGAGTGGATGACGTTCCGAGTGCCTCGCCGAGACAGGATCGAGGCGGCTCTCGACTGAAGGAGGCTCGCAATGGTCGCCACGACCTTCTGGGAAACGTTCTTCCTGTTCTTCCTTTTCCTCCCGCTCGCAATGGCGTGGGGGTTCGCCGTGATCGACATCTTTCGCCGTGACGACATCCGTGGGTGGTCGAAGGCGCTGTGGTTGGCATGCGTCCTCGTCGTGCCCTTCTTCGGGACGCTGATCTACATCATCGCCCGGCCGCCGGGAGCGACCCATGACGAGCGCGTGATGATGGACGAGTCGAACCGCGAGCTCGCCGCGGAGTTCGGGCCCGGCAACGGGGTGTCCGAGCTCAGCGCGCTCGCCGACCTGCACGACCGCGGCAAGCTGACCGACAACGAGTTCGCCGCCGAGAAGGCCCGCGTGCTCGGCTCGCAAGCGGCAGTGCCTGCCTAGTCCGACGTGACGAAAGGAGCATGACGTGGACGAAGAGACAGGATTGGGGGGGCGTTTTTGGTTCATGGTGGCGCTCGCGTGTGTGGGATCGGTCGTGGCCGCAGGCCTCGTCTTCGTCCTCTTCGGCCGTGCCTGGGAGAGGTGGGGGTTCTTCGGGGCGTTCCTCGCGCTCGGCGCCGTTCTGATGGTGTTCGGTTGGGCCTACGATCGACGCGACCGGAAACGGCGTCAGCGCTTGATCGCCTGACAAGTTGACACGCTCGGGTCAAGCGCCGGGCACGAGCAGTTCGCGAGTGTGCCGTCATGCCACTCAACTCGTCGCTCGACGAGCTCGTGATCTTCGAGCTCCCGAACCGGGAGCTCGCCGTGGAGCTCCTCTCCGACCTCGCATCGAAGCGTTTTGCCTGGATGCAGAGCGGCGACCACGTGGCCGTCGTCGCTGCGCTGCTCAACCCGGACCGTCTCGACCTCGCCCGGCTTCTGCGGGGCGTTCAGAGCTGGCTGGCGTGGCGGGGCGTCGTCGCCATCCGTTTCGAGATCGACGGCAAGATGTACGTGGTCGACGCCGTATCGCGGCCACTCGTCCCGGCGTAGGCTCGTCGTGAGCCATACGCTCGACGATGTCGTCGTCCCCACCTACGTCGTCGATCGCGTCGGCCTGATCCGGTGGGTCAACCCGGCCGCGCGGGAGCTGGTCGGCGACGCACGTGGGCGGCGGTTCACCTCGGTGGTCGCGCCCGAGGAGACGCTCGAAGCTCGCGAGCACTTCGCGCGCGAGCTCTCCGGATCGGAGCGCGTGACCGACGCGGAGGTCGTCCTGCTCGACGACGGCGGCGGGCGAGTCGACGCCGACATCAGCTCGGTACCGCTGCTCGGCGATCATCGAATCGTCGGCGTCTTCGGACAGATCTCCGAGGTCGCTGTCGCGGCGCGGGAGGACGCCTCGCGACACCTCGACTCCGGCCAGACGCAGGTGTTGCGGCTGTTGAGCAGAGGTGCGTCGACCGAGCAGATCGGCGAGATGCTGCAGCTGAGCCGGGAAACGGTGCGCAATCACGTGCGCGGCCTGCTGCGCGCGCTCGGAGTCGACACGCGGCTCGAGGCCGTCGTGGCAGCTCGCCGCATCGGCATCGGGTAGCCGAGCCTCAGCGCGGTGCCGACGTCACCAGAACCGTGCGTGCCACGTAGTCGGGCACGGCCCGCCGCCGGTGGTCGAGCAGCACAGGTGCGAAGCCCGCGAAGCAAGGAATGATCGAGGCGAGGACGGCGACGTATCGGAGCAGGGCGCGCCCGAACCCGAGCGTGGCCGGCGAGCTGGAGACGACGCGGATCCCGACGAGCCGCATGCCGGGCGTTTGTCCAACGGTGCTCCAGAAGCCGGCGAAGTAGACGGCCTGTGCCACGAACCAGGTGGTGCCGAGTGCCGTACCGATCAGCCAGCCCGGCCGTATCGGCCCGGCGAGTGCAGTGACCACGCCGACCGCCGCGGCGGCGAGCAGCAACGCGGCGCCGACGACGACGCCGTCGACGACGAACGCGAGCGCACGCGAGGCGACGCCCGCATAGCCGACGTCTGCGGCGTGCGGCCGTCCGAGCCAGCGCCGTGGCGCCTGCTCGGCAACGCTGTCGATGCCACGTGCTCGAGTGCGGAGCGCAGCCGTGACGTGCGCGGAGAAGGACGACGACTCCTGGGCGAGCGCATGACGGACGACCGGCATGGCGACGGCCTCGAGGATCAGCGCCTGGACGTCGGGTCGTTCCAGCAGCTCACGCGCGCGCTCGTCGAGCGGAGTGCCGCCGGTGTATTCCGTGGCGATGCGTTCCAGCACCGCATGCTCTCGCAGCGCTCGCCCGACCATCTCCGGAAGCGGCCCGGCGAAGAGCTCGTCCAGCGTCCGCTGCGCCGTCGGCGTCGCGACGCTCGCCATCAGCCGATACGTCGCGCCCACCACGGTCACGGGGGAACCGGCAGGCGCAGGATCGCCGTGGCCGCTGCGAGGAGCAAGACCGTGCTCAGGCCCAGCAGCCCGATGCGGACGCGGCGTGGGAAATGTCCGCCGATGCCGACGAGGAACAGCACGCTCGCGAGCACCACCGTGGTCCGGATGTAGTCGTCTGCGACGTCGCCCGCGTGCTCGCTGTTCGCGACCTCGGCGTCGCCCTTCGCATCGAGCGCCGCGGCCTCTGCGGCTCCTTGCGGACGATATTGCGCCATGTTCTGCGGCCCGGGCGGTGCATTCGGGTTCGTGAAGGGGCTCGTCGCGAGCCAGGCGTCGAACGCGACGCGGTATTCGGGCCGGAACCGCCGCCGTGCCACCTCCGCCGCCTTTTCGTCGCCGGCGATGTACGCGCTGAACCACGCGTTGAACGCCGACGCGTCCCAGGTTCGGAGGGTGATCGACCGCTGGAACGCGCGACCGGCTTCGGAGTGGTGCGTCGACGCGTGTGCCACCTCTAGTCGCGACTCGGTGTTCCATTTCGCGGCGGCATACCCGGACCATGCGGCGACGAGCGTGACGACCGAGAGCACGACGGCCTCGGCAATCGCCCAGCCGTCGTGATGCCCACCCGGAAGGCGCCGAACGTGCTCGACGACTTCCTGGCCGAGCTCGATGCTCGACAGGCCTTCACTCACGAAGCTGCGTCGGTCGCCGCGAGCTGCGGGCGTAGCCGCCCGGACGTGCCGACGTGCACTCGGCCTCGCGCGAAGGCGTCGATGCGGCCCCAGCGGCCTGGGATGTCCAGGAGCTCGAGCCGGCCGATGCCGACGGCGAGGGCGGGGTCGACGACGAGGTGCTCGCCGACCGGCTCGAGGCCGAGCATCGTCGTGAGCAGCAGCAGCGGCGTTCCCGTCGACCACGCCTGCGGACTGCACGCGGTCGGGTATTCGACCGGGTACCGCGTCAGGCTGCGTACGTAGCCTCCGAATGCCTCCGGCAGGCGCCCCTGGAAATAGGACGCGGCGTCGAGGATCCCGGCGGCGATCTGTGCAGCTTCCTCCTTGAAGCCGTAGCGGCGGAGCCCCCACGCGATGAAGGAGTTGTCGAACGGCCACACCGTGCCGACGTGGTAGCCGATCGGGTTGTAGCGGGCTTCGCCTTCGGCCAGCGTTCGGACTCCCCAGCCCGAGAAGAGGCGATCTCCCAGCAGATGGCGGACCACCGCCGCAGCCTTCGAGTCGTCGACGATCCCGCTCCACAAAAGGTGCCCGATGTTCGACGACAGCGCATCGACCTGCGCGCCGTCCTCGTCGAGGGCGAGCGCGAAGTACTCGTCGTCGGCGATCCAGAAATCACGGTTGAAACGCTCCTTCAGATCGGCGGCTTCACGCTCGAGCCGGTCGGCGAGTTCCTCGTCCTGCCAGACCGTCCGCGCGAGTCGTGCGCCGCGGACCTTCGCGTCGTACGCGTAGCCCTGGAGCTCGCACGTGGCCCGCGGAAACCCCGGTAGCCGGCCGTCGCGGAAAGAGATCGAATCCCACGAGTCCTTCCAGCATTGGTTCTCGAGGCCGGTCTCCTCGTTGCGCCGCTTGTACGAGATGTAGCCGTTGCCCATGAGGTCGCCGAACGTGTCGATCCAGTTCAGGGCGGCGCGCGCTTCGTGCTCGAGGTCGCGCACGAGCGTCGCGTCACCCGTCCAACGCTCGTACTCGTCGAGCAGCACCACGTAGAGGGGCGTCGCATCCGCCGTGCCGAAGTACGGCGAGTGAGGCCGCTCCTCGAAGGCCGGCAATTCGCCGTACCTCATCTCGTGCAGGATCCGGCCCGGGTCTTCGTCACGGAAGTCGTCGGTGCGCACGCCTTGCCAATTGCCGAGCGCACGCAGCGTCGTGGCTGCGAGCTCCGGCTTGAAGGGCAGCGCCTGCAGGCTCGTGAAGATGCTGTCGCGGCCGAACATCGCCATGAACCACGGAAGCCCTGCGGCGGGAAGGCTCATGCCCCCCGCGACCGGAGGCGAGAATCGCAGCGCCGCCAGGTCGACGAGGCTCTGACGATAGGTCGTCCGCAGCGAGTCCCAGTCGCACTCGAGTTGCGGCGCGGTCTCGAGCCAGTGTTCCACGTCCGCCTGCATCTGCGACTTGCCGCTGGCGCCGTTGCCTCCGTACTTCGTGCGCCGATGGACCTCGCCGACTGCGCGGAGGGCGGTGACGACGTCGAGATCGGTCGACCATTCGCCGTGTGGCGGGAGGTGGATGTCGAACGTCAGCCCGTTCTCGTCGATCTCTGCCGGCGCGGACGAGCAGATGCGTGTCGCCCGCCCAAAAGTGTCGCGCTGGTAAGTCAGGACGAGCTCGCCGTCCTCGATCGAGGTGCTGTACGTGCCGTGCTTCTCCAGTGCGTCCTTCACTTCGAACAAGTCCGCGAAATCCGAGGCGGCGTCGATCCGGACGACCGTGTCGACGGGCTGCTCGTCGTGGTTGATCAGCTTCAGCTTCTCGTGGAAGCCGTTGCCGACGGCGCGCTCCCGGATGACGGAGAGCTTCGCATCCACATAGACGGTCCCCGTGCCCGGCACGAGGAAGAAGTGGGCTTCGAAGTAATTGAGGTCGTCGGTGGAGAGGGTGCTCAACCTGTGGCCGTCGACCGTGAGCACCCACTTGGACAGGAAGCGGGTGTCGAACGAGAACAAGCCCGTCGGATCGGTCGCCGATGCTTCGATGTCTCCCGCCCGGTCGCTGACGACGAACGTGTTTCCGTCGAGGATCTTGACGACGCCGTCCGTCATGCGACAGACGACGCTGCGACCCTCGCGGCGGCGTCTCGATCGGCGGCGATCGGGAAGAGACGCTGGAAGCGGACGAGCAGCTCCCAGTCGCCCTCGACGGTGATGGCGCCGCGGAGCATGGCTGCCATCGCATTGAGCTCGCCCGCGGCAACGCGTTCCAGCGTGTCGCGGCTCGCGCGGAGCGTGCAGTCGGCACCAACGTTGCCGGCGACGACGTCGACGCGGCCGTCGTCGATGCAGACCAGCCAAGCTTCGTCGCCGTCGCCGTCGGACGATTCGAGGCAGACCCTGCCGCTGGTCTTGGCGAGGAGTGGTTCGTGACCACGGGCTGCCAGACCGGCGAGGAAATCCGTGAGTGAGTCGCTCATCGCTCTCCCGCGAACGTACTGGCCGCTGGCGGGAACACGGTCATCCCAAGGGGATGATCGGCGGACCGAGGGCGCCCTGCAGCATCTGCTCGGTGGTTCTCCTCTTTGCGATCCTGATCCTGGTCTTCGTCGGAATTCCGTCGCCGTGGAACATTCTCTTTCTGGGCGTGGCGTGCGTCCTCGAGGTCGTCGAGATCGTGGTGCTTCGCCGGTGGTCACGCCGCCTCGACGCCCAGACAAAGCAGACGACGGGAGCTGAAGGGTTGATCGGGGAGCGGGCCGAGGTAGTTCAGGCGTGCCGCCCGGACGGCACGGTGCATGTCCATGGCGAGCTCTGGAACGCCCACTGCGACACCGGGGCCGACACCGGCGACGTCGTGCACGTGAAGTCGCTCGACGGTCTCAAGCTCGTCGTCGCGCGATGAACGCACGCTGCGTCATCCCATCCGGGCGATGAACGGGAAGCGCAGCTCGGCTTGCCTGCACGTAGCCGGGCCGTGGAAACGGGCGGCTCGTTCGACGAAAGGAGTGCTCGATGAGGGCAGCGCAGGACTACGAGCTGCAGAGCGCATACGGGCGCGTCCCTGACTACTCCGAGCCGCAGGGACAGGGGTGGCTCACGTTTGCGACCGTAATGCTCGGGCTCGCCGGTATCTGGAACTTCGTGGACGGGATCCTCGCGATCTCCAACGCGCACGTGTATTCGGCGAACGCGACGTACGTGTTCAGCGACCTGAACACGTGGGGGTGGATCGTGATGATCCTCGGGATCATCGAGGGGCTCGCCGCGCTCGCGATCCTGTCCGGCAGCGAGTTCGCCCGCTGGTTCGGCATCGGCGCCGCGGGGCTCAATGCGATCGGGCAGCTGATGTTCATCCCCGTCTATCCGCTCTGGGGGCTCGCGATGTTCGCCGTCGACGTCCTCATCCTCTACGCGCTGGCGGTCTACGGAGGACGTCGCCTGGAAGCTGCGCCCTGACGGCGAGGGACGGCCGGGGCCGCCGCAGGACAGCGGCCCCGGCCGTCTCCAGGGGAGGGCTGACGGCTCTGTATGCTCCGCCCCTGTGCCTCAGCAATGCCTAAGCACCCGAGGTGAGCTCCTTCGCCGTGGCGGCGGCGCCATCTTTGCCGGGACCGCCTTCGCCGCGCTGGCCGGGGGAGCAGATGCGGCGACGCCCTCGGACAGCGACCTGCCGTACCTACGCCTGCTCGTCGCGGCCGAGCTTCTCGCAGCGGACTTCGAGCGGAAGGCGCTCGCAAGCGGAAAGCTGAGCCGCCACTCGCGGGTGCTGATCGGGAAGATGGCCGCGGACGACAAGGCGCACTATGCGCGACTCGCCGGGCTCGTGACCGCCGCCGGTCAGCCGCCGGCGTCAGCGGGCGACATCGACTTCTCGTATCCGAAAGGCAGCTTTGCGTCGCAGTCCTCGATGCTCAAGCTCGCCGCGGAGATCGAGACCGTCGTGCTGGGCGCCTATCTCGGTGCGGTCGAGAACGTCGAGACGGCTGAGCTGCGGCTTCCGATCGGCCAGATCGCCGCGAACGAGGCGCAGCACGCCGGCGCACTGGCGGCACTGCGCGGCCACAGCGTCATCGGGCGAGCATTCGCGCCGTCGCTGCAGATCGACGCAGCGTCGGCGGCGCTGGACAGGTTCGAGAGCTGAGCGATGCCGAAGCAGGTCTACAGCGCCAGCGAAGCGTCCGCCGCACTCGGCATCAGCCTCGACACGTTGCGCCGCTGGGACAAGGCGGGGCGGATCACGGTCGAGCGCGACGCCGGCAACCGGCGAGTCGTCCGCGCCGCGGAGATCGACCGGCTCCGCGGTGACGCCGAGGGGGCGCACATCAGTGCGCGTAACCGCTTCCGCGCCGTCGTGACCGATGTGAAGACCGACGGTTTGATGGCGCAGGTGGAGATGGTCGTCAGCGAGCCCGTTCGTCTGGTCGCGATCGTCACACGCGACGCGGTCGACGAGCTGGGGCTCAAGGAGGGGATGACCGCGACGGCGATCGTCAAGTCCACGAACGTGATGATCCAGAGCTAGTGCTGCGCTGCGCTTTCGTCGTGCTGTCGATCGTGCTCGGCGTTGCCGTCGGCCAGGCTTCCGCGCGACCGAGCGCTCAGCTGACGGTCTACGCAGCCGCTTCGCTGACCGACGTCTTTCCCAAGATCGACTCCGGCCAGCGGTACCAGTTCGGCGGGTCGAACACGCTCGCTGCGCAGATCACCCAAGGAGCGCCGGCCGATGTCTTCGCCTCGGCGAACATGACGCTGCCGACTCAGCTGTTCGCGAAAGGCCTCTGCTCGAAGCCGGTCGTGTTCACGCGTAACACGCTCGTCGTCGTCGTGCCGAAGGCGAACCCGGCGAGCATCCACGGCATCTACGACCTGGCGAAAGCAGGCGTGAAGCTCGTCGTCGCCGGGCCGGGCGTGCCGGTCGGGAGCTACACGCTCCAGATTCTCAAGAACATGAACCTGTCCGGCCGAGTCTTGAAGAACGTCGTCAGCCGCGAGACCGACGTGCGCGAAGTGCTCGCCAAGGTTGCGCTCGGCGAGGCGGACGCCGGCTTCGTCTACTCGACCGACGCAAAGACCGTTTCCGGCAAGGTGACGATCGTCAAGGTGCCCGCCTGGGCCCAGCCGAAGGTCCAATACGGAATCTGCGTCGTCTCCCGCAGCACCGACAAGGCGGACGCGCAGGCATTCATCAAGAGGGTGCTGAGCAAGGCGGGCCAAGCCCGGATGCTGCAGTACGGCTTCCTTCCGC
>JBJMJR010000037.1:0-148774 GCA_045806245.1 Gaiellaceae bacterium | reverse complement strand
TCCCCGACGCCGGCGGGCGCGGGCGGGGCGTGCTGTCCGGGAAGGTCTTCGAGTACCTGGCGGCCGAGCGCCCGATCCTGGCAGCCGTTCCGCCCGACGGCGCGGCGGCGGAGCTGATCCGCGACACGGGAGCGGGCGTCGTCGCGGCGCCGGACGACGTGGCGGCGCTGACCACGGCGCTGACGCGGCTGCACTCGAGCTGGCAGAGCGGCACGCTCGACGGCACGGCGCTCTCCACCGAGGATCGCGAGCGCCTCGGCCGCGGCGCCCGCGTCGAGGAGCTGGCCGACGTGCTCCGAGGCCTGGCATGAAGGTCAGCGGCGCGCTCTTCCTGGCGACGCTCTTCTGTGTGACCTGGGAGAAGGTCTACTGGAACGTCGCCGGTGCGGTCGGGATCGCCGACGTCCTGACGATCCTCTTCCTGATCGCCTTCGCCTTCGAGTGGGGCGCGCCGCGGTTCCCGCGCACGACGGCGATCGTGCTTGCGTTCTTCCTGCTCCTGCTCGTGATCTACCTCGTCGGGTTCTTCAACATCGAGACGAAGCAGTCGCTCGACCAGTGGGGCAAGGGGATGGTCAAGTTCGTCCTGCATTTCCTCTTCCTCGCTGCGGGCGTCGCGTTCCTCGCACGGCGTCCGCTCGCTTTCTACTGGCGTGCGCTGACGGCATTCACCCTCGGCCTGGTGGCGAACGCTGCGTACGGCGTGCTCCAGCTGGTCGCGGCGCGCGGCGGCGTGAACCTCGACCATCTCGTGCTCGCTCCGCTCACGGGCGGCGCGAGCTCGATCAACGTGTACGGCGCCATCGGCGGCTCGACGGTGTATCGCCCGAACGCGCTGACCGGCGACCCGAACCATCTCGCGGTGATGCTCTGCATCCCGCTGCTCACGTTGCTGCCGGTGTACCTCCGGCTCGAGCGCGGCCATCGCCTGCGCGTCCCGCTCGCGGTCTGTCTCGCCTTCCTCTTCCTCGCGCAGCTCGCGACGCTCTCGCGCAGCGGCCTGCTCGGGATCGTCGTCGGCCTGCTCGTGCTCGCGGTTCCGTACCGCCGCCTGCTGACGTCACGCCTGCTGCTCGTGCCGCTGGGCGGCATCGCCGCACTGCTGGCGCTGCTCGTGTGGGAGCGGCGCCACTACTTCGAGGTGCTCGTGCGGTCGCGGGTTCAAACAGGCGGCCGCTCCGAGAGCGCGCACTTGCAGGTGTACGACTTCGTCCCGCAGATCCTGCACTCGCACCCGCTGTTCGGGCTCGGCCTGAACACGTTCTCCGTCTACTACGAGTTCGTCACCGGTAAGTCGAACTGGGGCCCGCACTCGTTCTACGTCGCGTTGATCGTCGAGACGGGGCTCGTCGGCGCACTCGCGTTCTTCCTCTTCCTGCGCTACCTGTTCGCCCGGCTCGCATCTGCGCGCGCTCTCGGACGACGCCTCGGCGCGGAGGGTGTCGCGCTCGCCGCGCGCGTGCGTCCGCTCGCGTGGGGAATGACGGCCGCGCTCGCCGGGACGATGGCCGCGAACCTGTTCTACCTGACGATGCAGTTCTATTACTTCTACGCGTTCGCGACCCTCGTGCTTGCGTTGCCGATCGTCTTCTCGCGGCGGACGTGATGCACGAGCGCGCCGCGCGCTGGGCGATTGCCGTCGCGTGGCTCACGGCCGCACTCCTTCTCGCCGCGGCATTCATGCTTGCAGTCGTTATCCCGATTCACGCGCAGGACGCGCTCACGTTCGGCGAGTGGTCGCGCCTGATCGGGCAACACTGGCATCTGCACTACGACGCGGCGACACCGCAGGAGTACGGCCGGCCGCTCTACTACGTCCTGCAGGGCTGGGTCTGGGGCGCGTTCGGGTTCCACGAGACGCTCGGGCGAATCCTCAGCGGGCTCTTCTCCGTCCTCCTGCTCGGCTCGCTCGTCTGGCTGCTGCACCGCCGCGCGTGGGGCGGCCTCGCCGCGGCACTCGGCGTGCTCGCGCTCGTGTCGACTCCGGTCTACGCCGCGCAGCTGGTGTCGGGCCTGACCGATCTTCCCGTCGCCGCCCTCGTCGCACTGGCCGGCGCACTCGTCTGGGGCCGGAGGCCGGGCACCGCCGGTGCGATCGCGGTCGCGCTCGTCTGCGCGCTGGCGATGCTCGCCAAGCCGAGTGCGCTGTTGGCGCTGATCGGCCTCGCCGTCGCGCAACTGCTTGTGAACGAGTCGTGGCGAGCGAAGCTTCTCCATCGCGTCGCGCCGGTGGCCGCCGGCATCGGGCTCGGCCTCGTCTACGACCTCCTGCAGGCTCACTACGTGCACCAGGGGCTGCGCACATTCCTACAGGCCGGCGTGAACACCGCCTACTACCGCTCGCTGGCCGACGCGGCGCGCCGCTACGCGCTGCTCGACGGCGCGTGGTTCGGCGACGGCCTGCGCGTCGCGGCGTTCTTCGCCGTCGCGTACACCGTGCTGCGGCTCGCAGGCGCCCGCCAGCGGATCTCGGTCGTCGTCGCAGTGCCGTTGGCGCTGCTCTTCAGCTGGCTCGGGCCGTGGCTCGCCGCGCACCGTGCCGACGGCACGGTCGGCTCCCTCCATTCGACGGGCGCGGCCGTCGCCGCAGTCGGGACGGCGCTGTTCCTCGCGGCCGGCGTGTTCGGCTACGGCGAGGCGGTGGCGGCACGGCGAGAGCTGCTGCAGCTCGTCGTCTGGGCGTTGCCCACCGCGGCCGCGTGGCTGCTCTACGGGGCGTACGACTTCCGGCTGCTCGCACCGGCGTGGCCGCCGCTGCTCGCGCTGATCGTGCTGGCGGCGCTGCCGGCGGCGACGGCGTTCGCGCGACGCGGGGCGCTCGCCGCGGCCGTTCCCGTTGCACTCTTCGCCGTGGTCGTGGCCGAGAACGCGTACAACCTCGACGGGCTCGGCAAGCCGGGGTGGAGCGAGCTGCGGCGCACGCACGGCTGGCGCGACCGCGCCAAGACGCGCGCGATCGTGCTGCCCGCCCTCAGCCGCGCACTGCTCGTCGTCGACCGGCAGATGCGGCCGGGCGACCAGCTCGTCTCGCCTGAAGGCGCGTTCCGCTTTTTCTACCCCGGCCGCGTCGAGCAGTCGTATCCGAACAGCTGCGAGTTCCTGCATCGTTTTCGCGTGTTCGTGCTGACGACCGACGAAGGCAGCCGCGAGTACATGCGCGACTTCCTGCACGTTTCGCCGGAGCCGTCCTTCTGGGCGTCGTGCAAGCAGCCGCACCTGACGCAGCTGACGAGCGGATCCGAGGGCTACGCCGTCTTCCGAGTCGGCCGCGCCTGATGCGCGTCGCCGTTCTGACGACGTCGTATCCGCGCTATCCGGGGGACGTCGTCGGGCGCTTCGTCGCCGACGCAGTCGAGCATGTCCGCCGCCGTGGCATCGACGTCGATGTGGTCGGGCCCGAGCAGTTCCGCGGCTACGGCCTCACGTACGGGCACGGAGTCGTCGGGAACGCGCGTCGCCGGCCCTGGCTCGCGTTGTTCGTCCCGGCGTTGCTCGCGAGCTTCGTGCGCGCAGCGCGCCAGGTCGACGCCGACCTGCTCCACGCGCACTGGCTGCCGTCGGGCTGGGTGGCGGCGCGTACGGGCAAGCCGTACATCGTCCAGGTCTGGGGAACGGACGTCGAGCTGGCGCGGCGGGCACCGCGTCTTGCGCGCGGCATATTGCGACGCGCACGTCTCGTGGTCGCCGCGTCCGGCGCGCTCGCGGACAGCGCGCGCGAGCTCGGCGCAACTCGCGTCGCGGTCATTCCGAGCGGCGTCGATCTCCCGCCGGACGTGGGCGAGGAGGCGCACCCGCCGGAGGTCCTCTACGCGGGCCGCCTCTCGGAGGAGAAGGGCGTGCTCGAGCTCGTCGCTGCGGCGTCAGAGCTGAACCTCGTCGTCGCCGGCGACGGCCCGCTGCGCAGCCGTGTTCCGCAGGCGCTCGGCTTCCTCCCGCATGACGAGCTGCAGCGGCTCTACGCGCGTGCGGCCGTCGTCGCGTGTCCCTCGCACCGCGAAGGCTTCGGCGTCGCCTGCCTCGAGGCGATGGCCCACGGGAGGCCCGTCGTCGCTTCGGCCGTCGGCGGGCTCAAGGATCTCGTGGTCGACGGCGAGACCGGTTTGCTCGTGCCGCCGCGCGACGCCGCCGCCCTACGAACCGCATTGGACCGTTTGCTCGGCGACCCCGAGCTCCGTCTCAAGCTCGGGGCCGCCGGCCGTGAGCGCGCGCGCGAGCGCTTCTCCTGGGAGGCGGTCACCGACGCGACCGTCGCCGCCTACAGAATGGCGCTGTGAAGCGCGCGCTGATCACAGGGATCGGCGGGCAGGACGGCTCGTACCTCAGCGAGCTCCTGCTCGAGGCCGGCTACGAGGTCGTCGGCCTCGTGCGCCCCGACGCGCAGCGCTACGAGAACCTCGCGGCGATGCAGGGGCAGATCGAGCTGTACGAGGCCGACCTGCTCAACCAGACGTCGCTCGCACAGGCACTTCGCGCCGCCGCGCCGACGGAGATCTACAACCTCGCCGCCCCGTCGTTCGTGCCCGAATCCTGGCACCGGCCGGTGCAGACGGCGGAGTTCGCGGCGGTCGGCGCGACCGCGCTGCTCGAGGCCGTGCGCGCCGTCGATCCGGCGATCCGCTTCTACCAGGCGTCGTCGAGCGAGATCTTCGGCGAGCCGCGCGAGAGCCCGCAGACCGAGCGGACGGCGCCCGCTCCGGTAACGCCGTACGGCGTCGCCAAGGCGTACGCGCACTTCATCGTCCACTCGTACCGCCGCCTCTACGGGCTGTTCGCGTGCTCGGGAATCCTCTACAACCACGAGTCGCCGCGCCGGCCGCTGCAGTTCCTGCCGCGCAAGGTCGCGCACGGAGCGGCGGCGATCTCGCTCGGTCTGCAGCAGGAGCTCGTGCTCGGCGACCTCGACGCGCGCCGCGACTGGGGCTATGCCGGCGATTACGTTCGCGCGATGTGGCTGATGCTGCAGCAGCAGGAGCCCGACGACTACGTGATCGCGTCGGGCGAGAGCCACTCGGTGCGCGAGCTCGTGGAGTGTGCATTCGGACATGTGGGGCTCGACTGGCAGGAGTTCGTCCGCGTCGATCCCGCGTTGCAACGTGGCCCCGCGGAATTGCGGCGCCTCGTCGGAGATCCGTCGCATGCGCGCGAGCGGCTCGCGTGGCGGGCGGAGGTGGACTTCACCGGCCTCGTGCACATGCTCGTCGACGCCGACGTCGCCGCGTTACGCGCAACCGCCGCCGCTGCCGCCGACTGACCAGTAGGCGACGCCGCCTGCTCGCCGCGGGGCGCGCTCGAAGATGGCGCGAAAGAAGGCCAGCGTGCGCGTGCGGCGCTGCATCGGGCCGACGAGGACCCAGTTGACGCGCGAGCGGACGAGCGTGCAACGCATCCAGGGCGCGGCGCGCGGCTCCGCCGCGGTGAGGCGGTGAACCAGCGTCACGAGCGCACGCGACCGCCTGCGCGGCGCGATCACCACTCCCTCGGGCATGCGGAAGCGCAGGCCGGCTTGCTGCTGCCAGAGCATCGCCCGCGTCGTGCCGCCGCGGATCGAAGCGACGGGAGCGACCAGCGCGACGTCTCCTGACGGAAGCACGTCGGCGCCGCTCGTGAAGAACGTCGGCGAAGCCGACGACGTCGACGGAAACGGAAGGTTCGGCAGCAGCGGCACGAACGCGACGACGAGAATCGCCGCCAAGACTGGGCCGCGCACGCGGGCGCGGTCGACGAACACCGCAACGAGCACGGCCAGCAGCAGGAAGAGCAGCAGGGCAAAGCGCGCCGGGAGGATGCTCTGCACAAGTGGTAAGCGCTGCGGGACCACCCAAGGCAAGGGGACCGGCAGCGGATGGCCGGCGAAGTTCGCCCTCGGCCCGAGCGCGAGCAGCAGCACGATCGCGGCCAGCAAGCCCGTGAACTGCACAAGCGTGTCGCGGCGCCACATCAGCACGACCGCCAGCGCGAGGACGAGCAGCGGGACGCCGACGTAACCGCCGATCTCGCTCGGCCCGTTGAAGTTCGACGCGACGCGGTTCGCCGCGCCGAACGTCAGCTCTTGCCGCTGGCTCGGCACGACGAGCTCGAGCGCGTCGAGGATGTACGTCCCTCGGTTCTGCACGGGGGATGTCGTCGTGAACACGTTGCGCGCGCCGAACGTCTGGTGTGCGAGTGGATACGCGGCAAGCAGGGAGCCGACCAGCAAGGCCGGGCCGAGTGCACGCGCGACGTACGGCGCGCGAGCACGAACCTCGTTCCGATGGAGGAGCGCGAGCAGCACGACTCCGACGGCCGCGACGACTGCCGTCATTGCGAGCACCTCTTCGCCCGTGAGCAGCTGCGACGCAGCGAGCAGGCCCAGGAGCAGACCGAGCGGCACCGGGCGCCGCCGCTGGCGGACGACGATCTCGTCGAGCAGCAGCCACGCCAGCGGCGGAAAGACTGCGAGGGTGAGGTGCGGGTGGTTCGCAGCCTCCACGAACATGAACGAGCTGAAGCCGTACAGCAGCCCCCCGACTGCGGCGGCCGTCGAGCCGGCATAGCGGCGAAGGACGAGATACGCGCACCACGCAGAGAGCGCGAGCGCGACTGTCGACAGGACGTTGTACGCGAAGACGGCGCCCAAGAGGAGTGTCAACGGGCTGAGCACGAACGCCGGTAGCAGGATCGACGTGTTCCACATCAAGTGGAAGCCGTCGGGCCAGTTCAGGTAATCGCTGACGAGCGGGTTGTGATCGTGTGCGAGCGCAAACGGCAGCCAACGCAGGTACCAGATGAAGAGCACGGGATCGAAGTCGGCGCCGATCCACCGCCCTCGCGGGTGCGTCCAGGCACTGCTGAACAGCGCGAATGCGAGCACGAGGTACGCGACGAGCGCTGCTCCGGAGAAGGACACGACTCGCCGCATCGGCCAGTAGCATGGCCGCGATGTCAGACACGCGTCCGAAACACCTCGATGTCGACGGAGTCGAGCTCGGCGGCGACCGCTGCTACGTCATCGCCGAGGTCGGCCACAACCATCAAGGCGACGTCGAGCAGGCGAAGCGGCTGATCGACGCCGCCAGGGAATGCGGCGTCGACGCGGTCAAGCTGCAAAAGCGCGCGAACCGCACGCTCTACACGCGCGAGTTCTACGAGCAGCCGTACGACAACGAGCTGAGCTTCGGCCGGACGTACGGCGAGCACCGCGAGGCGCTCGAGCTCGGCGCCGACGAGTACCGAGAGCTGCTGGCATACGCGAGGGAGACAGGCGTGACGCTCTTCGCGACGGCGTTCGACTTCGAGAGCGCAGACCTGCTCGCCGAGTTGGGCGTGCCGGCGTTCAAGTTCGCGTCGGGCGATCTCCGGAACACGCCGCTGCAGCGGCACGTTGCGTCTTTCGGCAAGCCGATGTTCCTGTCGACGGGTGGCGGCACCATGGAGGATGTCGAGCGCGCGGTCGACACGATCCGCCCGATCAACGATCAGCTGTGCGTGTTGCAGTGCACAGCCGCGTATCCGGCGCAGGCGGAGGATCTCAACCTCAACGTAATCACGACGTTTCGCGAGCGCTTCCCGGACGTGGTTGTCGGCCTCTCCGACCACCAGAACGGGATCTCGATGGCGCTTGTCGCCTACATGCTCGGCGCGCGCGTGATCGAGAAGCACTTCACGCTCGACCACGCGTTGAAGGGCCGCGACCACGCCTTCTCGCTGATGCCCGACGGAATGCGGCGGCTCGTACGCGACCTGCGGCGCGTCCCGGCCGCGCTCGGGGATCCTGCGAAGCACCCGCTGCCGGTGGAAGCCGATCCGCTGGAGAAGATGGGCAAGAAGCTCGTCGCCGCACGCGAGCTCGAGCTCGGCCACGTGCTGACGGCCGAGGATCTGGCGATCAAGTCGCCTGCAGACGGCGGCCTCCCGCCGTTCGAGCTCGACCGGCTCGTCGGGCGGCGGCTGCGGCGCCCGCTCGCGGCCGAGGACTTCGTCACGTTCGACGACGTCGAGCCGGCGGACAGCCCGGCCGGGGCGCACGCGACCGCAAGGTCGTGACCGACCTCCAGCCGCTGCTCGCGCGGGTCCGCTTCGCATTCTTCGACTTCGACGGCGTCTTCACCGACAATCGCGTCTGGGTGAACGAGCGAGGCGAAGAGGCGCTCTCGTTCTCGCGCAGCGACGGGCTCGGGCTCCGTCGCCTCGATCAGGTGGGAGTGCAGTATCTGATCGTGTCGATGGAGCAGAACCCGATCGTGGGCGCCCGCGCGCAGAAGCTGAATGCCGCGTGCGTCCAGGGGGTCGAGGACAAGCTCGCCGTCGTCCGCGAGCGGAGCGGGGCCGCCGGCGTGGCGTTGACGGACGTCGCGTTCGTCGGAAACGACATCAACGACGCCGAGTGCCTCCGCGTCGTCGGTTTCCCCGTCGTCCCTGCGGACGCGTGGCCCGAAGTCGTGCCGCTGGCGCGCTGGGTTCTCTCGCGGCCGGGTGGCGCCGGCTGCGTACGCGAGTTCTGCGACGGCGTCTGGGAGGCGCAGCGGGCGTGAACGACGACCTCTTCTCCCTGGACGGCCGCGTCGCCGTCGTCACGGGCGGCGCGGGCCAGCTCGGCGCCGAGATCGCGCGCGGCCTGGAGGCTCGCGGCGCGCGCGTGGCGGTGTTCGACATCGCCGCCGAGCGGTTCGGCGTCGACGTCACCGATCGCGCCTCGATCGAGGCGGCGACCGACGAGCTGGCGAGCGAGTGGGGCACGCCGCACGTGCTCGTGAATGCGGCGGCGCTCGACTCGCCGCCCGATGCGCCCGCCGAGGAGGTCGGCCCGGTCGAGTCGTATCCGGAGTCGTCGTTCGACCGCGTCATGGACGTCAACGTCAAGGGCACGTTCCTCTGCTGCCAGGTGCTCGGCGGGCGAATGGCGCAGGAGGGTCGCGGCTCGATCGTCAACGTCTCGTCCGTCTACGGGATGCTTTCGCCGGTGCAGGACCTGTACGAGTTCCGTCGCCGTGGCGGAGAATCGTTCTCCAAGCCCGTCGCCTATTCCGTCTCGAAGTCTGCGCTGTACAACCTGACGCGGTATCTCGCGACGTACTGGGCGAAGAGCGGCGTTCGCGTGAACACGCTGACGCTCGCGGGCGTCTGGAACGACCAGCCGAAGGAGTTCCTCGACGCGTATACGAAGCGCATGCCGCTCGGACGGATGGCGGACGTGCAGGAGGTCGTCGGGCCGGTCGTGTTCCTCGCGTCCGACGCGTCCTCCTATGTCACCGGCGCGAACCTCGTCGCGGACGGCGGCTGGAGCGCCTGGTAGCTCGCCGTTTGCGCACCGCGAGCTGACGCGCGTCGCTCACGAGCTCGGGGGCGACGAGGCGGACGAACGCGTCGATCGCGGGCTTCGGATACAGCAGCGGATCTTCTCCCGGCGGCGCAGCGCCGTAGTCGTCGAAGATCATCACTCCGTCGTGGGCGAGCAGCTGCCATGCGAGCGCCACGTCGGCGAGGACGTCGAGCGCGGTGTGCGACGCATCGACGTAGATCAGGTCGTAGCGTTCTTGTTCCGTGACGAGCTGCGGCAGGACGGTGTGTGTCGTGCCGACGAGCTTGCGCACCCGTGACGCATCGATGAGGGCGACGTTCGCGTCGAAGCGCTGCTCGAGCCCGCTCGTCTCGATGCCGTACGGCGCGTAGCCCTCGATGCCGGCGAAGGTGTCGACGCATGTGACGTGCGCGTCGGGCAGCCGCCACAGCAGGAAGCACGCGGAAAGGCCCTCGTAGGAACCGAGCTCGAGCACGCGGGCGGCGCGGCCCTCGAGCTGCGCGAGGATCCGCGTCCATTCCGGGATGTGGACCGTGAACCAGTCCTCGCTGAACGTCCCGCGGTCGAAGACCTCCGCGCGGAAGCGTGACGCGAGGCCGTCGTCGGCTGCGGTCGCCGGCGCCGCGACGCGCTCCGGCTGCGGTGTGCGCCGCAACAGGAAGCGCGGGTGCAGCCGCCACCAGCGGCTCGACTCGAGCGCGGCGATGCGCTCGCGCAGGTTGCGCACCTCCTGCTTCAGGCGCTGGTTCGCCGTGACAATGCCCTCGGGCTCAGCCACGTCGTCTGGCGAGGCGCGAGAGACGGCTGGTGCGGCGTTCGTGCGGCGCGCCCGACGGCTGCGCCGACGCCGTATTGCGCGCGTATGCGGCGGCGAGCGAAGCGGCCAGCTGGGGCAGGTCGTCGAGCTGCTGCGCCGCCTCGAATGCCTCGAGCACGGCCAGGCCCTCGCCCGGGACGTCCTCGATTCGCCCGGGCTCCGCCTCGTGGAGCGAGAGCGGCTCCGGGATGGAAACGACCCGCGCGCCCCGCAAGGCGAGCCGCGCGAACAGGGGCCAGTCGCAGTCCGGTCCCTCGTCCGCCAGCGTCTCGGCAGCAGCGAGCTCGCTGCGAACGAGACCGACGACGCCGTAGTGGTTCGCGACGAGACCGAGCGAGCCCGGCTCGCCGAGGAAGAGGTGCACGCCGCCGTCGCGGCGCCGGATGCCGGCAGTCACGACGTCGGCGCCCGAGGAAACCTGCGCAGCGACGAGCGTGTCGACGAAGTCGTCGTCCGGCACGTCTTGCTCGTCGAGGAAGACGACCCACTCCGCGGCCGTCCGCTTGAGCCCTTCTTCGCGCGACGGCGCCTGCACCACTTCGACCTCGACGGACTCCGTCGTCGCGACGAGCTCGCGTGCGCGTGCGGCGCTGCGCTCTCCCGCTGCCACGAGCGAGACCGCCAGCGGCCGGCGGGTTCCCCGCGCCGGCGCCGGCGCCACCGAGTCCACGAGCGCGAGCCACGCGTCGACCGCTGCCTGCGGCTCGCGCGCCGCTCGCGCGGGCTCGACTCCGTCGCGGAGCGCGGCCAGAAGCCGTTCTGCGAGCGCTGCCGCCGTCGGCGCGCAGAGGACGCGCGCGCGATCCTCCTCGGCGACGAGCTCGGGAATGCCTCCCGTGGAGGTGCTGACGAACGGGATGCCCTGCGCGATGCACTCCGAGACCGTGTTGGGCGAGTTGTCGAGCAGCGAGGGCATGACGGCGAGCGTCCCGGGTTGCCTGAGCTCCTGCAGCGCTTGCTCGCGCGTGAGCTCGCTCTCGACGTGCGCTCTGGGAACGCGTTGCAGGATCGCCGCGCGCGTCCAGCGCTTGCTCGCGCTGCCGAGGAAGACGACGTCGACCGGCTCCAGCCGGTCGAGCGCGTCGAGAAAGATGCGGATGCCCTTGCCCTCGCGGAGCTGGCCGAAGAACGCCAGCCGGCGGATCGGGGCCTGGGCCGGCGCGGCCGTGCTCGTCTCTTCGCGGATGTACTGGATCACCTGCGCCGCGTCGGGAGCCGGCCAGCGGTGCGCGCGCATCCAGTCGAGCAGCCACGCGCTCGGGCTCACGACTGCATCTGCGAGCTCGAGGGACGCGCGCTCGGTCACTTCCTCGCCGAAGCGCTCGAGCGTGTCGGGCACCTTTTGCGCGAATGCGGCGAGCACGCGCCCCGGGCCGTGGCAATGGACGATGAAGGCCGTGCGCTCGAAGGCGCGACCCGCCTGGCGCGCGCGCAGCGCCGCATAGCCCAGCCCGCGCCAGTCGTTGACGACGGCGACGTCGGGCGGCCGTTCGCGCAAGGCATGAAAGACCTCCAGCGTCGGTGCGAGGAATGCCGGTCGTATGCCGTCGGTCCGCTCGAGGATGCGGATCTGGACACCCGCATCGGCGTACGTCTGCGCCCATACCGCGCTGACGTCATCAATATTCCGGCCGCTTGCAATCAGGAGCTCGACGTCGTGACCGTGTCGCGCCAGCGCGACGGCGAGGAGCGAGTCGGCGGTGCCTGCGCCGCCCGTGCCGGCACGTCCGAGCAGCTCGCTCGCGACGACCGTGATGCGCCGCTTGCTCATCGGCGCAACAACGTCGCGAGTCGGCGGCGCGCCGTGCGCGCGGGTTGTGCCGCCTGAGCGCCGAGGCCCGCGGCCAACCGCGCCAGCGAGCGGGCGTACGGGGGCAGGTGCCGTTCGAATTCCTGTGCGACGGCGAGTGCCGTCTCGGGGTCGCGCACACCGTCTCCGGGAAGACGGCTCGACTCGACCAGGATCTCCGGAATCGACACGATCGTGGCACCGCCGGCCGCGAGCCGCGCGTAGAGCTGCCAGTCGTCGGTGGGCGCCTCGCCGAGCAGAGCACGCCGGACGAGACCGACCGTTCCGTAGGCGTTCGTCACCGCACCGAGGCCGCCGCAGTCGCCGATGAAGAGCCGGCCTTCGCCGGACGGCAAGCGCACGCCACACGTCACGACGTCCGCCCCCGTCGCAGCCTGCGCGACCGTCAAACGCTCGACGAGATCGGCCGCGGGCACGTCGTCGTCACGGATGCGCAGCACGCAGTCGGGATCGGCGGCCGGCAGCGGCGCCGCCGGGGAACGAGTGTGTGTGACGACGTCGTTCCACGCGGCGGACGCGTCGCTCGGGTCGAAGGCGAGCCGCGCGGCGCGCAACGGGCGCGTCAGGGCGTCCTGCAGTGCGCGGGCGACTCCGTCGGCGCTCGGCTCGAACAGCACGGCGGCTCGATCCTCCGCGACGACGAGCTCACGCGGAGCCCCGGCGTCGGTGGCGATGAACGGGATGCCGTGCTCGAGACACTCGTAGACGGCGTTGGAGAACGTCTCGCCGAGCGACGGCATCACGGCCAGGGTGGCGTCGCGGCTCAGGAACGCAAGCGCGTCCGGCTGGTCGAGGCCCGTCTCGAAGGAGATGTCGCGCAGCGTCGCCTTCGCGTCCTCCGACAGGAGCGCGAGGACGCGCTCGCGTGGCCATGCCGGCGTGGCGGCGCCCACGAACACGAGCTCGACGCCCGCGAGCGAGCGAGGCTCGAGCCGGTTGATGCCTGCGGCGAACAGCCGCAGCCCCTTCCGCTCCTCGATGCGACCGAAGAACGCGATGCGGCGCGGACGCTCGGCGGGCACCGAGATCCGCGTCACCGCGGCGCCCGTCGCCGCGGCGCGGGAGAGATACGGGATGACGCGCGAATCCGGCGGGACGCGCCACCCCTCCCCGCGCATCCACTCGAGCACATACGCACTGGGGCAGACGACGAGGTCGGCGAGCTCCACCGACGCCTGCTCGAGCAGCGTGACGGCGTGCGCCCCCGGAAGCACGCGCACCTTGTGCGCCGTGTCGGAGACCCAGCGGCGCGTGCCGTGGCAGTAGACGACGAACAGCGTGCCGGCGAACCCGAGACCCAGCTGGCGTTTGCGCAAGGCCGTGTACGCCGGGGCAGCGAGGTCCTGGGTGACCACTACGTCGGGCGGATTGGCGCCCAGCGCGAGCTCGACGTCGCGCGCCCGTGCGAGGTAGCCAGGCTCGATCCGTTCGCCGCTCCGTTCGATGTGCCGAATCGAGACGCCGGCGTCCGCGTACACCCCGTGCCAGTCGCCGAAGGGGTGAGCGTCGCCGGCGTACAGCACCTCGACGTCGTGACCCAGACGGGCGAGGCCGAGGGCGAGGTGCGTCGTCGCCGTCCCGATGCCGCCGGTGCGGACGTATCCGAGCAGCTCGTCGGCGACGAGCGTGACCCGTCTCGGTCGATCGGCCATCGTGAGTCAGACTTGCACATGCATGTCTGTTGAGGCACGTGTGGAGGAGATCTCGAACGTCGTCGGCGGCGCCGACGCAACGGCGGCGTCAGGGCGCTGGTTCGACAAGGTGCGCCCGGCCGACGGCGTCGTCGGCTGGCGCGTCGCGCAGTCGGGTGCGGCCGATGTCGAGGCCGCCGTTGCTGCGGCCCGTGCTGCGCAGCCCGCCTGGGCAGCTGTGACTGCTGTCGAGCGCGGACGGCTGGTGCGAGAGCTGGCCCTCGCGCTGGAGGACGCGCGCGAGGAGGCGGCCGACCTCGTCGTCGCTGAGACCGGGAAGTCGCCGGAGCTCGCGCTCGGCGAGGCCGACGCGGCGGTCGAGATGGGCTTCTTCGTCGCGGGAGAGGGACGCCGCCTGTACGGGCGCACGACGACGTCGGCGATGCCGCATCGAACGGTCATGACGGTGCGCCAGCCCGTCGGTGTCGCGGCGCTGATCGTGTCGTTCAACACGCCGCTCCCGAACTACGCCTGGAAGGTCTTCCCCGCCGTCCTCTGCGGGAACACGGTCGTGCTGAAGCCGTCGGAGCACACGCCCGCGTCGGCGGCGCTGTTCGCCCGTCTTTGCAGCGCCATCCTGCCGCCCGGTGTCGTCAACGTCGTGCACGGTCTCGGCGGCGAGGTCGGGCCGCCGCTCGTCGAGGCGCCGGATGTCGAGCTCGTCAGCTTCACCGGCTCGGCGGCGACGGGGCGCTGGATCAACGAGCACGCCGGCCGCAGGCTGGCGAAGGTCTGCCTCGAGCTCGGTGGCAAGAACGCGCTGGTCGTCTGTGACGACGCCGACCTCGACCGTGCAGTCGAGTGGTCGCTCGCGTCCGCGTTCTCGAATGCAGGGCAGCGCTGCGCCGCAGCGAGTCGAATCGTCGTGTTCGACGCGGTCTACGACGAATTTCGGCGGCGATTCGTCGATGCCGCCGAGAGCTATGACACAGGGCCCGTGATCAGCGAGCAGAGTCTCCAGCGGATTCTGTCGTCGCTCGAGGGAGCGCACGTGCTGGCGGGCGGCACGCGTGTCGACCGTCCCGGGTGGTGGCTCGCGCCGACAGTCGTCGAGGATGTGCCGCGCGACGCCGAGCTGTCGTGCACGGAGCTCTTCGGTCCCGTGGCGATCCTCTACAGCGTGCCGACTCTCGAAGACGCGCTCGCGCTCGTCAACGCGTCGCCGTACGGGCTCACGTCGGCGATCCACACCGCGAGCCTGCATCGCGCGATGCGCTTTGCCGAAGCAGTCGAGGCGGGCGTCGTCGTGGTCAACGGCGGCACGCACGGGAGCGAGCCGCACATGGGCTTCGGCGGCGTCAAGCAGTCCGGGACCGGCTGGCGCGAAGCCGGGGTGGAGGCGCTCGACGTCTACAGCGAGCTGAAATACGTCAACTTGATCGCCGACCCCGCGCAGGCTTGACCGTTGCCATTCTCGGCCCGGGCGCCGTCGGCGGCGTCCTCGCCGTCGGCCTCGCCGACGCCGGCGTCGACGTCGTCTGCATCGCCCGTCCCGCCACGGCCGAAGTGATCCGGTCCGAGGGACTGTCCCTCCGACAGGGCGAAAACGTGCAGACGGCTCGTCCGCGCGTCGCGACCGAGCTGGTCGAGCCGGTGGAGCTGCTGCTCGTGACGGTCAAGGCGCCGGCGCTCGACTCGGCGCTCGATCGCGTGCAGGCTCGCGCAGAAGCCGTCGTCCCGCTGCTGAACGGGATCGAGCACATGCAGCTGCTGCGCTCCCGGCTCCCGGAAAGCCAGACGGTCGGCGCGACGATCGGCCGAATCGAGGCGTGGCTCGAGCGGCCGGGGGTGATCGCGCAGCCAACTCCGAGCGTCGTCATGACCGTCGCCGAGGACGTTGACGACCGGACCCTCGGGCTGCTCCGCTCCTCCGGGGCCGAGGTCAAGGTGAACGGGAGCGAGCTGGAGGTCCTCTGGGAGAAGCTCGCCCGCCAGGCGGCAACCGCCGCCGCAACGTCGATCACGCAGCGGCCTGTCGGTGAGCTCCGCGACGACCCCGAGTGGGGCGGGCGCTTCCGGCGGGCGATCGAGGAGGCGTGCCGGATCGCGGCGGAGGACGGCGTGACGCTCTCCGCGGACGCCGAATGGGCGATCATCGAGTCCATGCCGCCGCTGCTGACGAGCTCGACCGCGCGCGACATCGCTGCCGGTGTCCCTTCGGAGCTCGATGCGATCACCGGCGCCGTGGTGCGCGCCGGGAGACGAACCGGTGTCGCGACGCCCGAGCTCGACCGAATGCTCGCCGAGGCCGAAGCAGCTTGCCGAGCGTCGTCGCTCTGATCCCGGCGCGCTCGGGCTCCGAGCGTGTCCGCGACAAGAACGTCCGTCCGCTGGCCGGGCATCCGCTGCTCGCCTACGCGATCGCGGCGGCACAGCAGTCCGGGATCTTCGAGCGCATCGTCTGCTCGACCGACAGCGGCAAGATCGGGGAGGTCGCCCAGCGGTACGGAGCCGATGTCCCGTTTCTACGGCCGGCGGAGCTCGCGACGTCCACCTCGCCGGACATCGGCTGGATCACGCATGCCCTCGCGCAGTTGGGCGAGCACTACGACCTGTTCGCAATCGTGCGCGCGACGAACCCGTTCCGCGGCCCGAACGTGTTGCGGCGCGGCCTTCAGCAGCTGCTTGCGACGCCGGAGGCCGACTCGATCCGCGCGGTCGAGCTCGTCAAGCAACATCCGGGGAAGATGTGGGTGCTCGAGGGACGCACCATGCGGCCGCTGCTCGAGCAGGCGCAGCTCGCGGTCGCGTGGCATGCCGGGCAGTACCAGGCGCTGCCCCCCGTCTACGTGCAGAACAGCGCGCTGGAGATCGCGTGGACGCGCGTCGTCTCGCAGACGGGCACACGCGAGGGCAAGGTCGTCGCTCCGTATCTGACCGACGGCTACGAAGGCTTCAACATCGACGACGAGGACGACTGGGAACGCGCGCGGCGGCTGCTCGACGCAGGCGAGGCTTCGCTCCCCGAAGTCGAGCGTCCCTATGCTCCGCGCGCATGAAGATCGACGGCCTCGAGACGCTCTACTGCGACGCCGGCTGGCGTCCGTGGATCTTCCTCAAGGCGACGACCGCCGACGGGGCCGTGGGGTGGGCCGAGATCACGGACTCGCACGGTTCGCCGCGCGGCCTCAGCGGAATCGTCGACGACCTCGCGCCACACGTGGTGGGCCGTGATGCGCGCGGGGTCGAGCGGATCGTCTGGGACCTGTTCCGCGCGACGCGCCAGAGCCCGGGGTCGGTGATCCAGAAGGCGATCGGCGGCATCGAGAACGCGCTGCTCGATCTGAAGGCAAAGGCGCTCGGGATTCCGGTGTACGAGCTCTTCGGCGGGCCGACCCGCGACGACGTCGACGTCTACTGGTCGCACTGCGGGACGACGCGGGCTCGTGCGTGGGATGTAACGGGCGCACCGAAGCTGGCGTCGTACGACGACGTCACCGCGCTCGGCCGAGAGGTCGTGGAGCGCGGCTTCAAGGCCTTCAAGACGAACATCGTCGTTCCGGGCGACGACCCGCAGGTGCTGATGCCGGGGTTCCACGGCGACGGCGTCGAGCGGAACCCGTCCCCCGAGCTCGAGGACGCACTCATCCGGCTACTGGACGCGTTCCGCGAAGGCACCGGCGGCAAGGCGCAGCCGATCGTCGACCTGAACTTCAACCTCACCGCCGAAGGCGTGCTGCGCGTCGCGCGCGCTCTCGATGGACGCGACCTGCTGTGGCTCGAGGTGGACGCATTCGACCCGGTTGCGCTCGCGGCGGTCCGCCGTGCCTCTTCGATCCCGATCTGCTCCGGCGAGAACCTCTATACGAACCGCGGCTTCCGCCCGTTCTTCGAGGCCGCTTCCATGGACGTCGCCTCGGTCGACGTGATCTGGAACGGCTTCCATCAGGCGAAGAAGATCGCGGATCTCGCAGAGACCTTCGAAGTGAACTGCGCGCCGCACAACTACTACAGCCATCTCGCGACGTTCATCTCCGCGCAGTGGTGCGCCGCGATCCCGAACGTGCGCATCCTCGAGGTCGACGTCGACGACGTGCCGTGGCGAGAGGAGCTGACGACGGCGGTTCCGCAGATCGAGAACGGCAAGCTCGCGATCCCCACAGCCCCCGGTTGGGGCGCCGACGTCAACGAGGAGGTGCTGGCAGCGCATCCGGCTCGTCTCTAGAGCCGCCCAGCTGCAGCACCAGCCGAAGCCCGTCGGGTCGGCCGGGCCAAAGCTCACGAACGATCGCCGGATTCCGCCTGACCACGCGGCGCAGCGCGAACGCGACGACGAGGGCGTCGTCGAGCTGGCCGAGGACGGGAATGAAGTCGGGAATCACGTCGAACGGCAGCGCGAGGTACGGGACGACCGCGCCGAGCAGGAGCTTCTGGCGTCGCGGCACGCGCTCGTCGCGCAGGAGACGCGCGAAGAGCACGGCGCAGTCCGGGACCAACCGCGCGATCGCTCGTGCCTTCAGACGATCTTTCCTTCGAGGAAGAGCTTCTCCACCAGTACGGCCACCGCGATCGCAGCGACCGCGAACACGACGACGAGCGGTCGAGGCAAGCGCCGGAACAGCACGACGACAGGCACCAGCGCAGCCTGGCTGCGCTGCACCGAGAGGTAGGACTGCCCGAGCGGCACGATCCAGGTCACGACGGCCCACAGCAGGACGAGCAGCTCCCACCGTTCGAGCAGACGCCGCCGTCTGACGGCGACGACGAGCACGGCGATCAGCACGCACGTCACGAGGAGCGACTGCAGCGCGGGCCCGACATGTGTCAGCTCGGAGCTCGTCACGATCGGCTTGAGCAGGTCTCGAGTCGTCGCGACCGGGTTGATCAGGTGGTGCCCGTAGTTCCGCTGCACGAGTGAGTAGGCATTCCAGTGGCCGGTCTCGATCGCCTGGTCGGCGAAGAGCACGGCGAGCCCGCCTGCCGACAACGCGGCGGTGATCCATGCACGCCTGCGCGCGAGGATCCACGCCGCGGAGAGCGGAATCAGCAGGACGCCGAGCGGATACGCGAGCACCGCCGCGGCGCCTGCGAGCCCGGCTGCGAGGAACCGGTCGCGGCCGAGCAGCCAGAGCCAGGCGACCGTGAAGAACGCGAGCACGGACAGGGGAAAGATCGAGACGCCGTAGATCATTCCCGGCGCCCAGGCTGCGTAGACGAGCGCGAGCACGTTGTTCCGGCGCCGCCGGAAGAACGTGTTCCAGAGCAGCACCAGCGTCGCAGCCGCAAACGCCCACGAGACCGCGATCGCGCTTCCGCGCAGGGGCAGGCCCGCGGCGTGCAGAGGTGCGACGAGCCACGGGTAGCCGGGAAACCAGCCGGCGTCGCCGCACCAGGCGCCGGGCTTCCAGACGCCCGGCGGGCAGCGCACGAGGTCGTAGCCGTTGCGCGCGATCTGCTCGTAATGAATCGAGTCGTACCGCGACCACGTCGCGCCGTGGAACGGCGCGTAGCCGAACGCCCACGCGAGCCCGACGACGGCGAGCACCATCACCGCCCAGAGCGCGAGTGGAATCGCGAGCGCACTAGACTCGCCCGGCGTTCTCACGGCTCCCTCTTCGCACCGCGGTCGTCGAGACCGCGCTTCTCGTCGTCGGCTTCGGCGTGCTGCTCGTTCTGCTCCCGCACGAGCTGATGGGCGACGACTTCGCGCGCTTCACCGACATCGAGCAACTCCTGCATCACGGGCATCTCTCCGACAGCCGCTACTCGCTGGTCATGCCGCTCGTCTCGGCGCCGCTGTTGCTCCTCGGCGAGCTCGTTCGGACACCGGAGTGGTGGGCGGCGCACTTCAACCTGCTCGTCGTCGCGGGCGGTTCCGCGATCGTGTACGCACTGCTGCGCGACCGCGTCGACCGCTCCGTGCTGCGGAGGACGCTGCTCGTGCTCCTGTTCGCGTCGTTCCTGACAAACCGCCTGCGCGACTACGGCGCGGAGGTGTTGACGGCAACGCTCGTGACGATCGGCCTCGTGCTGCTCACGTACACGCGACGCGCATGGCTCGGCTGGAGCGCGATCGTGATCGGCGTCGTCAACACGCCGGCGGCGCTCGTCGGCGCGGCGCTGCTCGCCGTCGCGGAGTCTGTGCGCACCAGGCGCCTGCGTCATTTGCTCGTTCCGGTCATCGCGGCCGCGCTGATCATGCTGGAGGCGTGGGTTCGTCGCGGCGGTCCGCTGACGACGGGCTACGAGCACGACCACGGTGCGCGTACGCTGCTGCCGTACTCGGGGAAAGAAGGGTTCAGCTACCCGTTCGTCCTCGGCGTGCTCGCGATCCTGTTCTCGCTCGGGCGCGGGCTGCTCTTTTTCACCCCGGGGCTCGTGTTCGCGTTCTCGCAACTCGTGCGGCGCTGGATCATCGCTCTGATGCTGCTCTTCGTCGTGGGCCTCGTCGTCGTCTACGCGAAGTGGTGGGCGTGGTACGGCGGCCTCGCCTGGGGGCCGCGCTTCTTCGTCTTCGCGGCGGTGCCGTCGTCGCTCCTGATCGTCTTGCGGCAGCGTCGTGCAGGCGTGTCGGCCGTCGCCGACGCCGCGACGCTGCTCGTGCTTGCGCTCTCCGCATGGGTCGGCGTGAGCGGAGGCGTGGCAGACCTCTCGACGCTCGGCTTCTGCGTCGCGGGCCACGCCGCTCACGAGCACCTTTGCTGGTACACGCCGGAGTACAGCTCGCTCTGGCACCCGCTCGTCAGCTTCCCGGCACTGACCTGGAAGACGCTGCTGCTGGCGCTGTACTGCGCCGTCGTGTTCGCGTACCTCGCTGCGCCGCTCGTCGCGTCGCTGCTGCGGAGGAAGCCTGGACGCGAGTGGCTGGCCGGATGGCGGCTGTAACGTCTGGGCCGTGCCAGAGCTGCAGCTGATCCCGAAATCCGAGTTCGACCGCGTCGGCGCCGGCGACCTCTCGCTCGTGGCCGACATGTGCCGGGCGAACGCGCTCACTGTCGTCAAGCGCGCCGGCTCGGGGCACCTCGGCTCGAGCTTCAGCGCTCTCGACATCGTCGCCCACCTCCTGTGGCGCGAGCTGAACGTCGCGGAGGTGGGCTGGGACGATCCGGGCCGCGACGTGTTCTTCTCCTCGAAGGGGCACGACGTGCCCGGGCTCTATGCCGCGCTGCACGCACTCGGCGTGCTGCCTGCCGAGCGGCTGCTGCGGCTGCGGCGGCTCGGCGGGCTCGACGGCCATCCCGACATCGGCATCCCCGGCATCGAGGCGAACTCCGGCTCGCTCGGCATGGGCCTGTCGAAGGGCCGTGGCATGGCCTGGGCGAAGACGTTTCTCGGTCGCGGCGGGCGCGTCGTCGTGATGACGGGCGACGGCGAGCTGCAGGAAGGACAGAATTGGGAGGCATTCGCGTCGGCGGCGCATCAGCGCGTCGGGAACCTGTGGGCGATCGTCGACTGCAACGAGCTGCAGTCGGACCGGCGCACCGACGAGATCCTCGCGCTGGGAGATCTCGAGGCGAAGCTGCGCGCGTTCGGCTGGCACGTGCAGACGTGCGACGGCCACGATCACGCCGCGCTCGAGCGCGCGTTCGCGGATATGCGCGACGCTGATGCCGAGGTGCCCAAAGCACTGATCGCGCGCACGATCAAGGGGCGCGGCGTCTCCTTCATGGAGCACCCGACGGCGCTGCGCGACGGCGACGGCACCTATCGGTGGCACGCCGGGGCACCCGACGACGACGCGTTCGAACGCGCATACACCGAGCTGCTGGAGCGCATCCGTGCGCGTGTTCCGGACTTGAGGCTCGAGCCCGTCGCAGCGCTCGAAGGTCACGTCGCGGAGCCTGAATCCGGCATCGCCGCGCGTGCGGTCACGGACGAGTACGTCGCGGCTGCGTATGGCAAGGAGCTGCTCCGTCTCGTCGAGCGCCGGCCGGACGTCGTCGTGCTCGACGCGGATCTCGCCTCGGACTGCCGCATTCGTGCGGTCGAGCTCGAACAGCCGGCGCGCTTCATCGAGGTCGGCATCGCGGAGCAGGATCTCGTGTCGATGGCCGCCGGCCTCGCGCGCCAGGGGCTCGTTCCGGTCGTCAACTCCTTCGCGGCGTTCTTGGCATCGCGCGCCAACGAGCAGATCTACAACCAGGCGAGCGAGCACACCAAGGTCGTGTACGCGCTGCACTATGCGGGGCTGATTCCGGCGGGGCCCGGAAAGTCTCACCAGAGCATCCGCGACATCTCGTTGCTCGCCGCCCTGCCGAACGTCGCAATCGTGCAACCCGCCGACTCGGGTGAGACGAGCGCACTGTTGCAGTGGGCGATAGAGCAGGCGCAGGAGAGCGTCGCGATCCGGCTCGCGATCGGCCCGTCGCCGCGCCGCCTCGATGTCCCGCGTGCGGCGCCCGGTCGGGGGAGCGTCCTGAGGGAAGGCTCGGGCGCGGTGGTCTTCGCCTATGGGCCGGTGATGCTGCACGAGGCGCTCACCGCGGCCGAGGAGCTCGGCGACCGGCTGCAGGTCGTCAACCTCCCGTGGCTGAACCGCGTCGACGCCGCCTGGCTGGCGGAGACGGTCGAGCCGTTCGACGACGTCTTCGTCCTCGAGGACCATGCGCCGGTCGGCGGTCTCGGCGACGCGTTGCGCCGCCTGCTGCCGGGACGGGAGCTCACGGTGTTCGGCGTGGAAGGGTGGCCGGCGTTCGGCACGCCGTCCGAGGCCTTGCGCTTCCACGGGCTCGACGGCGCGTCGCTGGCCCGGCGGATCGCAGCGCTGCTGCCCGTACGCAGCGCGCGTGAGTAGCGGTCGCGTCCTCGCCGCGTTCGGCCGACGGCTCGGACGGCGTCCGGGGCTCGCCACCGCCATCGTCCGGCTGCCGCGCGCCCTACCGCGGCGGCCGCGCGCGGCCCTGTACCGCTCGTTCTCCTGGCCGCTGGCGAAACGCCTCGGAACGGTTGCCGAGGTGAACGTCGCCGGGGGCGGCAAGTTGCGTGTGCGGACAGACGATTCGATCGGGCGCGCCCTCGCCGTCTCGGGCGTGTGGGAGCCGAACGTCACCGCGGCCTTCGCGCGCCTGCTGCGTGCGGGGGACGTCTGCATCGACGCCGGTGCGCACATCGGGTACTACACCGTGCTCGCATCCAGCCTCGTCGGTCCACGCGGTCACGTCTACGCGTTCGAGCCGTCACCGGCGAACTACGGCACGCTGATGGAGAACCTCGAGCTCAACCGTGCCACCAACGTCACAGCGCGGAATGTCGCGCTCGCACTCGAGGAGGGAAGCCGCGTGCTCAACGAGGGGCCCGGCACGAATACCGGCCGCGCGACGTTGCGGGTGCCGCAGGCCGAGCGCGACGTCGGGCGGCCGCAGGTCACCGTGCCGGTGCGAGCGCTTCCAACCGAAGTGCCCGAAGAGGAATGGGCTCGCATCCGCGTGGTCAAGATCGATGTCGAGGGCTTCGAGCTGGAGGTGCTCCGCAGTCTCGAGCCGGTCTTCGAGCTCGGCTCGCCGCTCGCCGTCTTCCTCGAGCTGACGCCCGGATGGGTCGATCGCGAGGACCTCGCGTCCTTCGAGCGCATGTGGCGCGAGCACGGGTTGACGCCGTACGTGCTGCGCAGCGGCTACACCGTGAACGACCTCTTCCCGGCGCGCATCGAGCCGCCGATCGAGCTGACCGGCGTCCCGCCCGAGCAATGCGATTTGCTCTTGACGCGATGAAGACCTGGCTCGTCCTGCCGGACCCGTTTTCGTCCCGGTTGTTCTTCGACACCGGCATTGTCGAGCGAATGCATCGCCGCCTCGGGGACGACCTCGAGCTCTTCCTCCTGGACGCGGGCGAGGACGCTGCCGCGTGGCGCGAGCGCGCCGACGACATTCCGGCGACGGTTCCGGAAGACCTGCGGGACGCGGCGTTGCCGCTGCCGGCGCGCGTCTTCCGACGCACCGATCGCTGGCTCGACCGCAGGATCGGCTTCTACCCGCTCTCGCTGCGGCAGAGCCTCCGCCACGGCTTCAACCGCAGCCGGATGCGGCCGGGACACCAGAACTGGTTCCTCGATCCAACGCTCGCCGGGCCGGTACCGCGCTCGCTCCGCATCGACCCGCTCCTGTCGCGCTGGCATTACGGACGGCTGCGCTACATGCCGGCGGCGCTCGCCCGCCGGCTGAAGGCCGAGCGGCCCGCAGTCGCGCTCGCGAACATCCAGATGCACGCGGTCGTGCCGTACATCGTCGGCGCGCGCCGTCTCGGCCTGCCCGTCGTCGGGCATGTCGCGAGCTGGGATCACACCGTCGGCAAGGGAATCGTCGCGCCGGGCCTGCAGCGGTACATCGTCCAGAACGCCGTCATGCGCGACGACCTCGTCCGCTATCACGGGGTCGACGCCGCGCGCGTCGTCGTCACCGGCTGGCCGCAGACGGACGTCTTCCATCGCAAGCGCCCGCGCGCCGAGTTCGACGCGCTGTTGCGCACGCTCGGCGTCGACGCGGCACGGCCCGTCGTGCTGGCGATGGGCAACACACCGACGAACGCGCCGTTCGAGGCGCAGTTCGTCGAACGCCTCGTCTTCTGGTGGCGCGAGCAGGGCGAGCGGTTCTCTCTGCTCTTTCGTCCACATCCGCGCGACCGCGACTGGCGCACACGCTTCGCCGCCGCGCTCGCCGCCGAGGGCGTCGGTGTGCAGGAGCCGAGCTTCACGGACATCGAGACGCTCGCCGTGCTGCTGCAGCATGGTGACTGCGTCGTCGCGAACGCCGGGACGATCCTGCTCGATGCGCTTGTCAACGACCGGCCGTCGGTGTGCGTTCTGTACGACGAAGAAGCGCCCGCGGGCGAGAGCTTCGCCCTGAAGAACGTGAGCGGCGAGCACTACAAGGCGCTGATGGAGTCCGGCGCCTTCTACCGCGCCGACCGCTTCGAGGAGGTGGCGGCGGGCATCCAGCGGGCACTCGAGCAGCCCGGGGAGCTTCGCGAGGAACGCGCGCGAGTCGCCCGCGAGGTCGTCGGCGACGTCGACGGCCGGGCGGCGGAACGCGTGGTCGACGCGATCGTCGGCGCGCTCTAGCGCCCAAGGGCGGTGCGCAGCGGCTCGCGGTGGCCGCGCAGCGCCTCGGCGACGACGTACGCCCCTTGGCGCAGGCGCGTGCCGAAGGAGCGATCTTCCGCACCCGCGCCGCGCAGCCAGTGCTGGACGCGTTGCCGGTGGCTGTCGCCGATCATCACGTCCTCCTCGAGCGCGTAGTTGGTCAAACCCGAGGCGGCGAGCCGCTCGCGCAGCTCGCGCTCGCGGTGCGCCTGCGAGGGGATCTTCCGCACGTCCGGGTCGATCATCACCGAACGCACCTGGGCGAGCACGCCGGCGTCGAGCAGGTCCTCGACGATGTCGACCTCCGCTCCTTCGCAGTTGAGCTTGACGTAGACCTCGTCGCCGGCGCGGAGGTTGTCCCGGAACCAGTCGCTGGCCCGGACGAGCTCGATCTGCTCGTGCGCGCGGCTGTCGCGGAACTTGTCGGCGTAGAGGCTCGCGCCTCGGCTGCCAGGGTCGTAGAGGATCTGCTCGGTCGTGCGGTTCCAGAGGCCGTAGCGGCAGACCGTCACCCGCTGGTCCGCAAGGCGCTCGAGCGCCGGCCAGCACTCCGAAGCCGGCTCGAAGCAGTAGATGCGGTCGAACCCGTACTTCGGATCGCGGACGGAGAGGAGCGTCGAGCCTTCGTGTGCGCCGACGTCGAGGAAGACCTTCATCGCGAGCGCGGGCCGAGCAACGCGCCCGCTCCGAAGAGGACGAAGGCCGGAGCGACGGGGAGAGCGAAGTGTGGGTCGGCGAAGAGGCCGAGCGCGTTGAAGACGATCACGAGCAGGCCGGCGAGGGCCAGCGTGACGAGAATCGCGCCGCCGCGAGGTCGTCGCACCACGAGCGCAACGAGGCCGAGCGCAAGCCAGAGAAGCGAACGTGGGAACCAGCGCGACAGGCGGTTCAGCCAGAGCCTGAGCGTCGCGCTGCCGCTGCGGTCGGGCACCGCGGCGAAGAGCTCGTCGCGTTCCCGGATGACGGCGGCGAACTGCCGATGCACGCGCGCGTTGCAGAAGCTGAAGTGATGTCGCGCCGGCGAGGTCCAGACGTCCGTGATGCAGTTGTCCGGCCGCGAGATCCACACGTTCTGCCCGGCAGGGATGGGTTCGCCCTCGGTCGGAGGCCGCAGCGACGCCGCGCTCCCTTGCCGCGGCGCGGAAGCTCCGCGTGCAGGCGGCGAGCGGAAGTACGACCTGCTCAGCTGCTGCCAGACCGTGTGCAGGACGCCCGAGGTGTACGCATGCGGATGCTGCTCGACCGCCTCGACGCCGGCCTGGCGCAGCACCGAGTAGTTCGTGTCCCAGCCGAAGACGCGGTCCGACAGCACGTAGAGATCCTCGTGAATGCGGAAGCTGCCACTCGTGAAGACCTGGTGCACCGTCACGTGGTACCCCTTGTACGGGTTGTGCGTGAGGAGATGCATGCGCACGGCCTTTGCCAGGCGGCGCGACGCCGGCCCATTGTCGGGCGACACGATCCGGTCGGTGATGAACGCGCGGTAGAACGGAATCACGGCGTTGCCGCCGCGCGCCAGCGTGTAGTCGTCGAACCGCAGCCCGTTCAGGACTGCCCATCCCGCGAGTGGCAGGAGTGCAGCGGCGACGAACGCCGCAACCCACTGCGCGCGTCGCCGCCAGCTTCCGCGCACTGCGAGCGCGAACAGCGCCGCCGCCACCAACAACACGTTCCCCGGCCGGACGAACGCCATCAGCGCGACGCCGAGGCCGGCAGCAGCGAAGCGGCCGACTGTCGGCCTGTGCGCGGCGCGCACGACGAGCCACGCCCAGAGCGCGAACGCGGCACAGAACACCGGCTCGCTCGAGAGCTCGTGGAACATCAGGCCGTAGGCGGGATACACGAGCAAGGCGAGTGCGACGACCAGCGCGGTGCGCACGCCGAACGCCCGCGCGGCAGCCGCCCAGGCGACGACCGATCCTGCGAACAGCACCGCCAGCAGTGGCTCGGCGAAAAAGCCGCCCGCCACGTCGAGGGCCGGCCCGAGAACGAGCGCTGTGGCCGGCGTCCGGAACAACATCGACCACGGCAGCACCGGGTGCCAGTCGAAGAACTGGACGTAGTCGTAGACGTACTCGTCCAGATCCCGACCGCCGATCAGCGGCCAGCCGATCGCCCGGACGGCGTACACGGCCAGAGCGACCAGGAAGAGGATGACGGCACCGGAGCGGCGGTCCGCCAGGCGCTCGACTGCCGCGAGACCTGCCCGGACGCTACGCAGGTTTCCGGAGCAGATAGATGTCGTGCCGGCCGTCCTGTGCAGCCGGGTGGAACGCGACGACGTCGAAGCCCTCAGCCAGCTGCTCGTGCACGTAGCGCGGCGGGTGGTACGCACTGCACAGGCTCGTGCCCGGCGCGCCCTCGTAGAGCACGACGAGGTTGCCGGACTCGAACGAGCGCCGCTCGTCGCTCGTGAGGCGCTGCAGCGACAGGTAGTACTCGCCGAGGGTCGAGAAGAGCAGGTACCCGCCGCGGCGCAGCAAGCGCCGGCATTCGCCGACCCACGCGCGCTGCAAGTCCTCCGGCAGATGCGTGATCACCGAGAGCGCGTACACGAGGCCGAAGCTGCCGTCGGCGAACCCGACCGGTGGTCGCAGCTCGTTGCGCACGACCTCGGCGAACGGCAGGTGCTCGGTGCACCAGTCGACCATCCGCGGATTGATGTCGCAGCCACAAATGCGTGTCTGCTCGAGCTTCGCCCAATGCCGGAGGATGCGGCCACAGCCGCAGCCCCAGTCGAGTAACGCTCCGAGCTCCTCGACCGAGGTGCCCTGCTCCTGCAGCAGCTCCTGGATCAGCGCGGCATGGTGCGCGCCGCTCTGGAGGAAGTAGGCCGCGTCGGCGTGCTTCGGGCCGGCCTGGGCGCGCAGCAGGGCAGGAGGCAGCGGCACGCCGCCCGTCTCGAGCCCGTTGCGAGAGCTGAGCCGCGAGCGGGCGGCCAGGGCGAGCTCATAGGCCCGCACGGCGGGGGCAGCGACGTGCAGCCGGTCGCCCCAGTCGAGGAGGCTTCGCCGCAACCCCCAGAGCGCCGGCTCGGTCACGCGGGGGACGCTAGCGCGTCTCGCTGCTACCCTCCCGGCGCAACCAGGCCAAAAACGGTCTCTACCAGGGGGTTTTTCTCATGCGTTTCCGGTTCTTCCGTGTCCTGACGCTGCTCGCGGTTCTGGCTGCGACGTTCGCAGGCGTCGCGCAGGCGCTCGACTTCGACGACGAAGATCCGCAGCCGCCGCATCCCGAGATCGGCCTGGTCTACCACTACGAGATCGGCACCCACGCAGGCTGCCTGCCGCACCGTCTGATCATCACGTCCGGCCAGCTCCCCCCTGGGCTGACCCTGACGCAGATGAACGATCACACCGGCCTCGTCAGCGGCGTCGCGACCGAGGCGGGGACGTGGAGCGCGTGGATGGCGGTCAAGGACTGCGAGAACAAGAGCGCCGAAGCGCTCTTCACCTTCGACGTGTGGGCCCGCCGCTTCGGCATCGACACCGCGTCGCTGCCCAGCGCGACCGCCGGCTCGTCGTACTCCACGACGCTGGCGACGTGGGGCATCCCGTCCGTCACGACGTGGCAGATCACCAAGGGCTCGCTGCCGGCCGGGCTGACGCTCTCGCAGAACGGCGTCATCTCCGGGACGCCGACGGGCGGCGGGTCTTCTACCTTCACCGTCGGCGCAACCGGGAACGCCAAGGATTTCACCGGCCTTCGGGTCGACTCGCGCGAGTTCACGCTGAACGTCACGACGCCGTTGTCGGTGCACCTGTCGCGCGCGGCGCTCGAGGTCGGCTTCGCCGCCCGTGTGCCCGTCCAGGTCAACGGTGGCGCCCCGCCGTTCAAGGTGACGGCCGACGGGTTGCCGGCGGGGACGACGATGGGCTCCGACGGGGTCATCTCCGGTGCGCCGACGCGCGCCGGCTCGTATCTCGTGACCGTCCACCTCGTCGACGCCACCGGCTCGACGACGAACGCCCAGCTCCGGATCGTCGTCCGCGCGAAGCTCGCAATCGCGACGAGAGGGCTCGCGGCGGCGAGCGCCGGTCGGAAGTACGCCGCACGTCTCAGCGTTCGTGGGGGCGTCCCGGCTGTGCGTTGGAGCCGGGCCGGCGGCAGCCTGCCGCGCGGGCTCACCCTCGCCGCCAACGGGACGCTCGCAGGCACGCCGCGAGCGGCGGGAAGCTACCGCGTCACGCTGCGCGTGCGCGATGCGCTCGGTGCGAGCGTCAAGAAGACCTTCGTGCTGACCGTCCGCTAGCGCGATTCCAGCGCGAACGACGCGCCGGACCAACCGATCGGCACGTACGGGAGCCAGTTCCAGCGGCTCCCGTCTACCATGAAGTCGAGCAGGGCGCGGCGCTCGCCCGACGGCTGCGTGTCCGACCAGCAGTAGTAGTCGTCGAACGCGACGATCATCCCGTGCTTCAAGCGCGGCGCGAGGAACTCGAGCACCGACGCGGTGCTCGAGTACAGGTCGCAGTCGACGTACGCGAGCGCGATCTCGGCAGGCTGCCTCTGCGTTGGCAGCGTTTGCTCGTAGTTGCCCGGGACGACTGTGTACGCATCGCGCGGGATTCCATTCGCCGCGCAGATCGCATGGAACTCCTCGACGCCGGTCGCCATCTTTCCCTCCTGCCACTCGGGGTGCGCGTCCTCGTCGCCACGTGGCGCGGGGAGGCCGCTGAAGGAGTCGAAGGCCCACAGGTGGGCCTGGTGCCCGTGTCGTCGCGCCTCGCCGTACGCGAGCGCGAACGTGTTTCCCCCGTGACTCCCGAACTCGGCGTAGTCGCCGCCGATTCCGTTGAACCGCAGCGCCTTGAACGCGTTGTAGAAGAAGGCCTGGCGCTCGAGCCGCTCGCGCGTGTAGAGATCGAACAGATACCGCCGGGCGAGCCGGTCGAGCAGTCCGCGCAGGCGCATGGACGTGGAGCGTAGACCCCGCGGCCTACAATCGCGCGGTGAGCTCGCGGCCGTTGCTGACGGTCGTCGTACCGGTGTACAACGGGGGCGACGAGATCGTCGACAACGTTTCCGTCATCCGAGGCGCCGTTGCGCGCGAGCTCGGCGACGAGAACGTCGAGATCGTCGTCGTCTCCGACGGCTCGATCGACGGGACCGCCGAGCGCCTGCTCGAGACGCGGATGACGGGGGTCCACGTCATCCACTACGACCGGAACCTCGGCAAGGGCTACGCGGTGAAGGCCGGGGTGCTCGTCGCGCGCGGGGAGTGGATCGGACTGATCGATGCCGACCTCGATCTCGATCCGGCGTCGCTGCCGGCGTACCTCGAAGCGGCGCAGCGCGAACGCCTCGACTTCGCAATCGGCTCCAAGCGCCACCCGGATTCGGTCGTCCAGTATCCGCGCGCGCGCCGCGTCGGCAGCTGGGGCTACCAGCAGCTGAACCGCCTCCTTTTCCGTCTGGACGTGCGCGACACGCAGGTGGGGCTGAAGGTCTTCAGCCGTGGGGTCGCCGAGGAGGTCATGCCGCTCCTGCTCGTCAAGCGCTACGCCTTCGACCTCGAGCTGCTCGCGGTCGCCGCGTCGCTCGGGCACGGACGGATCCGCGAGCTCCCGGTCCGCCTCGACTACCGCTTCACCGGCTCGGGCGTGCGCTCCACGGCCGTGCTCGGCGCTCTCTGGGACACCGCTGCGATCTTCTACCGGCTGCGGTTGCTGCGAACGTACGAGCGCAGGCGACGGCTCTTCCGCGGCGCGGTGCCGGAGCAGCTGCCACCAGTGCTGGTCGTCGGCGGCACCTTTGACTACGAACGCGCAGTCCTTGCCGAGGACGACGCCGACCTCGTCGCCGTCGTCGCGGCCGGCGCGCGTCCCGCCGGGAACTGGCTGGCGGCGGCGATCCCGTACTTCGCGCGCGACGACGTCGCTGCCGTCGTCGTCCCGACCGTTGCGCCGCTGCGCGGCCCAGTGCGGCAAAGGGCCGCGGCGGCGGTGCTCGAGTCTCGGCTCGGCGGCGGCTCCCGCCGGCTGCTCTACCTGCCGGGGAACGTGAAGGTCGTCCGTGATCACCCGGCGGATTCCGTCGTTCTTCGCCGTGACGACTACCGTGCTGCGCGCGCTGCAGGAGTCGACGACGAGCGTCTCGTCTCGTGGCTCGCCGAACGCGGGCGTCACACCGTCTACACCCCGGACACGTCGGTGTCGATCGCACCGGCGCCGCTGCTCCGTCCGCACCTCGCGGGCGCGGTTCGCTATGCACGTGCGCGCGGGGCGGCTGCGCGGCGCACCCGGGGGCAAAGCCTCAGTGCGGCGACCGCGCTGTCGCTCGCTCCGCTCGCGGCGGCCGTGCTCGGTGTGGTGTTTGTCGCACTCGGCGGCGGCCTGCGCACCGTGGGGTCTTCCTTGCTGCTCGCGTACGCCGCCGTCCTCTTGCTCAGCGGCGTGCACGCAGCAGTGCGGTTCCACTCGGCGATCGTTGGGCTGCTGGAGCCACCGGCGGTCGTCGCGAACCAGCTGGCCTATCTCGTCGGCTTCGTGCGCGGCCTCACGGAACGCTGACGCCGAGCTTCGCAACCAGCTCGTCGAACAGCGCATTCCAGTCGAAGCGTCGCGCGTAGGCCAGGGCGGCGTTGCGGCGCTCTCGCCACCGGTCGGGTGACGCGAGCGCGCCTTCGATTGCGGCAGCGAGCGCAGGCGCGTCGTACGGGACGAGCTCGGCACCGGCCTCGGCGACGAGCTCGCCCGCGTTCGGCGGTACATCGGTCAGCACGACCGGCAGCCCCGCGGCGAGGTACGCCTTGAGCTTGCCCGGATCGGCGTACGGCGTGTACGTCGCGTCCGCCGGCGCGTACGGAGCGACGCCCAGCGACGCCGACGCGAGGATGTGCTCGACCTCGCGATGGTCCGCGACGAAGCCGTGGACGCGCACGCGCTCGCCGAGGATCTGTGCCCGCTCGCGGACGCCGCTTTCGAGGTCGCCGCCGCCGACGATGTCTGCGCCGACGGTCGGCAGGAGCAGCAGCGCCTCGAGGAGGAGCTCGACGCCCTTGCCGCGGACGAGGTTGCCGAGGAAGACGACACGCCGCGACTCGAAGCCGTCGGGTGTCGTCGTCGGCGCGCGGGCGATCCAGCTCCCCATCGGCACGACGTGGGTCGGTGTCTCGGTGCCTGAGAGCCCGTGACGCGCGTCCCGCGCCGCGCGCGCCGCGTCCGACAGCTCGACGCGCGCGTCCGCGTGCAGGCAACAGAAACGGTCGACGCGGTCGTACACGCGCGTCAGCGGATTTCCTGCGCCGAAGCGGTCGGGCGTGAAGTCGACCGACCAGAGCACGACCGACCGCGCGCGGCGCAGCTTGCGCGCTGCGAGCCCGCGCGCCGCCGCCAGCGGGTTGAAGCCGAACCACGCACCGACCCGCGGCGGTAGGAGCGGGACCAGCGGGTCGAGCGCATATGACGCCGGTGCGCGCAACGGGAAGCGCAGCGTTCGCTCGGTCTCGCGCTTCCCACCGGCGTACGTCGTCACGAGGTGACGGCCGCCCTCGCTGCGCTCGAGCGGGTGCTCGATCGTCACGACGTGCGCGCCGCGCTCCACCAGGTAGTCGCGCAGCGCCTGCGCCGGCCCGTCTGCGCGCAGGCCGCTCGACTCGATCGCGATCGCGTCAGACGGTGGCGACGGCAAAGTTGTACGAGAGCAGAGGGCGGAACGGCGGGAGGCGCTCGAGCGCCTCCTCGATCACCTGCTGGATGCGCAACGACAGCCGCGGGACGTAGTGGGCCTCGAATGCCCCGAAGCGCGCGCCCGGGAAGGCGGAAGCGACGAGCGCGTGAAAGCGCTTGCGCGTGAAGTGCTCGTGCCCCAGCGCGAGTGTCATGTGCGGATAGAAGACCGGGTTGAAACGGTTCGCCTCGATGATCAGCGCGTGTCCGCCCGGCTCGAGGACGCGGCGATACTCCGCGACCGCGCGCTCGGGATGCTCCATGTGGTGCAACGAGTCCTTCGAGTGCACGACGCCGAACGATCCCGCTGCGAACGGCAGCTGCTCGCCGTCGGCGACGCGAAAGGCGAGGCCTGGCCCATCCCGCCACGTGTCGAACCGCTCGACGTCGACCGCGATCACGTCGCCGACGCGCTCCCGCAGCAGGCGCGCGACTCCGCCGTCCCCGCAGCCGACGTCGAGCAGCGCCTCGTCGCCGCGAAACGCATGGCCGAGCTTCTCGAGGCAGCGCTCGCGGTAACGGAGCTCGCCGTTCACGCGTCCTTTTCGAAGACCGCGCTGAGCTGCATCGCCCCGCGCCGCACGTTCGCCCGGCGGAGGTCGCGCCGCTCGCACAGCCACCAGATGCGATCGCCGAGCGGGGCCAATACGAGTTGCGCCACCTTGACGGCATGGCCCGTGAACTGCACGTCGATCGTCCGCAAGCCGACCGCGCGGCCCGCTTCGACGAGCTGCTCCGCCTCGTAGCGGCGGAGATGGCCCATGCGCCGGTCATGGCGGACGTTCGCCCGGCGGAAGAGCGGCGAGATGCGACGGAGCGCGTGCGGAACGGTGACCCATGCGCGGCCTCGGGGCCGAAGCACCCGCGCCATCTCGGCGAACGCCGCGGCGTCGTCGGGAACGTGCTCGAAAACGGCGATCGCGACTGCTGCGGCAAACGACGCGTCGGCGAAGGGCAGCCGCTCGGCCGAGGAGCACACCCAGAGCGTTCGCTGGCCGACGTTCTCCGAGGCGGCGAACCGCCGCGCGGACAGCAACCCCTGCAGCGACAGATCGCAACCGGCCGCCATGGCACCCGCCCTGGCGGCCTCGATCACGGTGTACCCGGAGCCGCCGACGCCGACGTCGACCAATGGCTCGGCGCCGGCCAATCCGGCCGCAGCGAGCCGCTCGAGATAGCTGCGCCGCCAGTTCTCGAGCGGGTACTCGGTGTAGTCCCCGAACTCCGCGTCGAAGTAGCGCCGCTGGGACTCATAGTGCGGATCGCCTGCGAGCAGCGGCTCGGCGACCAGCACTGGAATGCCGTCGGCGACATCGAAACGATGGCCGTTCGCGCAGGCTGCGGTCTCTCGATCGAGCTCGAGTGCGGTCTTGCATTCAGGGCAGCGGAGGGAGTCCTCGAGCAGGGGGCCAGCGTAACGCCCGTTACGGTTCGTGCCCGTGCCGGCACCGTCCCTCACCGTCGTGACGCCCGTCTTCAACGAGGCGGCAGAGCTGCCGCAGACGATCGACGCCCTTGCACGAGCGCTCGAGCGCAGCCCGTTCGAAGCCGAGCTCTTGCTCGTGGACGACGGCTCGAGCGACGGGAGCGCGGGCGTGGCGAGCGCCGCGGCACGCGGCCGGCTGCCGCTGCGGTCGATCTCACAGCGGAACCGCGGCCGCTTCGAGGCGCGGCGAGCCGGTGTGGAGGCCGCGGAGGCCGACTGGGTGTTGCTGCTGGACGGCCGCGTGCGTATTCGGCCCGACGCGCTCGCGTACGTCGCGCGGGAGCTCGACGCGGGCCGGCACGTCTGGACGGCGCACGTCGAGGTCGACTCCGAGGGGAACCGCTACGGCGAGTTCTGGAAGCTTCTCGCCGAGCTCGCATGGGCCGACTACTTCGCCGACCCGCGCGACACGAGCTTCGGCGTCGACGACTTCGACCGCTATCCGAAGGGGACGACATGTTTCCTCGCGCCACGCGTGCTCGTGGCCGAAGCGATCGCGGCGTTCCGCAGCTCGTACGAGGACACGCGCCACGCGAACGACGATACGCCGCTCATCCGCTGGATCGCGGAGCGCGAGCGCATCAACGTCTCGCCGCAGTTCGCCTGCGACTACCGCCCGCGCACGACGCTCGCAGCATTCATGCGCCACTCGTTCCATCGCGGCGTCGTGTTCCTGGACGGACATGGCCGCGTGGAGTCGCGTTTTTTCCCGGCGGCTGCAGCGTTCTTTCCGCTGAGCGCAGCCGTGGCGCTCGGCTCGTTGCGGAGGCCCGGCGTTGCCGTGTGGTCGGCTGCAGCGGCCGGCGGCGGCGCAGCGGCGCTCGGCCTCGCACGGCGGCGGAGCCCCGAGGAGATCCGGACGCTCGCGCTGCTCGCGCCGCTGTACGCGGCGGCGCACGGTGCGGGCATGTGGCGCGGCCTTGCGCTCAGCCGGTTGCGGCGCTGAGGTGCGCCTCGAACGCGGCGGCGACGGCCGTCCACGACTGGGTCGAGATGCGGGGCCGCAGTGTCAGCTCGCCCGCGAAAAACCGGCGGAGCGCCGCTGCGAGCGCGGCGGGCGTCGGCTCGATCGCCGCGCCGCCGGATGCATGCAGCGAGTCGACGAGACCGGGCACGGCGTAGCCGATGCTCGGTGTCCCGCACGCGGCCGCCTCGCTGACGTTCAGGCCCCATCCTTCGCGCACGGAGGTCGCGACGAGAACGTGAGCCGCGGCGAGCCGCCGCAGCAACTCCGGGCGGTCGAGCCGGCCGAGGAGCTCGACACCCTCCCCCGCCTCGAATTCGAGCGGGCCGTCTCCGATCACCCAGAGACGTGCGCCCGGCACGTCGGCGCGCAGCAGGCGCACGGCGTCAACCGCATGCTGCGGGCGTTTCATCCCGACGAGGCGTCCGAGGAAGACGACGGTCGGCTGTCCCGCCTTCGGCACGTCGGGACCCGGGTGCGGCGTCCAACCCTCGGGCAGGATCCGCACGTTGTTCCAGCCATGGTGCCGCTGCAGCGAGTCGGCGCTGCTCTGCGACACGGTCAGCGCCGGTACGTCCTTGTAGGCGCGCAGCCACCACGGCTCGAGCACGTACCTCCCCACCGTCGAGACCGGGAACGGCAGCTCGTACGACCAGATCTCCCGCGCCAGCTGGTGGATCAGCGCGACGACCGGCGCCCCGCGCAGCCAGCGCGGCGTCAGGAACGGGCGCGTGTTGATCTCGTCGACGACGACGTCGAACGAGCCCCGGCCCTCGCGTTCCCAGAAGCGCCGCGCCTCGCGGTAGACGCCGATCCGGCCGCCCGCGCGGACGATGCGGACGCCCTCGGCTTCCTCGCGCTGCGGACGTCCCGCGACAGCCGCCGCGTGCAGCGTGACCTCGTGTCCGCGCCGCACGAGCTCGCGCGCGACCTCCTCGGTGAACACTTCCGCGCCGCCGGCCGCGGGATGCGCGAGATCCTTCCAGTTCAAGATGAGGATCCGCACGCTACGACCGGCGCACGAGATGTGCGAGCGAGCCCGCGGCCGTGCGGCGCTCCCACTCCGCACCGGCGCGCGCGACGACGCGTGCCGGTCCGGGATCGAACGTCGCGACGACGTCCGGGGCCGCTACGGCGTCGTGCAGGAGCACGTGCCGGGCATGCGGCGACCAGCGCGCGAAGTCGGCGCTGACGCCGTCCTCGCTGTGATCGCCGTCGACGAAGAGAATGTCGATTGCATCCGGCGGCGTCGCGTGCCGAGAGTTTTCGACGTGGAGGACGACGCGGTCCGCCAGCCCGTAGCGCTGCAGCGCCTGCGTCAGCTGACGATCGAGCTCGCCGCCGTCGCGTCCCTGTCGCGTTGGGAGATCGTAGGAGTGCACGACGGTGCCCGCTTCCGCCGCCGCAGCGAACACGAAGGTGCTGCCGCCACGAAAGCGTCCGAGCTCGGCGATCACACGCGGCCGCTCCGCGCGCACCAGCTTGTACAGGTACGCAGCCTCGTCGAGGCGCAACGACGCGATTCCGTGCGCGAGGATCGTGCTCGAGAACAGAAAGGTCAGATCTTCGAAACCGTCGAGCCGCTCGGGCCAGCGCTGCAAGGCGGCGAAGTCCGAGCCGCGCCGCTCGCGGTCGGCGATCGCGAGCTCGGCCACGAGCCGGCGCAGGAGGTGAGGCAGGCGCACGCGCGGAACCTACAGCCACGGTGACGTCCCTCTCCGTCGTGATCCCGACGCTTCGCGCCGGTGCCGACCTCGACCGCTGTCTGCGGTCGGTGGCGGACGAGCGCTATGCGGAGCTCGAGGTCGTGGTGGTCGACAACGGCTCTCCGGGCGTCGAGACGACGGACGCGCGGGTGATCAGGAACGAGCAGAACCTCGGCTTCGTCGGCGCCTGCAATCAGGGAATCGACGCGACGACGGGCGAGCTCGTTCTGCTCCTGAACGACGACACGGTGGTCGAGCCCGGTGCGTTACACGCCCTCGTCGCAGCGCTCGAGCGGCGACCGCGGTGGGCGGCGTGCCAGGCCAAGCTCCTGCTGCTCGAGGACCCGGCGCTCCTCGACACCGCGGGGTCATTCCTCACGGCGACGGGCTTCCTCGTCCACCGCGGCGCCTTCGGCCCGGCCGACGCCTTCGACACCTCCGGCGAGATCTTCGCCGCGAAGGGCGCCGCACTGGTCCTGCGTCGCGCGGCGCTCGCCGAGACGGGCACGTTCGACCCGGCGTTCTTCGCCTACTTCGAAGAGACGGATCTGTGCTGGCGGCTGTGGCTCGCCGGCTGGGAGGTCGGGTACGTCGCCGAAGCCCACGTGCTGCATGCGCTCGGCGCCACGGCTTCCAAGCTGCCAAGCGCGTTCGTCCAGTTCCACTCGTTCAAGAACCGGATCCGTGCGCTGCTCAAGAATCTCGGTGCCGTGCGGGCGACGTGGATGGTCCCGTTCCACCTTGCGCTCTGCGTGGCGCTCTCCGCGTCGTACGCCGTGCGTGGCCGGCCCCGGCTCGGCTGGGCGATCCTGCGGGCGATCGGCTGGAACGTCGCGCACTTCGGCGGCACGCTGCGTGAGCGGCGGCGGGTGCAACGGACGCGCCGCGTGACCGATCGTGCGTTGATGCAGCGAGTCATGCGCAGCGCACCGCTGCGCACGTTCCTCTTCTACGCGCGCTAGAACCCGGGATCCGCCGCGACGAGGTCCGCGTGAAGGGCCGGCGCTTTCGACGTGCGCTGCGCCTGCGGCGCTGTCACCGCGACGGCATCGTCTGCGGACGTCGCCGCCGGATCGACCTTGACGAGCAGCTGCGAACGTCCGCGCGGCACGGCGACGACGACCGAGACCGGCGAGGGAACGGAGAGCTGGAAAGTGACGTCATGCATCGAGTCGCCCACTCGCAACGTGCGCGTCGTGCCTCCCGGCGGGAACGCGTCGAAGCGGAGCTCGACGGTCTCCGCGCGCTTCGAGACGAGCTGGACCACCCCGACTCCGGCGGTCGACGTGAGCGGGTAGCGCACCGTGCCGTCGACGTACTCCGGCGTGCCGAACCCGCCGGGCAGCATGGCGAACGCCGGCGCGGGCGGGGCAGTGACGCGCCAGACCGACGCGCCGTCCGGGAACCGGCCGACGAGCGCGAAGCCCGTGCCCGGCGTGTGCGCGGGAACCTCGCTGTCGACGTGCGCACCGGGATGCAGCGCGACCACGCTGACGCCCAGAAGCGCCAGGGACCGCGCAGTGCCCGGCTGAGCGGGGTCGAGCAGCATCAGCCGCGCCGAGTCCGCCGTGGTATCTGCCGGCGCGTTGTTGACGATCGGGCGACCGTGCTTCGTCTGCCAGAAATGAAAGACGTCCGAGTGCCCGAGCGGGTACTCGGCCAGCGCTCCGGGCGGCTGTCGCTCGACCGCGGCGTACTCCGGTGGCATCGTCGTGCGGAAGCGCGCCTGCGCCGGATGGATCGTGAGCTCCAGGAACGAGAAGACCATCGCCGCCGCGACGATGGCGACGCCGACGGCTGCGTGCCGGCTTCGCCGGACGAGCGCCTGCAGCCCGAACGCAGCGAGCGGGACGAGCGCGGTCACGAGCAACGGGTCCCAGCGCGCCGGCACGCGGAACGCCGGGACCGCCTCCCAGAGGAGCCGCGCCGGCATCGGGATCGACGCGCCGAAGACATGGCTCGGGCTCGGGAGTGCGAATGCCAGCCCGACGACGAAGGCCACGGCCAGGCCCGCTGTCGCCGTGCGCCGCTCGCGCGACAGCTCGTCTCGCCGCCGGAGCGCGACGACGATCCAGCCGACGGCGAGCGCGATCGTCAGCAGGCCGAGGTAGTTCGTCGTCTCGGTCAAGTTCGCGCCGGTGCCCGGATGGTGCCGCCAGAAGGATCCCAGCGAGCCGCCGAGGACGATGTTCTGCATCGACGGAACCACGAGCTGCACCGGCCGGACGCCGTAGAACCAGAGGTCGCCGGAGATGCGCCGCAAGCCCGCGCCGGCGTTCGTTCCAGACGCCACCGCGGCAACGCCGAGCAGGAGAATCACGGCGAATGACCACGCCGCCGTTCCGGCGACGAGCAAGAGCCCGCGGCGCCGGCCCGACACGAGCGCCGCACCGACGCCGAACGCGACCGTCGTCACCATCGCGATCGCGCCGAAGTAGCCCGAGGTGAGCCAGCAGGCGAAGTTCGCTGCGCCGACGAGCGCGAAGCGCAGCCACGACGGTCTGCGCGACGCGGCCACGAGCGCGAGGAGCAAGAGGGCGAGCACCTCGACGTGGAGCAAGGACACGTGCTCGGCGCGCGCGAGGTGCCAGGGGAAGATGATGCAGACGAGCCCGGCCCAGGCCGCGACCAGGCGCGAGCAGCCGAGGTAACGGACGAGCCAGTACATCGTGGCGCCCGCGAGGACGTACCCGGCCAGCATCGTCACGTTCCACGCGGCCACGTCACCGACGACGTGCGCAAGCAGGTAGGTCGGGTAGTATGGCCACAAGACCTGCAGCTGCAGCGCGTTCGTCTCGCTCCAGCCGAACGGCGCGCCCGTCAGCGTGTGATGCGTTGCGCCGAGCAGATGGAACCCGCTTTCGTGCCGCGCCTGCCAGAACCACGCGACCGATCCCGTCGCGTCGCCGCCGTACACACCGACGATGGTCGAGCCGAGGTGGTGCACCACCGGCCAGAAGAGGACGCAGACGAATGCGGTTGCAACGAGCAGCACCGTCACCGCCTCGGGCACGACGGCTGCCACGCGTTGCCAGGTTCCTAGTCCGTGGGCGAGACCGGCACGGAGCGCAGGCACGCTCGACTCGACCGCGACTTCATGGACGGCGAGCAAGACGGCGCCGACGGCGAGGTTGCACCACACGACGCCGTGCAGCCCCGACGGGACCGTTGCGAGGATCGCGACCTGCACGAGCACGCCGCCCGCGACGATCCACGCATAGCGAGTCTCGCCGCGCGAGAGGTGGTAGCCGACGAGGATGTTCGCCAGCGAGAACAGCCCGATCGCCAGCGCGTACGGAGCGAGCACGCGGCCCCCGTCCGCGAAGTCGACGCCGAACGTCGTCGCGACGAGACCCACGCCGGTTGCGGCGTAGAAGAGCGCAAGACCTGCGCAGAAGACGGCGGTCGCCAGCAGTGAGCGGCCGAGGATGTCTTCCGTCTCCTCGCCGCGAGCCTGGCGCGCCGCCGTGCGCGGGAAGAGCACCGCGAGGATGGTCGCGGGCAGGAAGAAGCCGACGCGCGCGAACGCCGACGCCGCGCCGTACGCGCCGGCCTCGTGGGCCGAGAAGCGCGCCTTGACGACGAGGATGTCCACGTGCGTCAGCAGCGCGATCCCGACGAGGCCGATGACGACGGGGCCGAGGTACCGCAGGAACGGACGCAGCGACGGAGCTGCCGCCGACGGCGAGCGCACCGTCTCCCGCACGTACGCCAGCGCGATCGCGACTCCCGTCATGGAGCCCACGACGGTTGCGAACACGGCGCCGCCGAGCCGGTAGCCGAGCGCCGCGGCGATGCCGAGCGCGACGAGCCGGAGGACGAACGGCACGACGTAGAGCATCGAAAGCGCGCCGAAGCGCTGGGCGCCTTGCAGGACACCCTGTGCCGCCGGAAAGACGAACGCCGTGATCAGCGTCAGTTCGGCAAGCACGACGACGCCGACCGAGTGGATGTGCAGCACGCGGTCGATGGGCACTGCAAGCGCGAGACCGACGACGAGCAGGGGGAGTGTCGCGCGGGCCGAGAAGCGCAGCGTCGCGCGCGAGAAAGCCGCCGCCTCGGCTACCTGCCCGGCCGCGAGGCGGCGTGAGACCTCCCGCGACACCGCCATCTGCAGCCCCGTCGCCGGGATCAAGACGACGGCGAGGAGCCCGAGGAGAGCGGCGAACGACCCGTATGCGTCACTTCCGAGAATCCGGCCGGTGGCGAGCAGAAAGACGTAGTTCGCGACGATCGACACCGCGGACGCGACGAGCAGCAACGCGCCGCTCCGCACGCCGCTCGCGGTGGCGCGCGCCTCCGGACGGTCGGCGGAGAGGTCGACCGTCGTCATCTAGGAGCGCACGAGCCGGTAGACGACGCCCGCCCCCAGCAGGCGGAAGCGCTCGAGCAGCGGCTCGAGCCACCCGGCCGCGCGGGGGACTCGCTCGACCCAGCCGGGAAACAGAAACGCATAACGGCGTTCAGCGACGTCGAATCCTGTCTCGCGGAAGAGCGGCTCCATCGCCCACGGGCGGAAGTGATCCTCGTCGAAACCGGCGCGGCGCATCCGTTCCTGCGACCAGTAGATGAACGGGTGGAACACATTCGGCTCCAGCGCGAGCCACGTGCCGCCGGGGCGGAGCAGCTCGCGCAGGTTGCGCAGAAACGGGAGCGGCTCGTGGACGTGGTGCAGCACGTCGACGCTGTAGGCGAAGTCGGCGACGACGGGCGGCCGCGCCGTGCCGAGGTCGACGACGTCGAAGCGGACGTTCTCGGCGGCATGGCGCTCGCGCGCGTGCTCGATCATCGCAGCGTCGACGTCGAGCCCGAGAAACGAGGCCTCTGGATGCCGCGCGGCCAGCGCGGCGAGCAGCGCACCCGGGCCGCAGCCGACCTCGACGACCTGCGTGCCCGCGAGCTCCCGGTCGACGAGATCCTGGCGGCGCCGGTGCAAGTGGCCGGTGCGCGCTTGTTCGTACTCAGCTGCCGTGAGGTTGAAGTGCGTCTTCAGGCTGTGCCTCTCCGTATTCCGAAACGACGAGCTCGAGCGAACGATCCAGGCTGAGCCGGTCGGCGTTCTGCTCGAACCAGCGTGCGGTCGAGTCACGCAGCGCCTCGCCCGCCTCGAGCACGCGCAGGATCGCGGCCGAGAGCTCGGCCGGCTCGGCGCTTGCCGCCACTGCCCCGTTGAGGCCCTCGCTCACGAGCTCCGTCGCGGCGTTCTCCGGCCCGGCGACGACGACGCTCGGAGTCCCGCGCGCCGCGGCCTCAACGACGACGAGGCCGTAGCCCTCGCGTTCGGATGCGGTCGCGAGACACGCCGCCCGCCCCAGCGCAGCGGCGACCTCCGCCTCGGAGCGGTGGCCGGTGAGGCGCACGCGGTCCGCCAATCCGAGCTCCCGTACGAGCGCCTCGACCCGCGGCCGCTCGGGCCCGTCGCCGTAGAGCTCGAGTTGCACCTCGCCGCGAAGGTGTGCGATCGCGCGCACAAGGGCTTCGACGCGCTTCTCCTTCACGTGCCGGCCGGCGTAGACGACGAGCGACTCGTCGACCGTGTCCGAGCGAAGGACGTGTGTCGGCCCGGCGTATTCGCCCGGCAGCAGCGTCGCCGTGCCGCGGTAGCCCTCGGCCACGAGCCGCTCCAGGTGCAGGCGTGAAAAACAGAACGCGCGCTGCGGAATGCGGACGCATGCGCGCTGGACGAGCCAGCCGACCGTGCCGCGCACGAGGCCGGTGTATCGCCGCCAGTAGGCGCGAGTCCACACCTCGTGCCAGTCGACGACGATCCGGTAGCCGCCCCGGCGCCTGGCCCAGCCGACGGCCAGCAGCGGGAAGTACGGGAAGGCAGCGGTGTGCACGACGTCGTAGCGGCGTGCGTGGCGTCGCAGGTGCCGAGCGACCGCGAGACCGAAGCGAAGGGGAGGACCGAATGCGCGGCGCTCGTCCGTGTAGATGCGGCCGGGCTTCGCCAGCCCGACGATTTCCACGCCGTCGACCCGCGGAGCGTCGCCGTCCCAGTGGCGCATCGTCAGGTACGTGACGTCGTGTCCGCGTGCAGCAAGCCGCAGCGCGAGGTCGCGCAGCCACCGCTCGGTGCCGCCGATCGTCTGCGGGAAGAGGTGGTCGTAGACGAGGCAGATCCGCACTACGCGTGCGTGACGTGCGTCGGCTCCTCGACGACGACGCGTGCTGCGACGGGTTTTTCCTCGCGGCGTGAGCGCATCGTCAGCAGGCCGAGGAAGAAGGAGCCGAAGATCGTCTGCACGCCGAGCCCGGTGAGCGTGAAGCCGAGCGCCGTCGGATACTCGTCGCCGAGCGCGCCGAAGCCGGCGTTCGCCCACCGTATGAAAACGGCGACCAGCACGCCCGCGCCGGCGACGATCAGCGCCAACCCGAGCAGCAGGCCGTGCTCGAGGTGCACGCGGCGGCTCAGCGGCTCGAGCACGCTGTCGCGCTCGCCGAAGTGCGTCATCGCGTACATGCGCGCGAACACGCCGAGCTGCACGATCTGCGCGCCGAGCAGCGTCAGCGCGACGAACGCCAGCATCGTGTGGATCTGCCAGGTCCGGCCGAAGACGTCTACCGGGCCGGTCGCGAGCACGATCATCCCCGCGAGCCCCAGCAGCAGGAGCGCGAACCCCGGCACGAAGTACAGCCAGCTCGGGCTGTAGAGCAGCATGAAACGCATGTGCCGCCACGCGTCGCCGTACCGGCTCAGCTTCGACTCGCCGGTGCGGGGGAAGTAGTCGATCGGGATCTCGCCGACCGCAAGCTTGCGGCGGAACGCCTTGAACACCATCTCGGACGCGAACTCCATGCCGGTGGAGTGAAGGTCGAGCCGCCGCAGCGCGGTCCGGCGCACCGCGCGCATCCCGCAGTGCGCATCCGAGACCTTGATCCCGAAGAGGCGGTTGAGCATGCCGGTCAGGATCGGGTTGCCGATCCACCGGTGCGACCACGGCATCGCGCCCTGGTGGATCGTGCCCTCGAAGCGTGAGCCGAGCACGAGGTCGTTGCCGCGCTCGAGCGAGTCGACGAAGGAGCCCAGTTCGGCGAGCGGATAGGTGCCGTCGGCATCGGCCATGACGACGTAGTCGCCGCGCGCCTGCTCGATGCCGGTGAGGTAGGCCTGGCCGTAGCCGCGCCGCGGCTCGTGCACGACGGTCGCCCCGGCGGCGCGTGCGACCGACGCCGAGCGGTCGGTCGAGCCGTTGTCGACCACGATCACCTCGCCCGTACGCCCCGACCGCTCGATGCCGTCCCACGCCTGCTCGACCACGGTTCCGACGGCCGCTTCCTCGTTCAGGCAGGGGATGACCACCGAGATCTGAGGCGCCGGCGGCACTGCCGGGAGTATGCCTGGGCTAGTCTCTTTGCCCGTGCGACTGGCCGAGACTCGCTGGGCCGCCGCCGTCGTCTTCGTGATCGCCCTCGCGGTCTGGTGGCTGGAGGCCGTCGTCATCCCACTCGGGCCCGGCCGCGACCTCGGCACGTACCTCGGCGGGTACATCCAGCTGTTCCAGGCGCACCCGATCGACCTCGGTTTCGTGCTCGGGCGGACGCCGATCGCGATGCTCGTCGTCGGCGGGCTGCTGGACGTCGCGGGCGGGGCGCTCGCCGAGCCCGTCATGTCGATCCTGTTCGCGGCGTCGATCGTCGCGTGGTTCGTCGCAGCGAGGACGTTCGGTGCGCGCGCGGCGGTGCTGACCGCCGTCGTTCTGCTGCTCTATCCCGGCTACGCGATTCTCTTCCACGAGCTGTCGTCGGACGCAGTTTTCGCCGCCGGCTTTGCCGGCTGGTCGCTGCTGGCCGTCCGCGTCTGGCGCAGGCCGACGCCGCTCGGGTACGCCCTCGCCGGTGCGGGCGTCGGCGTGCTCGTGCTGATCCGACCCGGCAACCAGATCATGCTGGCGCTTGCATTGCTGCCGCTGCTCGCGCACACGACGTGGCGCGCGCGGCTCGTGTCCGCAGCCGCCTTCGTCGTGCCCGCAGTCCTGCTGATCGGCGGCTGGGCGGTGCACAACGGGATCCGCTTCGACAACTACACCGTCGCGCGGGGCGGCAACGCGACGGTCCCCTTCTACCGCGCGTTCGTCACGGACCGCATCGTGCGCCCCTCGAACGGCTCCGCCACGCAGGAGCTTGCGCGCGCGGTGCAACACGACCTCCTCCCGAAGCAGCCGTACAAGGCGTACGGCATCACGCTGCAGCACTTCTTCGACCATCCGAGCTCGAGGATGCAGGTCGACCTGCTGGCGCTGTCTGACCGCATCAAGGGCTGGCACAGCAACTACCGCTGGTTGCGCGACGTCGGCGTCGAGGCCGTCGACCGCCACCGCTCGGCGTATGTGCGCGGTGTCGCGTCGACGAGCTGGCAGTTGCTCACGCAGGCGTTGTTCCGGACGCCCTCCGCACAGCCGACTGCGCCGTCGAGCGTGAGCGTCGGCAAGGCGTCCCTCCCGAAGCCCAGCGAGGGCGAGCCGATTCCCGCTCCGCACGAGGGCGGAGTCAGCACGCCGGACAACAGCATCTACACGGTCTGGACGTCGCCGACCGAGCACCACCTCGTGTTCGTGCGCCCGGGCGACCGCGCGCGCTACGACGCACTGCACCGCCGGATGGACGAGTTGGCGCGCAATCTCCCCGGCCGCGCCGGCAGGCCGGGTGTCGCGCACCGTCTCAACCAGGCGTCGCGCTGGTATGTGCCGGCTGTGCTCTGGCTGGCGCTGGGGCTCGTGGCGCTCGTCTACCGTCGGCCCCGCGGGGCCGCGGAGCTGCTCGTGCCGTCGCTCGGCGCCCTGCTCGTCGTTCTCGTGAGCGCACTCGGGCTGCCGAGCGAGCCGCACTACTCGGTGCCTGTGGCGCCGGCGTTCGTGCTGCTCGCAGGCGGTGCGCTGTTCGCGCCACGCGCGGCCTGGGCGTGGCGGTGGCGGCCCGTCGCCGCTACGGCCGGCGCCGTCGTCGGAGCCCTGGCACTGGTCTGGGCCGCCAGGCACTACGTCACGCGTGTGCATTACGCGTTCACGGCGCACAGCGCGCCACATGACCTCGACGTTTTCCTGCGCGGGGCCGGCAAGGTGCTCGGCTTCGCGTCGCCGTACGCGTACCGCGCCGATGCGAGCTACGCCTACCCGCCGCTGCTCGCGTACGTGGTGGCGCCGCTCCATCCGGTCCGCGCCGGCTTCGCGACGCTGTTGTGGACGCTCGTGCTGCTCGCCGCCCTCGGCGCTGCTCTGTGGCTGCTCGACGTGCGCGACTGGCGCTGCTACGCGCTCGCTGCCGTGTACCCGGTGACGCGCAGCGCCGTCGACCTCGGCACGATCGGCCCGCTCCTGCTGCTCGGCGTGGCCGTCGCGTGGCGACTGCGCGACCGCGTCGTCGAGCCCGCCGTCGCGGCCGGAGCGGCGATCGCGCTCAAGCTCTTCCTCTGGCCGCTCGTCGCCTGGCTCGCGCTCACGGGCCGCCTCCGCGCCGCCGCCGGCGCAGTCGCCGCGGCCGTGCTTCTGATCGTGCTCCCCTGGGCGGTGATCGGTTTCGCGGGCATTACGGACTACCCCGGCCTGCTGCACCACCTTTCCAACGACGAGGCGGCGTCCTCGTACTCAGTCGTCGCACTCGCCGTGCGCGCGCACCTACCGCAGGCCGTGGGCATCGCCGCGGGGTTGCTCATCGCCGCCGGTCTGCTCGGTGCGGCCTGGCTCGCTGTGCAGCGGCGCGTGCAGAACGTGGACGCCGTCGTCCTGACGCTCTGCCTCGCAGCGGCGCTCGCCGCGTCGCCGATCGTCTGGGTGCACTACTTCCTGCTGCTGCTCGTTCCGATCGCGCTTGCACGGCCACGTCTCTCGTGGCTGTGGTTCGTGCCGTTCGCGTACCAGCCGCTGGGAGAGTCGGAGTGGCCTGCCGGCGACGCCGGCAAGCTCGCGCTCGCGCTGGTCACCACGCTCGTCGTGCTCGCTGCGTCGCTCGTGCCGAGCGTCGGTGGGGTGGCGAGGCCGCGGTTCGCCCTCCGACGTTTTCGCACGGAGCCGGTCCCCTAGAGTGGCGACGATGTCAGTCGACGCGCTCGACTTCCTGTTGCGGCGCCCGTGGCGCGACGTCGAGCTCGCGCCGGATGCGGTCGGCATTCCGACGATGCTCTCGAAGACGGAGCGCAAGTTGCTCTACGGGCTCGCCCGCGACTACGCCGACGACCGGTCGGCGATCGTCGACGGCGGCGCGTTCCTCGGCGGCTCGGCGGCCGCGCTCCTCGCCGGCCTGCGCGATCGCCCGGAGACGTGGAGCGGCCCACCCGTTGCGAGTTACGACCTCTTTCGCGTCGACGACTACATGGTCGGCAAGTTCTTCCCCGGGAGGTCGGCCGGCGAGTCGTTTCGCGCCGACTTCGACGCGCACGTCGCGCGCTTCACGATCCCGCACGAGGTCCACGAGGGCGACGTCGCGCAGCTCGGGTGGACCGGAGGGCCGATCGACATCCTCTTCCTCGACGTGCTCAAGTCGCCCGAGATCGCGGACGCGGTTGTGCGCGACTTCTTCCCCTCGCTGATACCCGGCCGCTCCGTGATCGTCCACCAGGACTACGCGGCGCACTACATCCCCTGGGTCCCGATCGGCGTCGAGCTCATGCGCGAGTCGCTGACGCTCGTCGACTGGATGGAATGGGGCTCGCACGTCTTCCTCGTTACCGGCGAGCTTCCTCAGGTCCGGGTCTCCGAGCTCGATCTCGAGACGCGGTTCGAGCTGCTCGACCGCGCGATCAACCGGGCGGACGGCTGGGTGCGCGGCATGCTCGAGCTCTCGCGCACGGCGCTCGTGGTCGAGCAGGGTGGGCCGGAAGCCGGCGCGGCGGACGCGGCCGCCGTCGCGCAGCGCTACCGGCCGTACGGCTCGGTCGTCGAGGCCGCAGCCGAGGTCGAGCGAAGCCTCGGAGCGAAGCGAGGCTGGCTGAGGCGGCTGAACGCATGAAGCTCGTCATGACACTGCGCACGCGCGACGAGGCTGACGTCGTCGATGCGCAGATCGCGTTCCACCTCAACGCGGGCGTCGACTTCGTCGTCGCAACGGATCACCGCTCGGCCGACGGCACGGTCGACATCCTCGAGTCATATGCGCGGCGTGGACATCTGCATCTGATCCGCGAGGACGGCGCGGGAATGGACGAAGGCGCCTGGGCGACGCGCATGTCGCGGCTCGCGGCGACGGAGTTCGGCGCCGACTGGATCATCCCCAGCGACGCCGACGAGTTCTGGTGGCCGCGCGGCGGGTCGCTGAAGGAAGTCCTGTCGTCGATCCCGGAGCGTTACGGCATCGTCCGCGCCCTGCTGCGCCAATTCGTCCCGCGGCCCGACGACGACGCCTTCTTCGCCGAGCGCATGACCGCACGCGTTGCGACCGCCGCGCCGATCAACGACCCGACGAGCCTGTTCCGGCCGAACCTGAAGTCCATCCATCGCGCCGACCCGAACGTGACCCTTTCCGCCGGCGCGCACACGCTGCACGACACGCCCTTCGTCCCGATGCGCGGGTGGTACCCGATCGAGTTCCTGCATTTCCCGATCCGCAGCTACGAGCAGTGCGAACGCAAGTACCGCAACCTCGAGAGCTCGCTCGCCACGCGGCGCAATGCGTACTACGACGACGTCCACCGAGCCCTCGCCGCCGGGACGTTCGCCGAGCGCTACACGTCAATTGTGATCGACGACGCGTCGCTCGAGCGCGGCCTCGCAGACGGCTCGCTCGTGCTCGACACGCGCCTACGCGACGTTCTGCGCCGGCTGCGCTCGGCGCAGAACGGCGGTTACTCGCTCGACGGCGTGTCCTTCCCTCGTCCTTCGGTCGTGGACGACGCCTCGTACGCGATCGACGTGGCCGCCGTCGGCGAAGCCGACGTCGTGCGCGTCCAGCGCCGCCTGGACGAGCTCGAGCAGCGGGTCGCAGCGGTCGAGGGCGGCGTCGTTCGTCGTCTCGTGCGGCGCTTCGTACGATGAAGCTCGTCGTCACCGTCCTCGCGCGCGACGAGGCGGACGTGATCGACGCGCAGGTGGGATACCACTTGAACGCCGGCGCGGACTTCGTCATCGCGACCGACAACAACTCGCAGGACGGAACGACGGAGATCCTGCGCCGGTACGAGCGCGAAGGCGTCCTCCACCTGATCCACGAGCCTGCGGAAGGTCTGCGCCAGGGCGAGTGGGTAACGCGCATGGCGCGGCTCGCCGCCACCCGCTTCGGTGCGGACTGGGTGATCAACACCGACGCGGACGAGTTCTGGTGGCCGCGCGGCGACTCGCTCAAGGACGTGCTCGCCGCCGTCCCGTCGCGGTACGGCGTGGTGGAGGCATTCTGGCGCACGTTCGTCCCGCGTCCCGACGACGAGCACCTCTTTGCGGAGCGGATGACCGCGCGCCTCACACAGCAGGCGCCGATCAACGACCCGTCCAGCTTCTACCGGCCGGTGACGAAGGTTGCGCACCGCGCCGACCCGAATGTCACCGTCGGGCGCGGGAACCACGCGCTCGTCGACAGCCCCTTGCTGCCGCTACGCACGTGGCACCCCCTCGAGGTTCTGCACTTTCCGCTCCGGTCGCATGCGCAGTGGCGGCGCAAGGTCGAGCTGCAGGGCGTTGCCTTCACCGAGCACATCGAACGTGCCGGCACCGGGTATCACCTGAAGGGCTACGAGGCGCTGCAGACCGGACGGATCGACGAGCAGCACGCGGCGCTCGTCGTCGACGACAGCGCGCTCGAGCGCGGGCTCGCAGACGGAACGCTTGCCGTCGACACGCGGCTGCGAGACGCGTTACGGACGATCGCTGCCGGTGGGCGGCCCGTCTTTCCGGCTCCCACGCTCGCGGACGACGCGACGTACGCGCTCGAGGCCGCCGCGCTCGACGAGGCCGACGTCATCCGCGTCGAACGGCGGATCGACGCACTGGAGCAGCGGCTGCGCGCACTCGAGCGCCCCTTCGCTCGGAACCCCTCCCGCTAGCATCGGCCCCATGCCCGAGACGCAGCTGCAAGCGCCCCCGCGAACGGCGCCGCCCGCCGTGGAGTCGACCGGCGGCTCGGAGTACGTCACGATCATTCAGCCCCCGTCGAAGTGGCCGCGCCTCGGCGTGGCCGAGCTTTGGCGCTTCAGGGAGCTGATGGGCGTCTTCGTCTGGCGCGACCTCAAGGTGCGCTACAAGCAGACGGTCATTGGCGGGGGCTGGGCGCTGCTGCAGCCGATCCTGCCCACCGTCGTGTACACGCTCGTCTTCGGCAAGTACGCGAACTTTCCGTCGGACCGTCTGCCGTATCCGATCTTCGCGTTCGCGAGCGTGCTCGTCTGGCAGTACTTCTCGGCGGCGTTGACCGTGTCGAGCGGTTCGCTCGTCGCCAACGTCGGGTTGATCACGAAGGTGTACTTCCCGCGTCTGTTGCTGCCGCTCGGCGCGGTGACGACGCCGCTCGTCGACCTTGCGCTCGGCTGCGGCCTGCTCGTGCTCGGGATGGCCTGGTACGACGTCTGGCCGAGCACCGCCGTCCTGCTTGCGCCGGGTTTCATCGCGATGGCGGCCGCGACCGCGCTCGGAGCCGGATTGATTCTGTCCGCGCTCTACGTTCGCTATCGCGACATCCCCTTCATCATTCCCGTGTTCATGCAGGTGCTGCCGTTCCTCTCCGGCGTCATCTATGCCGTCTCCAGCCTGCCGGCGAAATGGCAGTGGCTGCTGGCCTTCAACCCGCTCACGACCGCGGTGGCCGGCTGGCGCTGGGCCATGCTCGACGGGAAGCCGCCCGTCCTCGGCCAGGCGGCGATCGGCGTCGCGATGGCGCTGCTGATCGTCACCGCGGGCTTCGCCTTCTTCAAGCGTGCCGAGCCGAAGTTCGCGGACACGATCTGATGGCGACCGCGATCAAGGCCGAGGGCCTGTCGAAGCAGTACCGCATCGGACAGTTCCGCCCCGCGTACGGGACGCTGCGCGACTCGATCGTGAACAGCGTGCGGCGTGCGCGCAGCGGGCACCTCCACGATCCCCCGCGGGAGATCTGGGCGCTGCGTGACATCTCGTTCGAGGCACGGCAGGGAGAGGTGCTCGGGATCATCGGCGCGAACGGCGCCGGGAAGTCGACGCTGCTGAAGATCCTGACGAAGATCACCTACCCCACCGAGGGCCGCGCGGAAATTCGCGGCCGGGTCGGCAGCCTGCTCGAGGTGGGGACCGGCTTCCACCCGGAATTGACGGGCCGCGAGAACATCTACCTCAACGGCGCGATCCTCGGGATGAAGCGTCAGGAGATCAACCGCAAGCTCGACGCGATCGTCGAGTTCTCCGGGATCCCCAAGTTCATGGACACGCCCGTGAAGCGCTACTCGAGCGGCATGTTCGTGCGGCTCGCGTTTTCCGTCGCCGCGCACTTCGAGCCGGACATCATGGTCGTCGACGAGGTGCTCGCAGTGGGTGACGCCGACTTCCAGCGCCGCTCGATCGGACGGATGGAGAGCCTCGGCGACTCCGGCCGAACGGTCTTGTTCGTCTCACACAACCTGCACGCGGTGCTGCAGTTGTGCGACCGCGCGCTGCTGCTGCAGGATGGGGAGATCGTGCGAGAGGGATCGACGCACGACGTGATCGCGTACTACGAGGAGCAGACCGTCGGTTCGGGCTCCCGTGTCGTCTGGGACGGTGACGACGCTCCCGGAAACGACGTCGTGCGGCTGCAATCGGTGCGTGTCGTCGACGAGGACGGCTCTCCCGCTGCGACGGTCGACGTGCGGCACCAGGTGGGAATCGAGATCGGCTTCCGCGTCTTGCGCGACGGGCCGCCCGTCGTGCCCAAGATCAAAGTCCTCGACCAGCACGGGGCGATCTGCTTCAACGCACTCGACACCGATCCCCGTTGGAACGACACGATGCGCCCGGGCGAGTACCTCGCGACGGCGTGGATCCCGCCGAATCTCCTCAACGAGGGCCGCCACTCCATCGACGTCGACGTCGTGACGCTCGCGACGCCGAAGCTGATCCCGCACGCGAGCGCGTACAAGATCGTCGCGTTCCACGTCTACGACCCGGCCGAGGGCGACTCCGCGCGAGGGCTGTTCGGCGGCGAGCTTCGCGGAGTCGTGCGACCGCTGCTCGAGTGGACGTACGAGGAGCACTAGCTCCGCGCATCGTCGGGATCGTCCTCGTCCACAACGAGGACGTCTTCGTGGAGCAGGCGATCCGCAACGTCGCGGAGTTCTGCGACGCGATCCACGCGGTCGACCACGTCTCGACCGACGGCACCTGGGACGCCCTGCGCAAGGTCGCAGGCGAGTACGACCACGTCGACGTGCGGCGCGTCAAGCATGCCGGCGAGTCGCACACGGTCGTCGAGCCGTACGCGGGGACGCCGACGTGGGTCTTCGGTGTCGACGGCGACGAGCTCTACGACCCGGCCCGTCTTGCCCGCTTTCGCAGCGAGCTCCTCGGCGGCGCGTACGCGAGTGCGTTCAAGGTCGCGTCGAACGTCGTCAACTGCGTCGAGCTGGATCCCAGCGCCGCGACCGCGACCGGCTACCCGTCGCCGCCGTCGCGCTCGATCACGAAGCTCTACAACTTCGGCGCGCTCGAGTCGTGGGCGGGGGACGGAGCCGAGCGGCTCCACGGCGGGAAACCGGTCTTCCGCTCCGGTTGGGACGAGACCTCGGTCGACAACATCGGGGAGCGCACGTCGTGGGACGACACGCCCCTGCGCTGCCTGCACATGTGCTTCCTGCCGCGCTCGACCAGCGACACGGGGCCGACGAACCGCCCCATCCTCGAGGAGACGACCTTGCACGACCGCAGCTGGCGCGGCGCGCTCAAGCGGCTGCTCCGTCGCCGAGTCGTTCCGGCCGAGTCCGCGTGGAAGCGAGAGAAGTACATGCGCGGCGAGCTCGTCACGGTCGACGCGGCGCCGTTCTTCGGCGAGCGTCAGTCCAGCGCGTAGCGCTGCGACGGGTCGAGCCCATTTGAGGCGGGGTCGCCCGACAGCGAGAAGTTGCGCTCCGTGAGCGCGGCGAGCGACGCGGGCGACGAGTACGTGACGGTCGCAAGCACGCGCGGCTTGCCGACGGCGAACCCGCCGCGGTGGAATCCCGAGGTGTTGCAGAAGATCAGCGTCCCCTTCGGCGCAACGAAGCTGACGGAGCGATCGCCGACCTTCTCCTCCAGATCGTCTTCCGGCGGATAGTTGTCTCCGAGCGGCCGCCACGGCCACAGGTGGTCGAGCTCGCCGCCCGGCGCGCTGCGCGGCACGTATTCGAACGGCCCTGCGTCCGCCTCGACGTCGGTCAGGTAGAGGAACGCCTTGAGCAGGTGGCGGTCGTTGAAGTCGCGGTGCCAGCGCTGCGACGAGCGGCGGTCCCCGTTCGCGACCGGCGGCGTGTACCAGACGTCGACGTACTCGAGCTTCGACCACATGCCGAGATACGTGTTGGCGATGTCGAGCATTCGCTTGGCGAGGCCCAGCTCGAGCCACGGGTCGTCGAGGCCGAGATGCACGTCGTACGCGTACTTGCGCACGACGAACTCCTTGCCCTCGCGGCGCCGCAGCCCGCTTTCGCCGCCTGCGCGCTCGCGCTCCAGGTCGGCCTCGGTCTCGGCCGTGAACCGCTGCGCCTCCTGCTCGAGCTTCTCCCACGCTTGCGGGAGGAGCTCTGTGAGCGAGAGCACCGCATAGCCGTCCGCGCGCAGCCGTTCGACGATGCCCTGCTGGACCGAGTCGAGCGCGGGCTGCTGCTGAGAGTAGTGCCGCCTTGCGGTGCGGTTGCGGAGCATGCGGTCGTGCAGCTCGTAGGTCGCGACGACGCCTCGGCGTTCGAGCCCGGCCGCGAGCTTGTGCACCCGCGCCGCAAACTTGGTGCGCTTCCTGTGCATCACGCCGGACCTTAGCCTCTCGGTCTGACCGTGCGATTGTTCATCGCCTACCGAGATGTTCGCGAGCGCAGAGCCGCTCTGGCCGGCGCCGGCCCGGCTCGCTACCGGCTCTTCGGTCTGGACGAATTTGCCGCGCGCGGCGCTCGGGTCCACCACAATCTCGAGCGGCGGCCGCCGCTCTGGGCGCGGGCCACCGACAAGCTGGTCAACACGCTGCTGTACGGCGTCGGCGGCTACGGCGGCGACTTCGCCTCCGTTCTGGCGTCCCTCCGGGAGATCAATCGCGCGGACGTCGTGCTCGCCACCGTCGACACCGTCGGGATCCCGATCGTCCTACTACGACGCATCGGTCTCATCCGCACGCCCGTCGTCTACGTCGCGGTCGGGCTCCCGGAGCGGCTCGTGCAGCTGCGCCGCCTGCGTCGTCTCTACCGGCGTGCGCTCGCGGGCACGCGCGCGATCGTGTCGTACGCCGAGAGCGAGGTGGCGTGGCTGCGCGGGCGCCTGGACGACGCGGCAAACGTCGTCTTCGTTCCGTTCGGCGTCGACACCACCGAGTTCGCGCCCGTCTCGCGAGCGCCCGACGTCGACGTCGTGTCAATCGGCGCCGACCCGCGCCGCGACTTCGCACTGCTCGCCGGGATCGCCGCACGCCATCCCGAGCTGACCTTCCGGATCGTTGCTTCCGGCGAGCATGCGCGCGCGCTGACCGGAGTGCCGGCGAACGTCACCGTCGAGACCGACATCCCGCTCGAAGCGGTGCGCGACCGCGTGGCGGCCGCCCGCGTCGTCGCGCTTCCGGTCCGCGAGAACAGCTACTCGGGCGCGACGACGACGCTGCTGCAGGCGATGGCGATGGCCAAGCCGGTCGTCGTCTCGCGCACCGATGCGATCGCGACCGGTTACGGGCTCGAGGACGGCGTCAACTGCCGGCTGGTGCCTCCGGGCGATGCGGCGGCGTTCGAGCGAACGCTGCTCGAAACGCTGACGGGCGCGGATGCCGCAGTCGATCTCGGCATCCGCGCCCGTGAAACGGTGGAACGGAGTCTCACCTGGGAGCGCTACACGAACGCGCTCTGGCAGCTCGTCTCTGCCTAGCCGGTCACCTTCAGCACGACGCCCAGCGCGGAATGCGCGCCGAGCTTGTCGGTCGCCTGGATGCGCAGGTGGAACGTCCCGGCCTGCCTCGGGGTACCGCTGATGCGGCCGGTGCGTGTGTTCAGCTTCAGGCCCTTCGGGAGCAGGCCCGGCCGGCCGCCGAGGATCGTCCACGTGCGCGGCGTGACGCCTCCGGTCGCACGCAGCGTGGCGGTGTACGCCTTGCCGACCTTCGCTGCCGCCAGGGGCCGCTTCGTCACGAGCAGGCGCGCGACGACGGTGAGCGGATAGTCGACCGTCGACGTGAGCCCGACACTGTCCTTGACCGTCAGCTTCAGCACCGATCGCCCGGCTGCTGCCGGGGTGCCGCTGATCGCGCCCGTCGCCGCATTGATGGTCAGTCCGGCCGGAAGCGCGCCGTCGACCGACCACGTGTAGCCCGGCTTGCCGCCGGTCGCCTGCGGAGCGAACGAGTAGGAGACGCCGACCTCGCCGACGTTGTTCGTCGGGCCGACCACGAGCTTCGGCACGACGGAGATGGAGTACGTCTGCGTGTCCGAGCGTCCGCCGTCGGTTGCCGTGACCTTGAAGCTGAAGTCACCGGCCGCGGCCGGGGTGCCCGAGAGCAGACCGCTCGAGCTGAGCGTCAGCCCGGAGGGAAGGGCGCCGGATGAGATCGTCCACGAGGGGCTCCCGCCTGCCGCCGTGAACTGCAGGCTGTACGGCACCGTCAGCTGGCCCGGCGTGAGCGCGCTCTGGCGCTGCTGGATCTGGAGTCCCTGCAGGATCGTGATCTCGAACTGCTTCTCGGTCGAGTCGTTGTCGGCGCACCAGAAGACGCCGCCCTCCGACGCCTTGATGTCCGTCATCGACACCCAGAACACGTACGTGCCTGTCTGCGTGGGGACGCCGCTGATCACGCCACTGCCGGAATCGATCGAGAGCCCCGGAGGCAGACCATCGGCCTTGAACTTGACGTAGGGGACGCAGCCCGTCCCGTCGCGCCCCTTGATTTGGTAGCTGTACGCCTTGCCGGTCTGGCCCGTCGGGCAGACCTTGACGACGGTCCCGGAGCGGACCGGGCAGATGTCGTCAGGAAAGGTGAGTGCGCCGGCGGCTGGTACCGCGATGCCGGCAATGGCCGCAGCGGCAACAGCGACCAGCAGTAGGCGGAAACGCATCAGTTCTCTTCTCCCTCTTGATTTTGCAGGTCTTTCGAGACCCCGGTTGACGGCCGGATGGTAGCCGGGATCCCCGACAGCGTCCGCCCGCGAGAATCATCGGCGATGGGCGTCCGCGGGTTCGTAAAAGTGTTGTTAAGACATGGCGCCACGGAGCGCGACTTCCGGCGCTCGCGACACGCGCGATGTGACCTCGCTGTCTTCCACGACTTCCACGTCCCGCCTTACGGTGGCGGCAATCAGTTCCTGCTGGCGCTGCGGGGCGAGCTCGAGCGCCGCGGGCTGAGTGTCGAGGTCAACCGGCTGTCGGGCGGAACGCCGGCGTGCCTCTACAACTCTTTCAACTTCGATTTCGCGCGGCTTCGGCGTTTTCGGCGCCCCGGCGCGCGGATGGTGCACCGGGTCGACGGTCCGATCGGCGTCTATCGCGGCTTCGACGACGGCACCGACAGGCGGATCGTCGCCGTCAATGCCCTCGCGGACGCGACGATCCTGCAATCGCAGTACAGCCTCGAGAAGCATCGCGAGCTCGGCCTCCCGCTGCGGAACCCGGTCGTGATCCCGAACGCCGTCGACCCGGCGATCTTCCGTCCGCCGGACGTGCGTGAGCCGCTCGCCGGGAGGCGGTTGCGCGTGATCGCGAGCAGCTGGTCGGACAATCCGCGCAAAGGCGCCGACGTGCTCGCGTGGCTCGACGCGAAGCTCGACTTCGACGCCTTCGAGGTGACGTTCGTCGGCCGGACACAGCAGACGTTCCAACGGATCAGGGTCGTCGGCGCGCTTCCTTCGGCGCCGCTCGCCGACGTGCTGCGGACGCAGGACGTCTATCTCGCGGCGAGTCGGGACGATCCGTGCTCGAACGCGCTGCTCGAGGCGCTCGCGTGCGGGCTCCCCGCTGCGTTTCTGCGCAGCGGCGGGCACCCGGAGCTCGTCGGCGCGGGCGGCATCGGCTTCGACGCCGCCGAGGAGCTGCCCGCCGTTCTGGAGCGACTGCGGGCCGAGCTGGACGAGCGGCGAGCCGCGATCTCGGTCAGACCGCTGTCGGAAGTCGCCGACCGGTATCTCGCGGTGTTGCGCGCATGAGGCTGCTGTTCGTCGTCGGGGACCGGCTCGGCTGGTCGATCGACGACGACCGCGCGCGGCTGCGGGCGACCGCACGGCGTCTCGGTGTGCCCGTCGGCTGGAATCCGCTGCTGCGCGTGCTGCGCGCGCAGCCCGTGTTCCAGCACAACCACTTCAGCGCGCTGCATCCACGCTGGCTCGAGTCGTCCCAGCGGCTGGGGCTGAGCTACTTCCACGGCCGCCCGGCCACGCCGGGGTATCCGGAGTTCGACCGCGCGTACGCGGCGTTGCGTGACAACGTCGCGCAGGTGGAGCGCATCCAGGTCACGCACGACGAGATGCACGAGCTCGTGCTCGCCGCCGGCGTCGACGAGCGCAAGGTCTTTCGCATCCCGATCGGCATCGACCTCGAACGCTTCGCGCTCGGCGACGACGCAACGCGCAGTGCGGCCCGCGCCTCGCTCGACATTCCCGAGTCGGCCTTCGTCGTCGGGTCGTTCCAGAAGGACGGCGTCGGCTTCGGCGACGGCCTGGAGCCGAAGTCGATCAAGGGACCGGACGTGCTCGTGGCGGTGCTCGAGCAGATCCGCGCCGCGGAGCTGTTCGTGTTGCTCACGGGTCCCGCCCGCGGCTACGTGCGGCGGGAGCTCGAGCGCGCCGGTATCCCGCATCGACACGTGCAGCTCCCGCGCGACGGTTTGGCGACGGCCTACCACGCGCTGGACGCGTACCTCGTCACGTCGCGGCAGGAAGGCGGGCCGAAATCCGTCCTCGAAGCGCTCGCAACGGGCGTGCCGCTCGTGACGACGCGTGTGGGCCAGGTGCCGGAGCTGCTCGTCGACGGCGAGCACGCGCTGCTGGCCGGCGTCGATGACACGGAGGAGCTCGTCGGTGCGCTGCAGCGTGTCCACGACGACGCGGAGCTACGCCGGCGACTGCGGAGCGACGGTCGTCCGCTCGCGGAGGCGTACGCGGAAGAGCGCCTGGACGCACGCTGGGCAGAGCTGCTCGAAGGGTTCGCGGGCCATGTCGATTGACCGCGCCCGTATCGGGCGGTACACGCGTGCCGGCGCACGCTGGATACGCGTGCTTGCGCGGCGGCATCCGCGCGCCGGTGTCCGTGTCTTCTACGGCCACGACGTCGTCCCACCCGCAGGCGAGCCCGTGGCCGGTGGGACGGCGAAATTCCAGCGGCTCGCCTCGCGCTTCCCCAATCAGCCAACGGACTTCACGCTGCTCTATCTGGGCACGACGTGGTTGCCGCGCGACCTGCGGCCGCAGCTCGCGCTGGCGCGCCGGCGCCGCATTCCGCTCGTGCTGAACCAGAACGGTGTCGCGTATCCGGGTTGGGCGGGCGGAGCGACGGACGCGCTGAACCGCCCGAACCGGCGCGCCCTCGAAGCCGCCGCGCACGTGCTCTACCAGAGCGAGTTCTGCAAAGCCTCGGCGGACGAGTTCGTCGGCGAGCCGCGCGGATCGTGGGAGGTGCTCTACAACGCCGTCGACGTCGAGCAGTTCACGCCGGCCGCTGCCCCCGCGGGCGGCGGCCCGGTTCTGCTCCTCGGCGGCGACCAGACGCAGGCGTACCGGCTCGAGCTCGCACTGCGGACGCTGGCCCTGCTCCCCGGCGCGCGCCTGCTCGTCACCGGGCGGCTCGTCTCCGACCCTGCGCCGCTCATGCGCGAGCTCGGGATCTCGGGCCGCGTCGAGTTCACGGGCCGGTACTCACAGCGTGACGCGCCCGAGATCTTTCGCCGAGCGCATCTGCTGCTGCACACGAAGGTACTCGATCCGTGCCCCAGCCTCGTCATCGAGGCGATGGCGTGCGCGCTCCCGGTCGTCTACCCCGCCAGCGGCGGCACGGTCGAGCTCGTCGGCAGCGAGGCGGGCATCGGCGTGCCGCACCCCGTCGACTGGAATCGAGACCGCCCACCCGAGCCGGAGGCGCTCGCGGAGGCGGTGATGCAGGTGCTCGAGAACCGCGACGACTACGCGGACGCCGCGCGCACGCGTGCCGTCGAGCGCTTCGCCCTCGGGCCATGGCTCGATCGGCACGACGAGCTGTTCGATCAGCTGGTGCGGTAGCCGCGCACGCGCCCGCGGAGCGTTCCAAGATGGAAGCCGGCGCGGCGCGGGTGCACCAGCGCGCCGACGGCCGGCCTGACGAGCATGCGTGCGACGACGCGGGCGCGGTAGTCGTGCTTGCGCAGGATGTAGCCGATGCTGGCGCCGTCGCGCGCGCCGACCGAGGCGAGGTCGACCGGCTTGCGGGGATGCCCGACGACGAGCGATGGGTCGTAGTCGATGCGCGCGCCTCCATCGAGCGCGCGAATCAGGTAGTCGATCTCCTCGCCGGACGAGGCCGGCAGCCCGAGCCGTTCGTCGAACGGCCCGACGCGCTCGACAACATCGCGGCGGAGGAAGATCGTGAACGAGATTGCTCGGTTCCAGAGGTTGTCGCGCGTGATCGTGGCCGCCGTCGCCGTCCACCACTCCTCGCGCCCGGTGACGCCGTCGAGCTCTTCGAGCCGCGCCGCGACTCGTTCGAGCAGGTCGTCGGGATAGACGCAGTCGTCGTCCGGAAAGGCAACCGCATCCGCCTGGAGATACGGCAACGCTGCGTTACGCGCACGCGAGAGGCCGCGCGGGGCGGCCACCCGCTCGGTGCGAAGCGAGGGATGCCTCGCGAGGACGTCGGCGACGCGGCGGTCCTCGTTCTGATCGGCGACGAGGACGCGGAAATCGGCGTGCGTCTGGCGCTCGAGCGATCGCAGCAGGCGGTCGAGCTCGTCGACGCGGTCGACCGTCGCGACGACAAGGTCGAAAGTCACGGTCATACGCTAACGCCCGTGCCACTCGTTTCCGTCCTTCTCGCGACGCACGACGACGCGCGTTTTCTGCGCGAGGCGACCGACAGCGTCCTCGCGCAGAGCCTCGCCGATCTCGAATTGCTCGTCGTCGACGACGCGTCGACGGACGGGACGGCGGAGCTGCTCGCGGAGGTCAACGACCCACGGCTGACGGTCCTTCAGAACGAACAGCAGCTCGGCCTGGCCGCGTCGCTCAATCGCGCGCTCGAGCGCGCGACCGGTAAGTACGTCGCGCGGCTCGACGCGGACGACGTCGCACGCGAAGACCGGCTCCGCCTTCAGATCGAGCGGCTCGAGTCGGACCGGGACACCGCGATCGTCGGGTCCGCCGTAGTGGATGTCGACGAAGACGGACGGACCGGGCGCACGCACGTCATGCCGTCCGGAGCGACGCCGCTGCGCTGGCATGCGCTCTTCAGCGCGCCCTTCTTCCACCCGACGGTGCTCGTCGACCGCGAGCTGCTCGAGGCGCACGGTCTTCGCTACGACCCGGAGTTCCGGGAGAGCGAGGACTACGACCTCTGGACCCGGCTGTTCGCGTTCGCCGGCGGCGACAACCTGCGCGAGCCGCTGGTGCGAAAGCGCGTGCACGCCGGCCAGGCCTCACAGCGGCGGCGTGACGTGCAGGAATCGTTTCAGCGCCAGGTCTCGCTCCGCGAGATCGCACGTGTTGCACCCGGCGTGGACGCCGACGCCGCGCGGCGCGGCTCGCGCCGGGAGCTCGTCCGGCTGCTGCGCGCATTCGAGCGCGTGCACGGATGCGATTGGCGCGTGCGCAGGGCCGCGCTGCGGAAGCTGCTCGGATGAGCCGCGTCACCGTCGTCTCTCCCGAGCCGACGCCATATCGCGCGCCGCTGTTCGACCGGATCGCGGAGCGCGTCGACTTGACGGTGATCTATGCCGCACACACCGTGGCCGGCCGCGAGTGGTCGGTGCCGCTGCGGCACCGCGCGGTCTTCCTTCGCGGAGTGCGCGTGCCCGGCGTGCGCGGCGTGCTCCGCCACGACTATCCGGTCACGCCCGGCATCGCCGGCGCGTTGCGGCGCTCGCGACCCGACGTCGTCGTCGTCTCGGGGTGGAGCACCTTCGCGTCGCAAGCGGCCGTCGCGTGGTGCCGTCTGCGCCGCATCCCGTACGTCCTGCAGGTGGAGAGCCACGACCTCGATCCGCGTCCGGCATGGCGCCGCCGCGTGAAGGACACCGTCGCAACGCCGGTGATTCGAGGCGCCTCGTCGGTGCTCGCCGTCGGCTCGGCCGCGCGCGACTCTGCGCTCGCTCGCGGCGCGAAGAACGTGCGCGTGTTCGCGAACACCATCGACGTCGAGCGCTGGATCGCACGCGCCGACGCGCTGTCCCGACCGCAGCGCGCGGGAATGCGCGTGCTCTCGGTCGGGCGCGACGTGCCGGAGAAGGGCTTCGACACGCTGCGTGCAGCGTGTCACGACGCAGAGGTCGAGCTCGACGTCGTGACGGGCGGTCTCGGCGAAGACGAGCTCGCCCGTCGTTATGTCGAGGCCGACGTGTTCGCGCTGCTCTCGCGGCACGAGCCGTGGGGCGTCGTCGTCAACGAGGCCGCCGCGTCGGGCCTACCGCTCGTCCTCTCCAACCGCGTCGGAGCCGCGCGCGATCTCCTGCGCGACGGCGAGAACGGGTTCTTCGTCCCGGCGGACGACGTCAGCGCCGCCGCCGCGGCGCTGACGCGGCTCGCGGGCGACGCCGAGCTGCGTCGGTGCATGGGTGCGCGGTCGCGCGAGCTCGTGCGCGGGTGGACCTACGAGGCGTCGGTCGAGGCTTTTCTCGCCGCAACGTCTTTGTAGATCCGCTCCTGCGCTGCCGCGACGCTGTCCCACGACAGCCGCCGCGCCGCCGCCGGGCCGCCCTGCGCGAGCCGCTCCCGCAGAGCGGCGTCAGAGAGCACCCGCCGGATCGCGTCGACGATCGCCGTTCGTTCGTACGGCACCACGAGCGCCTCGCCGTCCTCGAAGAAGCCGGCGATCCCGCAGCGGTCGGAGACGATCACGGGCGTCCCGGCGGCTGCGGCCTCCGCCGCGACCATCCCGAAGCTTTCGCCCTCCGACGCGAGCACGAACACGTCTGCCTGCGGATAGAGCTGCCGCGGCGGCTCGTCGGTCAGCGGCAGCCTGTGCACGCGCTCGCCGTCTGTCGCCACGCCGTGCCGATCGTCGGGGCCGGCGATGACGAGGTGCACCTCCGGCAGCTCGCGGACAGCAGCAAGCAGATGGTCGATTCCCTTGCCCGCCGCGACACGGCCGACATACAGCACGAGCGGCGCCTCGGCAGGGATCCCCAACCGGGGTCTGACTCCGACCGGGTCTGACCCCGGCCTTTGTCCGTCGGGCTCCGGAAACCCGTTCCCGCGTACGTGCACCTTGTCCGCGGGCACGCCGCAAGCGACGACGTCGTCACGCTCTCGCTCCGACGCAACGACGACGGCCGCGGCTCCGCGCGCCACGCCGCGGTAGAGCGTCGAGTCGAGCGCGCGCTTCAGCGCGACCTTCCGCAAGCGCGGGCGGAACATCCCGAGCGGCTCGAAGACGTAAGGCACGCGGGCGACGCGGCACCAGAGCGCGGTTGCCGTCGTGACGGGATCGCGGAAGCCGAACACGTGCACGACGTCCGGACGTCTCAGCCGTGCGAGCGCGATCGGCAGCGTGGGGGTGATGCCCATCCAGCGGTAGCGCAGCGGTGTGCCGAGGTAGTGCACGGTCGCCCCGTCGACAACCGCGGCACTCGATCGCGCGGCCGGGCGATGGTGGAGATCGACGATCGTCGTCGTCAGGACGTCGACCGCGTGACCGCGTGCCACCAGTCGCCGCACGAGCTCGCCCGCGGCCACCACGGGCCCACCGAACGCACGCGACGGCGCCCAGGCCGGCGCTGCAAACAGGATCCGCACCCCAGTAGCCTTGCCGACCATGTCGGCGTCACGCAAGCCGCGCCTGCTCGTCCTGAATCAGTACTACTGGCCGGGCATCGAGGCGACGGCGCAGCTCCTGACGGATTTGTGCGAAGCCCTGGCCGAGGACACGGACGTCACAGTGATCACGGGAGTGCTGCACGGACACGAGGACGAGCCTCGGCGCCTGCTGCACAACGGTGTCCGGATCGTGCGCGTTCCCTCAACCTCCTTCGAGCGAAGCAAGCTGTTCGCGCGCGCGGCCAACTACGTCACGTATCTGTCGAACGCGCTCATGCGCGGGCTCCGCGGGCCGAAGCCCGACATCGTGCTCTGCATGACCGACCCGCCGATCGTCGCCGACATCGCCTTGCTCGTCGCACGCCGGTATCGCGCCCCGCTCGTCGTGATCAGCCAGGACGTCTTTCCGGAGATCGCGGTCCAGCTGAAGCGGCTCGAGAACCCGGTCGTGATGCGGCTGCTGCGCTCGCTCGTCGGGCTGTATCTCCGCCGCGCGGACCGGATCGTCGCGATCGGCGACACGATGCGCCGGCGATTGGAGGAGAAGGGCGCCCCGGCCAATCGCGTCAGGGTCATCCCGAACTGGGTCGACACCGACCGCCTCGCGCCGCGTGACCGCGCCAACGAGTGGGCGCGCAACATCGGCCTCGACAAGAAGTTCGTGGTGATGCACTCCGGCAACGTCGGGCACGCGCAGGATCTCGACTCGCTCGTCCGTGCGGCGATGTTCCTGCGCGACCTGGACGACCTCGCGATCATGATCATCGGCACCGGCGCCCGGCATGCGGAGCTCGTCTCGCTCGCGCAGCTGCTCGAGGTCGACCAGGTGACGTTCCTCTACTACCAGTCGCGCGGCGTCCTCCCGCAGTCGCTCTCCGCTGCGGACGTCCACGTCGTCGGGCTCGCGCCCGGCCTGTCCGGGTACGTCGTGCCGAGCCGGCTGTACGGGATCCTCGCCGTCGCGCGGCCGGTGATCGTCGCGGCTGATGGCGACAGCGAGACGGCGCAGGTCGTCGAGCGTGTGGGCTGCGGCATCGTCGTTCCGCCCGGCCGTCCCGAGCTGCTCGCGCGGGCCATTCGCGACGCGCACGACGGCAAGTACGACCTTGTCGAGATGGGGCGGCGCGGGCGCGCGTGGGTCGAGCGCGAAGCCGACCGCTCCGTCGCCGTGCAGCGCTACCGCGACCTGCTGAGCGAGCTTGCGCCGAGTTGAGCTCGGTGCCGCGGCGTTGATCGCGGCGCTCGCGCTCGTCGCCGGCTGGAATGCGTACAGGTATCCGAGCGGATCCGGCTACGACGTCCGCGAGCACCAGCAGTACGCCGACCTGCTGATTCACCACGGCGCAATTCCCGGACCCGGGACGCGCAGCGAGTACTACACGCCGCCCGGCTTCTACGCGCTCGCGGGTGTTGCGACGCTCGTCGGGGAGCACGTGCACGCGGGCGATCCGCACAAGCTCGCGCAGGTGCTGAACTGGCTGGTGCTGCTCGCGGCTGCCGCTGTGCTCTCGGCCCTTGCGCGCGAGTTGTTCCCGGGACGTCCGTGGATCCAGCTCGGCGCGCTCGCGTACTTCTGCTTCCTGCCGGTCGTGCTGCGCGTCGGCGCGATGTTCCATCCGGAGCCGCTGTCGATGCTGCTCACCGCAATGGCCCTCCTGCTCGCCGCACGTGCGCTTCGGCGTGCCGATCAGCGGTGGCAGCTGGCGGCCGCGACCGGTATCGCGCTCGGGCTGGGGCAGCTCGTGCGTGCGTTCTCACTCTGGACGTTCGCCGCGGTCGTGCTCGCGTTCGCGGCCGCGCGTGCCTGGCGGCAGCTGGCGGTGCTCGTCGTCGCGACAGCGGTCGTTGCGTCGCCCTGGTACATCCGTCAAGCGGTCAAGTACGGCAATCCCGTCTTCGATCGCCCGACCCGGCACGAGGCGCTCTGGGACCGGCGGCCCGCGCGCTTCTACGTCGGACTGGGCCTGCCGAAGGCGCTGACCGATCCGATCCGGCCGCGCTTCGTCAACGAGGCGATCCCGACGACCTACAGCGAGCTCTGGGGCGACTACTTCGGCGTCTGGCACGGGAATCGCGAGCGGCAGAGCTTCCTCGGCCTGCTGCCGACGCTCCTCGCCGTTGCGGGGTGGCTCCTGCTCCTGGCGCGGTCGCTCCGGGCACCGCCGCGCCTCGCCGCTGCGCTGCTGCCGGGCCTCGGCCTGCTCGGTTACCTCTACTTCACCGTCAGCTACCCGACTCCGGACGGCGACGTTTTGAAGGCGAGCTACATGCTTACGACCGCGCCTGCGTGGGCGGTTGCGTTCGGCTACGCGCTCGACCGCCTGCCCCGCGGCCTACGCCTCGTCGTTGCAGGGGTTTTGGCCGCCTCGGCCCTCGCAGCGCTGCCGTTCCTGGTGTACTGACCGCGGTGACGGCAGTCCTCTTCACATGCGCCGGGCAACGCGTGGACATCCTCGATGCCTTCAATCGTGCGGGCGCCACCACCGTTGCCACCGACGTCAACGCCCTCGCCCCGGCGCTCTACCGCGCGCACCGGCACGCGCTCGTGCCCGCGGTCGGCGACGGGGGCTACGTGCCGGCCCTGCGTGAGCTCGTCGAGGAGCACGACATCCGGGTCGTCGTCCCGCTGACGGACCTCGACCAGCTCGTCCTCGCCGAGGCGCGCGACGCGCTCGGAACGCTCGTGCTGCTCCCGGACGCGGAGATCGTCGAGCGCCTCGCCGACAAGTACCTCGCGCACGTCCTGTTCGAGGAGCGCGGGATCGCGTCGCCGCCGACGTGGCTGCCGAACGGCGTCCCCGACGACGCCTCCTTCCCGCTGCTCGTGAAGGCGCGGCGTGGATTTGGCTCTCGTCACATCTACCGCGCGGAAGATCGTGCGCAGCTCGGCTTCTTTCTCGGCTACACGCCGGTCGACTCGATCGTGCAGGCCTGCCTTGGCGGCGAGGAGTTCTCGATCGACGTCTTCTGCGACCTCGACGGGCGCTGCCTGAATGCGATCCCGCGGACGATGATCGAGTCGAAGGGCGGCGAGTCGATCAAGGGGATGACGATCCGGGACGAGCGCCTGATCGAGCTCGCGCGCGACGTCGCGGAGAAGTTGAAGCTCGTCGGGCCGGCGAACATCCAGTGCTTCCGCGAGGTGGACGGCACGCACTACCTCACCGACATCAACCCGCGCTTCGGCGGCGGCTTCCCGCTGCCGCTCGCGGCCGGCGGCCGGTACCCCGAGCTCGCGCTCGCGCTCGCACGCGGCGAGCACCCCGAGCCCAGACTCGGCGACTTCCGCGAAGGCATCGTCATGACGCGCTTCTTCTCGGACCTGACGCTTGCGCAGAATGGCGACGGAACGCTGAAGCCGCTCACGCACGCCGAATGAGGTACGTCGTCACCGGCGCTGCGGGCTTCATCGGCTCGCATCTGACGGAGGCCCTGCTCGCCACGGGACACGACGTCGTCGCCGTCGACTGCCTCACCGACTACTACGACCCCGCGTTCAAAGAGGAGAATGCGGCCGCGTTCGACCTCTCGCGTCTCGACCTTGCGGAGGACGACCTTGCGTTGGACGGCTTCGACGGCGTCTTCCATCTCGCAGGGCAGCCCGGCGTTCGCAGCTTCGGCTCCGTCTTCGACGATTACGCGCGCCGCAACCTGATCGCGACGCAGCGCGTCTTCGAGAGCGCCGCGCGCGCCGGCGTCCGCGTGGTGTTCGCATCGTCGTCCTCCGTGTACGGCGACGCAGAGCGGTACCCGACGCCGGAGGACGTCCGGCCCGCGCCGATCTCGCCGTACGGCATCACGAAGCTCGGCTGCGAGCACCTCGCGTACGCGTATGCGAAGGCGTTCGCGCTCGAGACCGCCGTGCTCCGTTACTTCACGGTCTACGGGCCGCGGCAGCGCCCCGACATGGCGTTCGCGCGGGTCGTCGACGCGCTTGCGCGCGGCGAGTCCTTCGAGCTCTACGGCGACGGGCACCAGTCACGCTCGTTCACGTACGTGGCCGACGTCGTCGCCGCGACGATCGCCGCGATGGACGCGGCTGCAGCCGGGACGACCTACAACGTCGGCGGCGGCACCGAGGCGACGATGCAGGACGCGATCGCAACCTTGGAGGAGGTCTCGGGCCGGACGCTCGACCTCGCGATGCGCCCGGCCGCAGCCGGCGACGTTCGCCGTACCGCGGCCGACACCCGGCGCATCGAGGAGGAGCTCGGCTGGCGGGCGACGACGGAGTTGGGCGACGGCTTGCGCGCTCAGTGGGAGTGGGCCTCGGTTAGGGTCGCCGCACCTTGAGCTCGAGCAACGTCGACCGCGACGCCGAGCAGGAAGTCGATCTCGGCCGCTACTGGAGCGCGCTCGTCGCGCACTGGTGGCTGCCCCTGCTCGGCCTGATCGCCGGCGCCTTCGTCGGCTACCTGGTCTCGATCGGCGGCAAGGAGGTGTGGAAGGCGAGCTCGACCGTGTATCTCGGCGCGTCGTACAGCCCCGTCGGCGGCGTCTTCCTGCAGGGACCGCAGGCGAATCCGTCTACCGCGGGGACGATCGCGCGTGCCGAGTCGTCGATCGAGGACGCCGCCGCGCGGGCCGGCATGCGCGCCGGCGACCTGCGCGGGCATGTGTCGACGCAGTCGATCTCGACGGGTGCCGGCAGCACGGTGGTCCGCACGACCGGGAATCCGCTCGTCCGCATCACGGTGCAGGCGTCCACGCGGCGGCGCGCCGCCGCCGCCGCGAACGCCCTTGCAGCCGTCGTCGTCGACCGGCTCTCGCCGTACGCGGATCGCAAGATCGACACGCTGAAGCAGCGAGTCGCCGCCGACCAGAAGCAGATCTCTGCGATCGAACGCGGCTCGTCCGGCGACGCGCTGGGCAAGGCGGTGCTCGCGGTGCAGGTCGGCGACGTGCTCGACGACCAGCTGCAGGCGAAGCAGCTGCTGATCCAGGCGCAGGAGATCGAGCGGCCGAAGGTGCTCACCCGCGCCGCCGCGGTGAAGACGACAGCTCGCAGCCGGCGCAACTCGGTGGTCGTTGCGGCGTTCCTCGGGCTCGTGCTCGGTCTGATCGCCGCGCTCCTTTGGGAGCCGCTCGTTCGTGCTCGCCGATAAGACCGTCGCGGTCGTCGTCCCCGCGTACGACGAGGAGACGCTCGTTGCGACGACGATCAAGGGCGTCCCGCCGTTCGTCGACCGGATCATCGTCGTCGACGACGCGTCGCGCGACGGGACGGTCGCGGCGGCACGAGCGGCCGGTGACGGCCGCGTCGAGGTGCTCACGCACGAGCACAACGCCGGTGTCGGCGCGGCGATCGTCACCGGCTACCACCGCGCGGTCGAAGAGGGTTTCGACGTCACGTGCGTGATGGCGGCCGACAACCAGATGGACCCGACCGACCTGGAGAAGATCGCGCTGCCCGTCGCGCGCGGCGAGCTCGAGTACGCGAAGGCGAACCGCCTGATCACCGGCGAGGCTTGGAAGGTGATTCCACGCTCGCGCTATCTCGGCAACGCGGTGTTGTCGCTGCTGACGAAGATCGCTTCGGGCTACTGGCATGTGGCCGACTCGCAGTCCGGGTACACGGCGGCAAGCCGGGAGATCCTCGAGCAGCTCGACCTCGACCGCATCTACCGCGGCTACGGCTTTCCGAACGACATGCTCGTGCACCTGAACGTGTGGAACGCTCGCGTGCGCGACATCCCCTCGCGTCCCGTGTACGGCGTGGGGGAGCGCTCCGGTATCAAGATCCGCAAGGTCGTCCCGCGCATCTCGTGGCTGCTGCTGAAGGGCTTCTTCTGGCGGATGCGAGAGAAGTACGTGATCCGCGACTTCCACCCGCTCGTGTTTTTCTACGCCCTCGGGTTCGTGATGACGTTCCTCGGCCTCGGGCTCGGGATTGCGGAAGTCGTGCTGCGTTTCATGGGCAACGCCGTTTCGGTCGGCACGGTCGTGCTCGTCGCTCTCCTGCTCATCTTCGGCTTACAATTCACGTTGTTCGCCATGTGGTTCGATCTGGAATCGAACAAGGATCTGCGCTGATGGGCGAGTGGATCTACTTCCTGCATCCGCCGCGCGACAACTTCGCCGAGACGATGACCGACGAGGAGCGCGATGTGTGGGGCGTCCACTTCGAGCGCTTCCAGCGCCTGCTCGAGGAGGGCGTGATCGTGCTGGTCGGACCGACGCTCGGACCGGTCAACACCGGCATCGCGATCTTCGAGGCGCCCGACGAAGCGGCGGCCACGAAAATCATGCAGGACGATCCCGTTGTCGCCGGCGGCTACGCGCGCAGTGAGCTCCGGCCGTTCCGTGTCTCGCTTCTGCGAGGACGTGACGGCGGCTCTGTAAAGCCGTCGTAAAGTCTGCGACTACCGGCAGGGGGCATGGGTAGAGTCCCGCCGATGCCCACTGCCGTCGTGACCGGCGGGGCCGGTTTTCTCGGCTCCCATCTCTGCGATTTCCTCGTCGAGCGCGGCTTCCGCGTCGTCTGCATCGACAACCTCGACACGGGCTCCCTCCAGAATGTCGAGCACCTCCGGGGGGAGAACTTCGAGTTCGTCAACCATGACGTGACGGAGTACATCGACGTCGACGGTGACGTCGATTTCGTCTACCACCTGGCGGCGCTCGCCAGCCCGATCGACTACCTGCGGATGCCGCTGCATTCGCTGAAGGTCGGCTCGTACGGGACGCATCACGCGCTCGGTCTGGCGAAGTGGAAGCGCGCACGCTTTCTGCTCGCCTCGACCAGCGAGGTGTACGGCGACCCGCAGGTTCACCCGCAGCCCGAGACGTACTGGGGCAACGTGAACCCGATCGGCCCGCGCGGCGTGTACGACGAGGCGAAGCGCTACGGCGAGGCGCTGACGATGGCGTACCACGGTCAGCAGGGCGTCGACACGGCGATCGTCCGGATCTTCAACACGTACGGCCCGCGCATGCGCCCGAACGACGGGCGCGCGATCCCGACGTTTGTCAGACAGGCGTTGGAGGGCAAGCCTCTCACCGTGTTCGGCGACGGATCCCAGACGCGAAGCTTCTGCTACGTCGACGACCTCATCCGCGGTCTCGTCGCGTTGGCGGAATCCGAGGAGCACCTGCCCGTGAATCTCGGTAACCCTCGTGAGTTCACGCTCAACGAGCTCGCCGACGCCGTGCTGCGCATCACGGGCTCGAAGAGCGAGGTCGTCCACGAGGCGTTGCCGATCGACGACCCGCAGGTGCGGCAGCCCGACATCACGCGGGCGCAGCAGCTGCTCGGCTGGGAGCCTGCGGTCGAGCTGGAAGAGGGCCTGAGGCGCATGCTCCCCACGTTCGGACGGGAGCCGGTCGTTGCCTAAGCGCGTCGGGGTCTTCGCAGCGATCGTCTTCCTCGCTGCCGCTCTGAGCGTGCCCGCAGCGCAGGCCAAGCGGCACATGCTCATCGGCCTGCAGGACGACGCGATGGTGCTCTCCGGCAACCCGACGTTCACCTTCAACACGCTGAAGCAGCTGCGCGTGCAGATCGTGCGCGTGAACCTGAACTGGAACCAGGTCGCGAAGCGGCGGCCCGCGCATCCTCAGGACCCAGCCGATCCCGCTTACGACTGGGACGTGTACGACCGCGCCGACCGGTACGCGGCGCAGAACGGGATGCAGTTGCTGATGACGATCCTGTTCGTCCCGTCCTGGGCGAACGGAGGGAAGTCGCGCAACGTGCCGCCGTCGAACTACAACGACCTGCGCAACTTCGCGTACGCCGCGGCCGAGCGCTACAGCGGGCACTACATCCCGAACACCGACCGCTTCGACGAGACGTATCTCCCGCCCGTGAAGTACTGGCTCGCGTGGAACGAGCCGAGCAACCCGAACTGGCTGCAGCAGACGTCCGGCGGGCGGTTCGTCAGCCCGCGCTCGTACGCGCGCATCTGCACGTCCATCTGGCAGGGCGTGCACTTCACAAACTTCGCCGGCGAGAAGGTTGCCTGCGGCGCGACCGGGCCGCGCGGCAACAACCAGCCGCGCTCGTCGCGGCCGTCGATGTCGCCGATCGCCTTCATGAAGGCGACGCGCAGGGCCGGGCTGCGCACGCTCGATGCCTACGCGCACCACCCGTATTACGGCAAGCCCAGCGAGACGCCGACCAGCAAGCCGGGCGGCTCGGCGATCGAGCTCGGCAACATCAACACCCTCATCGCCGAGGTGAACAAGCTCTGGGGCAAGAAGCGGATCTGGATCACCGAGTACGCGTGGCAGACGCCGCCCGACCGGCTCTTCGGCGTGTCCTACGCGCGACAGGCCGCGTACGTTCGTCAGTCGTTCGCAGTCGCGCGGGCAAATCCGCGCATCGACCTGATGGTCTGGTTCATCCTCCGCGACGACACGAACATCAACGTCGGCTGGCAGTCCGGCTTCCTGACCGCCGCGGGTAAGCGCAAGCCGGCGTTCGCCGCCTTTGCGCGGCTTCCGCATTAGCTGTCGGTCTGACCCCTGCGGGGTCAGACCGAGCCTTGGAACGGCGCTTCGCGCAAAACGCGCGCGGGCTGAGCCCGCGCGCTCCAGGTTGATCGGCGGATGTTCTCTTCCGTGCGGCTCGGCCATGCTTCGCGTGGCCGACTCGCATCAGTTCGCCTCCGCGTAAGCGCTCGCTTCGCTTCGGCTTACGCTCCGGCTTTCGTCGTCGCGTCCTCCTAGCGGTTTTTTGCCGTGAGGAGCTCGCGATACAAACGGTCGACGTCGTCGACGAGTCGGTCGACGGCATAGCGGGGGAGGACGCGCTCTCGACCGGCACGTCCCATCCGTTCGCGGAGGTCCGGGTCGCGCGCTAGCTGCGCCAGACGCTCGGCCAGGTCGTCAGTGGCGCCCGCCTCGACGAGGAAGCCGTCCTCGCCGTCCACGACGACGTCCGGCACGCCTCCGACGCGCGTCGCGACCACCGGCCGCCCGGCCGCCAGGGCCTCGATTGCGCTCACCGGCGTGCCCTCGTTCGACGACGGGAGGACGAGCGCGTCGAACGCCGCGTAGAACTGCGCGACGTTCTCCTGGTAACCGAGAAAGAGGGTGTCGCGGACGACGCCGAGCTCGTGCGCACGTTGCTCGAGCTGCGGCCGGTCGGGACCGTCGCCGACCATGCACAGCACGGCATCGACGCCGTCGTCGCGGAGCCGCTTGAACGCCACGAGGACGTCATCGGTCCGTTTGACGGCGGTCATCCGGCCGATCCACCCGACGACGAAGCGGTCGGCGCCGATCCCCAGATAACGGCGGCTCTCGCCGCGACCGTTCTGCTCGGGCGCGACACGCTCGCCGAGCTCGATGCCGAGGCGGACGACCACGAAGCGCTCCCGAGGAGCGATGCCGAGCGCGACGAGGTCGTCGCGCACCTGCGGGCTGACGGCGATCAGGGCGGTCGTCCGCGACGCGAGCCAGCGCTCGAGGCGGCGGAAGAACCACGTGCGCATCGGACCGAAGTAGCCGCGCAGGACGTGGCCGTGGAACGTGTGCACCACGATCGGCGGCCGCCGGCTGCCGGCAAGGACCGCGGCGACGCGCCCGACGGTGCCGGCCTTCGCAGTGTGCGTGTGCAGGATCTCCGGCCGCTCGCGCCTGATCAGCCGCGCCAACCGCACCGTCGCGAGGAGGTCGCGCAGCGGCGAGATTTCCCGGCCCAGCTCGTCGATGCGGACGACGTCGACGTTGCGGGCGTCCGCAACGAAGGCCATCGAGTCCTCGCCGCGCGCGAGCGAGCCGGCCACCAGCGTCGTGTCGTAACCCCGCTCGCGAAGGCCGGAAGTCAGATAGGCGACGTGCAGTGCAGGCCCGCCCATATTGAGCCGGGCGATGACGCGCAAGATCTTCGTACGTTGTTCAGACGCGGGCAACGATCGCCTCGGCCGTCAGCTCGAGCCCGGCCGCGAGATCGACGTGCGGCTCGTAGCCGAGGACGTCGCGCGCCGCGGCGATGTCGGCCCACGAGTCGCGGATGTCGCCCGCGCGCGGCGGCTCGAACTGCTTTTCGACCGGCTTGCCGAGGATGACGCCGATCGTCTCCGCCACGTGATTGACGCTGGCGGGCGAGCCTGCGGCGATGTTGAACGCGCGACCGTTCGCGCCGGGCGCGTCGGCGGCGCGGATCGTTGCGTCGACGACGTTCGCAACGTAGGTGAAGTCGCGGGACTGCTCGCCGTCGCCGTAGACGGTGATGGGATCGCCTGCGTCGATCGCGGCGATGAAGAGCGGCACGGCCGCCGCGTATTGCGACTGCGGGCTCTGCCGCGGCCCGAAGACGTTGAAGTAGCGCAGGACGACCGCCTCGAGCGAGTCGTACACGCGGCTGAAGCTGATGCAGTAGCGCTCCGCGGCGAGCTTCGTGACGCCGTACGGCGAGATCGGGTCGGTCGGCGTCGACTCCGACGTCGGCAGCTGCGCGCTCGTGCCGTACACCGATGTCGACGACGAGAAGACGACGCGCCGCACCCCTTCGTCGCGCGCGGCCAGCAACACGTTCAGCGTCCCTTCGACGTTGACCGCATTCGAGGTGAGCGGGTCCTGCACCGACCGTGGCACGGAGCCGAGCGCGCCCAGGTGATAGACGACCTCGACGCCGCGCGTGGCGGCGTGGACGCGTTCGTACGAGCGCAGCTCGCCTTCCACGACCTCGACCTCGAGACCCTCGAGGTTCCCCCGGCTGCCCGTCGAGAAGTTGTCGAGCACGAGCACCTCGTCGCCCCGCTCGACGAGCGCGCGGACGAGATTCGAGCCGATGAAGCCGGCACCGCCGGTGACGAGAGCCTTCACGCGTGCCATTTTCCCTGAGGGACCGCCGAACTCCTCTGGGCAGCCGCGGTGGCTGCGAGGCCGAAGCCGAGCCAGGTCAGGGCGTCGAGCGGAATGCCGGCGACGAGGCCCTGCCCGATCCAGATCCCCATCGCGGCGAGGACGGCGAACGCGGCGACGCCCCCCGGCGGCGCGTTCGCGCCGAGCGCGAGCACGAGCGCGATCGCGAAGGGCGCGAGCCAGAGGAAGACGCCGATCAGCCCGAGGTCGGCGGCAGATTGGATGTATGCGTTTTGCACGCCCCACTCGTGCGCGTGCGTTGGAAACGCGAGCGGCGAGACGTTGGGGAACTTCGCGTGCGCCGCCGGCAGCACCGGATCGACGCTTGCGGGCTCGGTCGAGGCCTGCCAGCCCGCACCTGCAGCCGGATGGTCGCGCCAGATCCGGTAGCCGATGTACGCGAGCAGCGTGTGATGCGAGTACGTCTCGATGTTGGACGTCTGCGTCTCGTGGCCCTTGAGGTGCAGGAAGCGGAGGAACTGCTCGAAGTCGCCGGCCCGCAGGGTCAGCACGCCCCCCGCCACCAGCACGAGGCACACGAGGGTCACCGCGAAGTCACGCAACGCCAGCGGGCGCCTGCGCGCGAGTGCGACGAGGAAGCCCGCGATCCCGACGGCCGTGCCGATCAGGCCGGCCGTCGCGCCGGAGAGCATCAAGCCGATGACCCCGCTCGCGATCCCGACCCACCCGATGCTCCGCCTCGCCGCAAGAACCGCCGCGAGGCCGATCGCCAGCGCGAACGCCGACAGCGCCGCGAAGTCGGAGTGCCCGAGGAAGGACGGCTGCCGCCGGCCCGCCGCCCACGCATCGAGGATGCCGACGCCGAAGATCTGGAGCAGCGCGACGAACGTCGCCGCCACGCTCCAGGCGACGATCACCGCGGCGACGACCTCCCATTGCGCGCGCCGGCGCAGGATCAACGGCAGCGAGACGGCGAGCAGCGCGTACTCCGCGAACTTCGCCGCCGTCACGGCGTGCGTCAGCGACTGCGAACGAACGAAGATCCACACGAGCAGCAGCGCGACGGAGACCCAGAGCCACAGCGACGGGCGCAGCCGCCCGAACCCGTCCCGCAGCCCCTCGCGCAGCGCGACGAGTGCGACGACCAGCACTCCGAGGTCGGACAGTTCGAGTCCGAGGTGCGTGGAGCCGAGCGGGACGCGAACGCCGGGCTGGTACTTCACGTGCAGGAAGAGGAACGGGACGGCCAGCGCCAGCGCGATCACGCAGCGAGTCTAGGCTTCCGTCATGCGCTCTCGGCTCTTCTGGCGCCGCTCGGCCGCCGCCGCCGGGACGTACGCTTCCGCCGCGCTCGGCTTCGGCGCGACGGTCGTCGCGCTGCACGTCTTCTCCACCGAGACGTTCGGTCTCTACGCGCTCGTCCTGGCGATGACGGCGTTCGTGCAAAGCCTCCTGGACCTCACGGTGGAGGAGGCGCTCGTCAAGTTCGGCTTCCGCTACACGACGCGTGAGGACTGGGGCCGGCTGCGCCGCCTGTTCGAAAGCGCAATCGCGTTCAAGCTCGTCGGCGGCGTGCTCGCGACGGCGTTGCTGCTCGCGGTTGCGCCGTTCGCCGACACGCTGCTGAACAAGCACGGGCTGGAAACGCCGCTCCTGATCGGCGCATTCATCCCGCTCGCGCAGTGCACCGAGAACGTCGGCGGTGTCGCGATCGTGCTGCGCGGCCGCTACGACATCCGCGGCTTCTTCCTGCTCGTCTCGATGGCGCTGCGCCTCACCGCGATCGCGGTCGGCGCGACCCACGGCCTTTCCTGGACGATCGCGGCGATGGTCTTCGCCCAGGTCGTCGCGACGGCGGCCATCAGCATCGCCGGCTGGGTCGCGTTCCACAGGTTCCCCCAGCAGGCCGCGGTGCCGCTCGGCGAGGAACGCCGGAACATCCTCTCGTTCGTCGCACAGTCCACTGCGGCGACCGCGGTCATCTCGCTGACGGCGCCGCTCTCGCTGCTCGTGCTCGGGCGCGTGTCGACGACGAAGGAGGTCGCGTACTTCCGCGCAGCGATGTCGCCGCAGCAGGCGTTCGCAGTCGTATCCGCGCCCGCGCGGCTGATCCTGCTGACCGAGCAGACGCGCGACTGGGAGCGCGGATCTCGCGAGGCGGTCTTCACGGGGATCCGGCGCTACATGCTCGGCATGGCCACGCTGTCCCTGGTGATCCTGCCGCTGCTGCTCATCTTCACCCCGCAGCTCGCAAAGCTGCTGTTCTCCGCGAAGAACGTCGGCGCGGTCGACGCGACCCGCATCGTCATCGTCGCCGGAGCGCTGCGCATGGTCTACGGCTGGACGAAGTCGTTCCCGGTCTCGATCGGGCGGCCGGCGCTTCGCATCTGGACGCACGGCGTCGAACTGCTCGTGCTGATCCCGCTCGTCGCGGTCCTCGGTCGCGAGTGGGGCGCAACCGGCGCCGCGACCGCCGTGCTCGCATCGAGCATCGCGTTCTGCCTCTACTGGACGTTCCTCTTCCTGCGCATCCGGCGCGAGCCGGCGGCGCCCGGAGCGACGCTCGAGGCGGCCCTGCCGTGAACGTCCTGATCGTCTCCGGCATCTGGCCGCCTGACGTCGGCGGCCCGGCGAGCCATGCGCCCGATGTCGCGCGCTTCCTGAACGGACGCGGGCACGACGTCGAGGTCGTCACGACCGCCGCCGCCGCGCCCGCGGCCGAGGACTATCCCGTCCACTGGGTCTCGCGCTCGCTTCCGGTCGGTGCCAGGCACGTGCGCGGGGCTGCACTGGTGCGCTCCTGCGCGCGCGGGGCGGACGTCGTCTACACGACGGGGATGTTCGGACGGAGCTCCGCGGGCGCGCTCGCGGCCCGGCGCCCGTACATCGTCAAGCTGACGGCTGACCCCGCCTTCGAGCGCTCGCGCCGCCGCGGCCTCGTCGCGGGCGACGTCGACGACTTCCAGGAGGGCGGTGGCGGCGCGCTCGGCTTCGCGCTCCGGCGGGCACGCGACTTCGAGCTGCGACGCGCGGCATACGTGTATTGCCCCAGCGCCTACCTGCGACAGCTCGTGTTGAGCTGGGGAATCCCGCCCGAGCGCGTCAGCGTGCTGCCGAACCCGGTTCCTGCCGACCTGCCCGAGAGCGACGCCCCGCGCAACGGCCGCATGCTCGCGTTCGCCGGGCGGCTGACGGCGCAGAAGTCGCTCGGCCGGGCGCTCGAGGCGGTCGCCGGCACCGAGGGCGTCCGGCTCGTGATCGCCGGCGAGGGACCGGACCGTGGGGCGCTCGAGGAGCGTGCGCGCGAGCTCGGCATCGATGACCGCGTCGAGTTTCTTGGCGCGCAGCCGCGTAGCCGTGTCGTCGAGCTGTTTCGCTCGGCGGATGCGTCGATCCTCTCGTCGAGCTGGGAGAACTTCCCGCACACCGTCGTCGAGGCGCTGGCTGTGGGCACGCCGGTCCTGGCGATGGAAGCCGGTGGTGTTGCCGAGGTCGTGCGGGACGGTGTCAACGGGCTGCTCGTGCCGCCCGGCGACACGGCCGCGCTCGCCGACGCGGTGCGCCGCTTCTTTGCCGACGACACCCTGCGGGAAAAGCTGCGTGCCGCCGCTGCGCCGTCCGTCGCGGCGTATGCGCCCGAACGCGTCTTCGGCGAGCTCGAGGCGACGCTGCGCAGGATCGCACGCGCGTGAGGCCGCGCGTGTTGTTCGTGTCGCGGCGCGTGCAGCTGCCGCTGTCGCCGAGCCTCGCGCGCAAATGGGACGCCGTCGGGCGCGAGCTCGACTACCGCGTCCTCGCTGGGGGCAACGGGCACGACGAGCACTTCCGGCTCGCGCGCACGCTGCCCGCGCTCGACGGGCCGGCGTTCTTTGCGGCCTTGCCGGTGCGCATTGCGCGCGAGCTCCGTTCCTTTCGGCCGCACGCCGTCCTGGCGCAGGGCGCGCACGAAGCTGCGGCCGCTCTCGCCGGGCGCCGGCTCGCGCGCGTCGACGCCGCTGTGATCGCCGACCTGCACGGCGACTGGCGCGCGCCGACGCGCCTGTACGGCTCGCGGCTGCGCGGCGCGCTCAACCCCGTCGCCGACCGTGCCGCGTTGAGCGCCCTACGGAACGTCGACGGCATCCGAACGATCACGGGCTACACGACGTCGCTCGTGCGCGAGCTCGGGCTCGAGCCCGCGGACGAGTTTCCGGCCTACATGGACTTCGACTCGTTCGTACAGACGCCGCCCCAGCCGCTGCCCGCCCAGCCGCAGGCGTTGTTCGTCGGCGTGCTCGAGCGTTACAAGAACGTCGACGGCCTCGCCGACGCGTGGCGTCTTGCCGCCCCTCGCGTTCCCGGCGCACAGCTACGTCTCGTCGGTGCCGGCACGCTGCGCTCGGTCGTCGAGCAACTGGTGCGTGACGTTCCCGGCCAAACCTCGTGGGACGAACGGCTCGCGCAGCCGGAGGTCTCGCGCGCGCTCGACGGAGCGACGGCGCTCGTCCTGCCCTCGCGCTCGGAGGGGATGGGCCGCGTCGTCGTCGAGGCCTTCTGCCGTGCGCGGCCCGTCGTCGGAGCTCGCGTCGGCGGCATTCCCGATCTGGTCGAGGACGGCACGAACGGCCTGCTCGTCGAGCCGGGCGACACGCGCGCGCTCGCCGATGCGCTCGTCCGCGTCCTCACCGACCGCGAGCTCGCCGAGCGTCTGTCCGCGGGAGCGCATGCGAGCGCTGACTTCTGGACGAGCTCGCCCGAGGAATTCGCGTCCCGCGTCCGCTCCCTGGTCGAGCAGATCACTGGGTTACGCTAGCCCGGTGCGCGCAGAGCGGATCAAACAGGTCCTGAAGAACTCCGTCTACCGCACGATCGGCGAGACGGCTGCGGCGATCGGGGCGAACGGCAACGGCGACCGCAGCCTGCGCGTGCTCATGTACCACAAGGTCAACGACCTTCCGGGCAACCCGCTGACGATGCCCGTGTCGCTCTTCGACGAGCAGATGGACCAGGTGCGGCAGCTCGGCTACGACGTCGTCGATCTGGAGGCTGTGCTCGCGCACTACGTCGACGGGACGCCGCTGCCGCCGCACGCGGTGCTGATCACCTTCGACGACGGCTACCACGACAATCTCGCGAATGCGGCGCGCGTGCTCGAGAAGTACGGCTATCCCGCCGTGCTCTTCGTACCGCTTGGCTATCTCGGCGACCGGCTGCCGCTGCCGCACGAGGAGCATCTCGCCGCGCAGGGCATCCTCAACCGAACGATCGACTGGGAGGAGCTCGTCGAGCTCGAGCAGCGAGGGGTGCGGATCGAGTCGCACGGCATCTCGCACCGGCCGCTCGCCGACCTCGAGGTCGACGAGGCGGCGCGCGAGATCGCGCTCTCCAAGCTGCGGCTGGAGGAGAGGCTCGGCCGTCCGGTGCGGGCGTTCTCGTACGTGAAAGGCTCCGAAGCGCACTACAAGCCGGTGCATCTGAGCCTCGTGCGGCAGGCGGGCTACGACGTCGCGTTCACCGCGGTCTCGGGCGCGAACTCGCCGGCGACGGATCCGCTGCAGCTGCGCCGTTACAACATCGAGCCGTATTCGCCACGCACGTTCGAGCTCGTGCTGGCCGGCGCCTGCGACCTGATCTCCGTGAAGGACACGGTCACCGGCACGCACGCGCGGCGCCTGTTCAACGCGGCGCTCGGCACCTCGACGAAGTAACAGTGTCCGCGTACGAGCTGGCGACCTACGAGCCGGCGCAGCGCGCCGACTACCTGCGCCTGCTCGACGCAGCCTGGGGAGACCTCGCGCTGACTCCGGCGGAGTTCGACTGGTGGTTCGGGGGGAACCCCGCCGGGTCGCTGATGTCGGTCGCGCAGGTGAAGGGTGGTGTCGTCGGCGTCGCCTCGCACTCGCTCTTTCGGATGGCCATCGGCGGGGAGCAGGCGGTCGGCGGTTTCTCCGTGCATGCCACGACAGCGGAGTCCGCGCGTGGACAGGGCATTTTCGAGGCGCTCGAGCGCAGGCACGAGGAGGAAGCGACCGAACGCGGCGTCGCGGTCGTGCTCGCGTTTGCCTCGAAGCCCACCGCCCCGATCTTCCTCGGCCCGCTTGGGTGGACGGAGATCGGCCGTGTGCGCTTATGGGCGCGCCCGTTTCCCCGTTTTCGCGGCAGGTCGCGCCCGACGGGCCGAATCGAGCGCTTCCGGCATCCAGGCGACGCGGCTGCTGCGTGGCCGAACCACATTGTCCGAGATGCCGCCTACCTGAACTGGCGCTACGTCGATTCGCCGCGCCGCTACGACGCTTTTGCGGCCGCAGGCAGCTATGCGGTGCTCGGCCACAAAGAGCATCGCGGCAGGCGGCTCGCCTACATCGCTGACCTCGTCGGCGACGCGCGCGGCCTCCTGCACGCCTGCCTGGGCGCGGTCGAAGCCGATGTCGAGGCGGTCGTGGCGATCCCGCCGCGCGGCCAGCGCGCGGTGTACGCATCGCTCGGCTTCCTGCCGACACGCCGGACGCTCCAGCTGATGGGCAAGGCGCTGGCCGGGAACCTCGACCCGAGCCGGAGTGCGTGGCGCTTCACCCTCGGCGACACCGACTTCTTCTGATGCGGCGGCTCCTTTTTCTGACGCAGGCCGTCGACCCTGCGCATCCGGCGCTGGCCGCGACGATCGCGCAGATCCGCGCTTTGGCCGCCCGGGTGGACGAGCTGGTCGTCCTCGCGCAGTCCGCGGCCCACGTGGAGCTCCCCGGCAACGTCGAGGTGCGCACGTTCGGAGCGGCGAATCGTGTCGCGCGGATGCTGCGGTTCGAACGAGAGCTTGCGCACGCGCTCCCGGCCGATGCGGTCGTTGCGCACATGATTCCCGTGTACGTGCTGCTCGCAGCTCCCCTGGTGCGCCCGAGACGGATTCCACTGCTGCTGTGGTTCACGCACTGGAAGGCGACGCCGCAGCTGCGGGCCGCCGAGCGGCTCGCCACCGCTGTCGTCAGCGTCGACCGCCGCTCGTTCCCGCTCGACTCGGCGAAGGTGCGGCCGATCGGGCACGGTATCGACGTGAGCGAGTTCAGCTGTTCGAACCGCACCGCGCACGCGCGAGTGCGCGCGCTCGTGCTCGGCCGCTACTCGCCGGCGAAAGGCCTCGAGACGATCCTGCGCGCGGTGCGCGAGGTCGACGGCGTCGACGTCGAGCTGCACGGTGCCGCGCTCAACGAGCTCGAGCGCCGTCACCGCGACGAGCTGGCCCGCCTCGGCGTTCCGCTCGGCGACGCAGTGGTTCGCGCCGACGTGCCGGCACTGTTCGAACGCTCGGACCTGCTCGTCAACAACATGGAAGCGGGTGCGCCCGACAAGGTCGTCTACGAAGCGGCCGCCGCATGCCTTCCCGTGCTCGCGTCGAACCCCGTCTTCGACGATCTCTTCGCCGGCTTCCCGCTCTTCTTCGATCGCGACTCGCCCGAGAGCCTCGCCGAGCGTCTGCGCTGGTTCGGCGGGCTCGCGGCGGCAGAAAGGGCCGAGATCGGCCGGGTGCTGCGCGAGCGCGTTGCGCAGAACCACTCCGCCGACACGTGGGCGGACGGCATCCTGGCGGCGGCATCGTGACCGTTCTGCACCTGCAGAAGGTTGCGGGCATCTCCGGCTCGGAGGCGCACCTGCTCTCGTTGCTCCCGCAGCTGAAAGAGCGCGGCTGGGACGTGCGCTTCCTGATGCTGCACGAGCACGAGCCCGGGGCTTGGGACTTCGCACGCGAGCTGCGCGCGCGCGGGATTCCCCTCGACGCGATCCCGCTCGCGGCCGACGTCGACCCGATTGCGTTCTTCCGCATCGCCGGCTACCTCGGCCGCATGCGCCCGCGGATCCTCCACACGCACCTCGTGCATGCGGACGTCTACGGCCAGCTGACCGGTGCGCTGACGGGCATCCCGTCGCGCGTCTCGACGAAGCACGGGTTCAACGAGTTCCGCGAGAACCGCGGCTTCGCCCTCGGTGACCGTGCGATCGCCAGCCTCGCGCACACGCACATTGCGATCTCGCGCGGGCTCGCCCGCTACCTCGAGGAGGTCGAGGGCTTCGACGGGTCCACCTTCGAGATCGTGCACTACGGGATCGAGCCGGACGGTGAGCCCGTGCCGTACACCGGCGCTGTGCCACGCCTGCTCTGCGTCGGGCGGCTGATCCCGATCAAGGGCCACATCGTGTTGCTGCGCGCGTTCGCCCAGGCGCATCAGCGCCTGCCGTCGTTGCGCCTCGACATCGCCGGGCGCGGACCGCTCGAGCCCGCGCTGCGCGCGCTGACGAAGGAGCTGGGCGTCGAGGGCGCCGTGCGCTTCCTCGGGTACGTCGCGCCCGTCCAGCGGGCGATCGAGGAGGCGGCGGCGGTCGTCGTCCCCTCGATGGGCGAAGGGTTCGGCATGGTCGCGCTCGAAGCGATGGAACGGGCCCGGCCGGTGATCGCTGCGGAGATCGGCGGTCTCGGCGAGCTCGTCGAGGACGGCGTCACCGGCTACCTCGTGCCCGCGGGCGAGGCGGAGCCGCTCGCCGACGCGATGGTCCGGCTTGGCTCCGACCTACCCCGTGCCGCCGAGCTGGGCGCAGCGGGCCGCAGGCGGGCGCTGGAGCAGTTCCTGCAGGACCGCTGCACCGACCGAACCGAGCGGCTTTACCGCAAGGCCCTTTCGTAGACCGCGAGCGTCCGGTCGGCCATCCTCGCGACGCTGAACTCGGCCTGGGCGCGCGCCAGCCCGTTCGCGCCCAGGTCGCCGGGATCCGCAAGCACCCGGTTCACCGCGGCCGCCAGGGCGGATGGATCGTCGGGCGGGACCAGCAGGCCCGTCTCGCCGTCGACGACGATCTCCGGGATCGAGCTCACGTTCGTGGCGACGATGGGCAGTGAGGCGAGCATCGCCTCGAGGAGCGCGAGGCCGAAGCCTTCCCAGCGCGCCGGGTGCACCAACACCGACGCGCGCCTGAGCCACGCCGCCACGTCGGGAACGCGTCCGGGCAGGTAGACCGACACGTCGAGCTCACGGGCGAGCCGCTGGAGTTGCTCGCGCTGCGGCCCGTCGCCGAGCACCACCAGGTGCACATCGTCGATCTCACGCAGCGCTCGAATCGCGACGTCGACGCCCTTCTGGGGCTCGAGCCTGCAGACGGCGAGCAGGACGCGCGCGTCGGGAATGAGCGACGGCGGGGGATTCGCTCCCCACGCCTGCGGCAGGTCGTCGAGGCCGTAGTGGATCACCTCGACCTTCTCGCGCGGCAGGCCGACGCGGTCGACCTGGAAGCGCGCCAGGGCGTCCGTGATCGCGATCACGCGCGAGGCGCGATGCGCGAGCGCGCGCTCGACGTAACGGAAGGCCCCCGCGCGGAACGGGTCGTCGTTGTGCTTCGTCGAGACGAGGCGCCGCGCCCCGAGCGCGCCGTAGACGTCCGCATGCACGAGGTGCGTGTGCACGACGTCGAAGCCGCGCACGGCCCGGCTCACGCGCCAGGCGAGCAGCGGGTCGACGTCGTGCGGTGCCGAAAGGCGTTCGTACGGCACCGCCAGCGCGTCGTAGAACGGCTCCGGCGCACGCGCCGGATCGTCCAGCCCGAGGAAGCGGACGTCGACGCCGCGCTCGGCCAGAGCGGGAAGCAATGTCAGCAGATGCCGCTCGGAGCCGCCGATCCCTCCGATGCGGTGGACATGCAGAACCTTCACGACGGCCGCAGGCGACGTCCGAACAGCCGCTCGAACACGGCGGCCGCCAGCAGTGCGAGCAGGAAGTCGGTCGGGATGCGGTAGCGCGTCGCACCGACGAAGACGACGGCGGCGATCGTCTGGTACGCGAGCACGAGCAGCGCGAGCGCCGCAAAGCGGCGCGGCGCGAAGAAGAGGCCGACGATCGCCAGCGCATAGAGCAGCGACGTGTAGAGGGGCTGCGCCCACGTACGCAGGACGCCGTGGCCCGAGTCCGTCGCCGACGCGGTCGTGCGCGGGTCCCATTCCATCCGTACGGCGAGCCCGGCGAGCTTCGCCTTCGCACCCGGGTGCTCGCGCACGAAGACCCACGCCTTGTGCTGGTAGTACGACTGGTTCGCGCACTCGTCGATGTCGTATGTCCCCTGACCGCGCTGGTAGAGGACGCGCGCCTCCTCCGGGTTCGGGAACGGGTGGTGCGGCGGATCCTTCACGTCGTCGATCCACTTCCCGTGCGTGAGGAGGGGATACGTCTGGAGGTTGTTCGCCTTCCAGAGCGCGCGACCGTCGGTCGTGAGCGCGAAGCAACCGACCTCCACGCGGTTGCGCACGAGCCAGGGAGTGACGGTCACCGCCGCAGCCGCGATCAGGGCGACGGGAGCCCAGCTCCGCCCGGAGCGCACGAGCAGGTACGCCGCGAGGACGAACGGCAGCGCCGAGAGCCTGACGTTGCCGAGGATTGCGAGGCCGGCGTAGATGCCGGCCGCGACCGACCACGCGACCGAGCAGCGATCCGCCGCGACGAGCACGCAGAGCACGATTGCCGCCGCGAGCAGCTGGTCGAGGATCTCGCGGTTCAGATGGACGTCGTGCCACACGAGATACGGGTTGAGCGTCGAGACGACCGCGGCGAAGACGCCGGCGCTGCGTGAGAGCACCCGCGCGCCGATCGCGTAGACGAGGAACGCCGTCGCCGTCGCAACGAGGATCTGCGCGAAGCCGGCCGACCACCACTCGCGGCCGAAGATCCAGTACACGGGCACGAGGAAGAAGCCGTACAGCGGCTGCGTGTACGCCGACGGCTGCCCAGGGACGAGCCCGAACGTGCCGTGGTGCACGAACGTCAGCGCGAAGTCGTCGCTCTTGTCGGTGAAGGCGGTGAGGATCTTGTCGCGCTCGTGCACGAGCACGATCACGCGAGGGACGATCGCCGCCAGGGCGACCAGCCACAGATGCAGGCGCCTCAAGCGGCGACCAAGAGCGGCGCTTCGACGTGCTCCCGCACCCAGAGCTCGAGCATCAGCAGGCACCAGAGACGATGCCCATGGTCGGCGCGCCCGCTCTCGTGCTCGTCCAGCAGCCGGGTGACGGTCTCCGGACGGAACCAGCCGCGGTCGGTGACGAGGACGTCGCGCGCGAGGTCGCGCAGGTCCTCGCGGAACCAGCGGCCGAGCGGGACGCCGAAGCCCGTCTTCCCGCGCGACGCGACCTCGGGGGGGAGCTCGGCTGCGAACGCGCGCCGTAGCGCGACCTTTCCTTCGCGGCCGCGCGTCTTCAGGTGCTCGGGCAGCGCGAGGCCGAGGGCGACGACCTCGTGGTCGAGGAACGGCGAGCGCAGCTCGAGCGAGTGTGCCATCGACGCGATGTCCGCCTTGAGCAGCAGATCGCCCGGGAGGTAGGTCGCCAGGTCGAGCAGTTGGAGCGCCGCGATGCCGTTTCCACGCGGCACCAGGTGCACGGACGCGGCGCGACGGCGGTCGAGCCAGAGCTCCTGCCGCAGCTCGAGCGGAAAGACCTCCATCAGCCGGGCGTAGCGCTGTGCTCGGGGCGCGCCGGCCGCGTCGAGGAACCGCGCCGCCCGGAACAGCGTCGAGCGCGGCTCGCGCCGCGCCGAGGGCACGAGGCGCATCGCCGCCGCGCCCGTGCGCGCCGCGCTGCTCGGCACTCGCTCGGCCAGCCCGTGCGCGATGTAGCGCTCGTAGCCTGCGAATGCCTCGTCGCCGCCGTCGCCCGCCAGCGCGACGGTCACGTGCCGGCGCGCCTGCTCGGCGATCAGGAACGTCGGGAACGCCGCTTCGTCGCCGAGTGGCTCGTCGTAGGCCGCAGCAAGCCGCGGCAGTGTTGCCGCGACGTCCTCCACGATCTCGAGCTCTTCGTGCAGGGTGCCGAAGCGCTGCGCGACGGCGCGCGCGGGCGTGCGCTCGTCGTAGCGCTCGTCGGCGAAGCCGACCGTGAACGTCCGTACGGGCTCGGCCGACGCCTCGGCCATCAGCGCGACAACAATGCTCGAGTCGATTCCGCCCGAGAGCAGCGCCCCGAGTGGGACGTCCGCGACGAGGCGCTTGCGCACTGACGCGGCGACCGTCGCACGCACACGCTCGAGCCACTCGTGGTCGTCGACGCTTTGCTCCGCGGCGGCGGGCTCCCAGTAGCGCTCGAGCCGTTCGCTGTCGCCCTCGACGACGAGAACGTGACCCGGCGGCACCTTGTGCACCCCGCGCAGTGCCGTTCCGTGGCCCGGGACGTACTGCAACGCGAGGTAGGCGTCGATCGCGTCGAGGTCGAGCTCGCGCGAAAGGCCGGGAAGCCGCAGGAGCGCCTTCAGCTCCGACGCGAACGCGAGCGTCCCGTCCGGAAGACGCGCATACAGGAGCGGCTTCTTGCCGAGCCGGTCGCGCGCGAGCACGAGCCGCTCGCGCGCCGAGTCCCACAGCGCGAGCGCGAACATGCCCTGCAGCCGCTCGACGAAGGCCGGGCCGCTGTCCTCGTACAGGTGCGGCAGTACGGGCGTGTCGCCGGTGCCTCGGATCTCGTGGCCGCGCAATTCGTCCCGCAGCGTGGCGAAGTTGTACGCCTCGCCGTTGTAGACGGCGACGACGTCGCCCGTTTCGTTCGCGACCGGCTGATAGCCGTTGTCCGGATCGATGACCTTCAGCCGCTGGTGGCCGAGCACGCAGCGCCCGTAGACGTCGGTCGAGCCCTCGTCCGGTCCGCGGTGCACGAGCGCAGCGCGCATCGCATCCACGAGCTCGGGATTCGGCGCGCCTGCGGGCGAATAGAGTCCGGCGATGCCGCACACGGGCTCAATACTGCACGGACGCTACGCCGTCGTCTCGTGCCACGTGGAGCGGCCGCTCGACGACGAGGTGTGGCGCCGCTTCTCGCGACTGCAGCGCCGCCGGCCCGGGCGCTTCGCGATCGCGGCGCTGATGCGCCCACCCGCCGCGGGCGAGGACGAGGGAGTGTGGCTCGAGCGCGCCCGCGAGGCGGCGGAGCTCGGCCCCCTCGGGCTGCACACCCACTGGACCGCACCGGACCACGCACGACCGACGGGCGGGGACCCGGCGGCGTTCGTGCGCGAGCAGGCGGAGTGGCTACGCGCTGCCGGTCTCGACGCCCAGCTGTTCTGCGGCGGCGGCTGGTATCTCGACGGCGACGTCGCGCGCGTGCTGGCGGAGCTCGGCTACGCGGACTGCACCGCGACGTCGTTCCGGCCGTCGTACCTCGACGCGGACGCGCCGCACCTGCAGCTGCAGGAGCCGACCTGGCTCGAGCTCGGCGGCGGCTCGCGCCTGCTCGAGCTCCCGACGACGCACTCGATCGGGATGCTGGCGCGCGGTGCGCTCGGGCCTTTCCGGCGGCAGGTCGTGCACGCCTACTTTCACGACACCGATCTGCTCGACCGTCGCCGCGCCGCCGCGCTGCGCGTCGGGCTCGCGTTCCTCGGCCTGAAGCGGACTGCGACCGATCTGCGCGAGCTTCAGCGGGGCTTGCGCCCTGCGAACACGATGTCGTTCGCGAACAGCCGCGGATGAAGCGGCACCAGTCGTCCCGCGACGAAGTGAAGCTGCGGCTCGTCGAAGCGCGAAAGCAGTGCACGAACGTCGGCCGCAGAGAACATCTGTAGGTGCGTCGGATCGTTCTCGGGGGGCCGTCCGAGCAGGAACAGCAGACGTCCCTTCAGCCGGTACGCGTTCGGCACCGACGCGACGAACGTTCCTCCGGGGCGCAGCACACGCTCGACCTCCGAGACGAGACGCTGCGGATCGCGCAGGTGCTCGAGCAGCTCGCCCGCGACCACGACGTCGAAGCTCGTGTCGGCGAACTCGAGCGGCTGGTCGAGATCGGCCCAACGCGTCTCGATCCCCAGGCGCGCCGCTTCGGCAAGCGCCTCCCGGTCGGCATCGACCCCGACGACCTCGTTCCCCTCGAGATAGGCCTGGGTCAGCGCGCCGTCGCGACACCCGAGATCGAGCACACGCCGTCCCGGCCCGCCCACGTAGCGCCTGAACAGCGCCTCGCGCTCCGGTCGCGCGAAGACGAAGCCGGCCCCGCGCTCGCTGCGGTTGTGCTCGGCGTACCGCTCGCTGAGCTGGTCCAGGCCCATGGAGGCACCAAAGTACACTTGCGCACGTGAGCACGAAGCCCGCCGTGCCGACCGAGCAGGCGCCGGCGGCGCCGGTCGAGGACATCCGCTCCGCGCGGCCGTACCTGCTCTCCCGCCGAACGCTGGTCGCCGTGGCCCGCCGTCTGCTCAGCGTCGCGACGCTCGTCGCGATCGACCTCGCCGGTCTCGTCTGCGGTCTCTACGTCGCGCTCATCTTCCGCGAGCTGTACCTCGGCCAGTGGCCGCCGCTCTGGGGCATCCTCTGGAAGACGGAGACCGACTGGCTGCCGTTCCTGACGGTGATCACGGTGCTGGTGTTCTGGGTCGGCGGCCTTTACCGTCCGCGCGAGTCTCGTTCGGGCGTCGGGCAGATCGTCTTCTCGCTCGTGCTCGTCGCGCTGATCACGCTCGCGTTCGGGCTCGGGACGGGCTACCACTTCACCACCTACGGGCTGACGCCGACGGCGCTGGTGCTGACCGCGCTGATCATCTCGCTGCTCCGCTCGAGCTACGACGTCGTCACGCGCGACGTGCTGCAGCTCGCGGGCGTCCGCCGCCGCGCCGTGCTCGTCGGTGAAGGCGAGCAGCTGACGAAGCTGCGGCACTCCCTCGGCTCGGGCCGCAGCGGCATCCGCTACGAGCTGCTCGGAGCGGTTGCACCGCACGACGACACCGGCACGCTGCCGTTTCTCGGCGGCGTCGACGAGCTCCCGCGCATCCTGCGCGAGCGCGACGTGCACGAGCTCATCCTCAGCGACGGCGGCTTCAGCGACGACGAGCTGTTCGAGCTCGTCGAGGAGGCGCATCGCTTCGGTGTGCGCGTGAAGATCGCGCCCCGCACGACCGAGCTGCTGTTCCAGCGCGCGGAATACATCGCCGGCGAGGGTGCGCCGCTGTTCGAGCTGCGGCCGCCGGCGTTCGCCGGCTGGCAGTGGGGCGTGAAGCGGAGCTTCGACCTCGCGGTGTCGACCGTGCTCGTCGTCGCCGGCTCGCCGCTGTGGGCGGCGATCGCATGCGCGATCAAGCTCACGTCCCCGGGTCCCGTCTTCTATCGCGACCAGCGGATCGGGCTCGGTGACCGCCCGTTCGGGATGATGAAGTTCCGGACGATGTACGCGGATGCCTCCGCGCGGCAGGCGGCGCTCGAGGCGGAAAACGAGGCGTCGGGACCGCTGTTCAAGATCAAGGACGATCCGCGCGTCACCCGCGTCGGGCGGTTTCTGCGGCGCTTCTCGCTGGACGAGCTGCCGCAGGTGCTGAACGTGCTCGGCGGCGAGATGTCGCTCGTCGGCCCGCGACCGCTGCCGATCCGCGACTACGAGCAGCTGCAGGAGTGGCACCGCAAGCGCTACCTCGTCCTGCCTGGGATGACGGGGCTCTGGCAGGTCTCCGGCCGCATCGACCTGTCGTTCGACGACCTGGTGCGGCTCGACTTCTACTACATCGAGAACTGGTCCATCTGGCTCGACATCTCTATTTTGGCTAAAACGCTCCCCGCCGTGATAGCGCGCCGCGGCGCGTATTAGGTACGGCGCTTCGCGCGATACGGGCGCGAGCTCAGGATCGCGTCAGCGGAGGCTTACTCGGTTCGCCAGCTGGCTCAGGCCGAGCGCGCTGGTCGCCGACACTCGCACCACATAGGTTCCGCGGCGCGGCTTCTTGCCGCGGCCATCGCGGCCGTTCCAGCGCACCGTGACGCGCCCGGCGGGGCGTGCGCCGCGCGCGACCGTACGGAGGATGCCGCCCGAGCGCGTCTCGACCGTCACGCGGACGTTTGCGTCGCGCGTGAGCGTGAACCGGATCGTGCGTGCGTTGGCGCCGACGCGCAGAAAGCCGAGCGTGTCGTCGAGCGTGAACGCGTGGTCGTCGGTCGACACCTGGCCGAGGTCGTCCGTCGCCGTGACGTTCCAGTGGTATCGGCCTTCGGGCGCGCCGGCGCCGTCCCACGCGAGCTTGTAGCGGCCGGGGCCCTTCGCACCTGCGTCGAGCTCGCGCGTGCTTCCGTCGGGGCCAGTGAGCTTCGCGCTCACCGTCGCGGGCCGCACGAGCTTGTACGTCAGCGGCTCGACGTCCGCGACACCGTCGGCGTTCGGCGACAACGTCGGTGCGACGGGCGGCACGTAGACGCCGGTGTACGCGATCACGAGCGCCTCGCCGACAGGGCGCTCGCCCGAGGAATCCGACGGCCGGTTCAGCACCTTCCCGTCGAACGCGACAGTCGTCGAGCCGCCCGAGTCGAGCGCGAAGCCGGTGACGCAGCCGTAACGGACGAGCGCCTGCGCGAGGTCCCAGTTCGTGATCCCGATGCTCCAGCCGGGCCGGCGGCCGTCGACGGCGACCATCACGACCGTGCCGTCGGCGCGCTGGCCGATCGAGGTGCGCGGGTCGCGGCCGTGGAGCTGCACCGGCGTCAGCGCCTCGCCCGCGTTGAAGATCGGCTTGCCGTCCCGCACCAGCGTCGGGCCTGAGCTGACGGCGTCCGTGACGCTCGCCCAGTTCGCCGGCAGCGGGATCCGCACCGTCACCTGAGTCCCGGGGGCGAGCGCCGCGAACGGACGAGCGGCTGTCCCGCGCGCAACGACGAGGGCTCCGTCAGGCGGGACGTCTGCTGCCGCCGCGTTGCCCGTGACGGAGACGACGGTCCCGACGAGATCGGTGCGCGGCTGCGCCGGCGGGAACGGCTCGAGCAGCACGGTGACGCCGTTCTTCGCGGGCGCAACATCGCCGCCCCAGACGGGCGTGAACAGCGCCGCCGCGTTCGCGCGCGGAGGCTCGTTGAGCTGTGAGAGCGGATACCAGACGTTGTCGGGCCCGTGCCAGCGCCCGGCCCACGGCACCTTGTCCGCGTGCATCGTCGCGGTCGTGTCGATGCCCACGGCCGCGCGACCGAGCGCCGATTGATGCTCGACGACGCCGTTGCGAATCAGCAGGCCGCTCGGCCAGCCACCGGTCCAGTGGAAGAAGTCGCCGTTGACGCCGACCGTCGTCATCTGCGCCGACACGTCGTGCTCCATCGAGGAAACCGTCTCGCGCCCGATGATCGTGCCGTTCGACAGCAACGGCATCAGCTTGTAGAGGCCCTGCGGCTTCGGCGCCCTGACGACGTACATCTCGACGGGTCCCGCCGACGTCCAGCGCAGAATGCGCTGGTAGGTCACGCCGGGCATAAGCTGCGTCACGGCTGCGGACGCAGAGGGCGCGAACAGCAGCGCAGCGAGGACGGCAAAGAGAACAATGCGACGCATACGACCCCGCCTCACGGTAGCGCAGGCCTCGGCGGTCCTCTTCGTCGTTGCCTTTCTCTTTACAACCGATTCAGGCAGCGCGACGGTCGTGCCGCACAACCGTCCCGTTCCGATCCTCATGTACCACGTGATCGCACCGGCTCCCGCGGGCGCTGCGTTCCCTGAGCTCTTCGTGCGGCCCGCCGACTTCGCCGCGCAGATGGATTGGCTCGCGTCGCACGGCTACCACGCCGTGACGCTGCACCAGGTGTACGAGTACTGGCTGCGCGGCACCGCGTTGCCGGTGCGGCCGATCGTGCTCTCGTTCGACGACGGCACGCTCGGACAGCACCTGCACGCGCTGCCGGTCCTGCGCAGGCTGCACTGGCCGGCCGTGCTCAACCTGAAGCTGAACGCGCTCAAGTCGCGCTACACGCTGCCCGCGTGGCGCGTGCGCGAGATGCTCGCCGCCGGCTGGGAGCTCGACGCGCACACGATCACGCATCCCGACCTGACGCACGTCGACGACGCCCAGCTCTGGCAAGAGGTGCACGGCTCGCGTGTCGCGCTGCAGCGGCTCTTCCACGTGCCCGTCGACTTCTTCTGCTACCCGTCCGGCCGCTACGACGCGCACGTCGTCGCGGCGGTGCGCCGCGCCGGCTATCTCGGCGCGACGACGACGAACTACGACCTCGCCCGTCCGCGCGACATCTACACGCTCGGACGCATCCGCATCAACGGCTCGGACGGCGTCACAGGCTTCGCGAGCAAGCTGCAGAGTCTGACCCGGTAGCCATACTGGGCCGAATGGCAGCGGCGCCCAAGATCCTGGCGGTCGCGTCCGCGACCGATCTCGACTTCCGTTACGGCTGCACGCCTGCGTGGTGGCAGATCTGGAAGGGCCTGTACGAGGTCGGCGTCGACCTGATCGTCACTCCGTACCGCGGGCGTGCCGTGGAGTCTCCGTGGTGGCGGACTGCTCCGAACCCGCTCTATCGGGAGGCCGAGCTGTTCGCCGGCGCGCGCGGCTTCGCCGCAAGGCTGAAGGGCGACACGCTGCTGCGCCGCGCCGAGGAGCAGCCGGACGACACGGTCGGCGACCGACTGACCCGCGAGGCAATCTGGCGCTACGTCACGCCGCGCTGGCAGCGCCACCTCGACCGTATCCTCGAGCGCGAACGGGACATCGAGGCCGTGATCGTTTTCACCGTCCCGATGGCGCATCTGCGCGGCATCCCCACGCGCCTGCGCGAGCGCTACGGCGTGCCGGTCGTCTTCTACGACGGCGACGTGCCGATGAGCCTGCCCGAGTTCGGCGGCATGGACACGGGCTTCAACTACTACCACGGAGCCGATCCGTCGGAATACGACCTTGTCCTCTCCAATTCCGAGGGCGGGCTCGAGCGGCTGCGCGAGCTCGGCGCGCGCCGCGCCGAAGCGGTGTTCTGGGCCGCCGACCCGGAGTTGTTCCAGCCCGCTCCGGTGGAGAAGGACATGGACGTCTTCTTCTACGGCTACGGCGACAAGTTCCGCCGCGAGTGGATGCAGGCGCTGATCGGCGAGCCGAGCCGCGAGGATCCGGACATCGACTTCGCACTCGGCGGGAAGGACTTCCGCGGCGACGTCGGGAATGCGCGCCTGATCGGTGACGTGCCCTTCAACATCTTCTCCCAGGCGATCTCGCGCGCGCGCATCAACCTGAACGTGACGCGCCGCTCTCACGCGACGGTCTACGCGTCGTCGACGTGCCGCCCGTTCGAGCTTGCGGCGTCCGGCGCTGCGATCGTCTCGAACCCGCACGAGGGCATCGAGCGCTGGTTCGACGTCGGCTCGGAGCTGCGCGTCGTTGCCTCCGCGGACGAAGCGCTCGCGACGTACCGCGAGCTGCTTGCCGATCCCGGCGCGACGGAGGCGATGGGGCGGCGGGCGCGCGAGCGCGTCCTCGACGAGCACACGTACGCGCATCGGGCGCGCCAGATCCTCGAGCTCGTCGGCCTGTCTGCGCCGGTGGGCGCCCGTGGCTGAGCGACTCGGCGAGCTCGACCGGATCGCGATCGTCCCGGCGCTGAACGAGGAGCAGACCGTCGGCCGCGTCATCGACGAGATCCGCGCGTTCGATCCCGGCTTCGACATCGTGGTGGTCGACGACGGCTCGAACGACCGCACGGCCGGCGTCGCCGCCGATCGCGGTGCGCACGTGTTGCGCCTGCCGTTCAACCTCGGTATCGGCGGTGCCGTGCAGACGGGCTACCGCTTCGCGTTCGAGCACGGCTACGACGTTGCCGTCCAGGTCGACGGCGATGGCCAGCACGACCCGTCGGAGCTGCCGAAGATCCTCGGGCCGGTGTTGACCGGCGAGGCAGACCTCTGCGTCGGGTCGCGCTTCACCGGTCCCGGCGCGTACCGCTCGTCGTTCGCGCGGCGCGTCGGCATCAAGATCTTCGCGCGCGTCGTCTCCGCCGTCGTTCGCCAGAAGGTGACCGACACGACGTCCGGCTTCCGTGCCGTGAACCGCAAGGGCATCGCCTTGTTCGCCGCCGACTATCCGCACGACTACCCCGAGGTCGAGGCGACCGTCATGTGCGTCAAGCACAAGCTTCGCCTCAAGGAGGTTCCGGTCGAGATGCGCGAGCGCGGCGGCGGCGCGTCGTCGATCACCGCCGTGCGTTCCGTCTACTACATGACGAAGGTGCTGCTCGCCATCTTCGTCGGTCTCTTCCGCCGTTACGCCAGCCCTCTCGAGGAGGAACACCGATGACTCCGCTTCCCGTTTCGATCGCCGCGGCGGTCGCGTCCTTTCTCCTGCTCGTCGTCGTCTTCGAGCTGATCCGCTCGCGGCGGCTGCGCGAGCGCTACGCGTTGCTCTGGCTGCTGACCGGCGCCGTGCTCCTGGCGCTCTCGTTGTGGCGCGGTGGTCTGAACACGATCGCCGGCTGGTTCGGCGTCCAGACGTACCCGCCCGCGATCCTCGGTGCGGTCGGCGCGCTCTTCATCCTCGTCGTGCTGCTGCACTACTCGACCGTCATCTCGCGGCTGTCCGACCAGAACACGATCCTCGCTCAGCGGCTCGCGCTGCTCGAGCAGCAGGTGCGCGAAGGCTAGGGGAGCTTGACCGCGGCGGGCTTCGTCACGAGATAGACGTCGCCGAGCGTCGGATCGTTCAGCCAGTTCGCGGCGACACCGATGCGGTAGATCCAGCTGCCGCGGCCGGGATGGTCGGTGAAGGTCGTCGCGCGCGTCGTCGCGACCGAGTCGGTGTAGAGGACGCAGTTGTCGGCGGAGTTGTTCACGCGGCCTGCGCACTGCACGTCCGCCGGAGCCGAGCCCTTGCGCAGCACTTGGTAGAAGGCGCGCGCGGTGCCCGGCTTCAGGCCCCTCCAGCTCAGCTGCACGGTGCCGTTGCCGACCGAAGCGTGGAGATCCCCGGAGACCGGGATCAGAGTGTCCGGAGCGCGCACCGCCAGGCGGCCCTGGTCATGAAGGCGTGGCACGGCGGCCAGCACGCCGAGCGGGAGGACGGCGAACACGAAGAACGCTACGGCGACGACGACGCTCAGCCGTCGGCCGGGAGCATCGGGCTGCAGCGGCGCCGGGCGGGCTCGCGCACGCGGAACGAGCAGCACCGTGCTGGCGGCGAGCAGCACGTAGGCCGGGAACGACGGCAGCATGATGCGGAAGAAGCTCGCGTCGTCGATGGACGCCGGGATGTACGTGCCCTTGGCGAGCAGGTAGACGACGAACCACGCGCCGACGAGCAACAGCCCACGCCGGGACCGCGCGAGCAGGGCAACGAGGCCGCCGATCGGCAGCCACTCGATCACGCGCGGGATCCAGAAGTGCTCGCGGAAGCCGAGCAGCACCTGGTGTAGATGGCTCCAGCTGTTCAGCTTCGGCTGGTGGATGCGCCGCAGCAGGTCGCCTGGGCCGGACGCGACACGCACGGGCTGCACGGGCGCCGCGGCGAGCTCGCCGAGCCCGCGGTACTTCCAGAGCGCCAGGGTGAGGAGTGACGGGGCGAGGCCGGCCGCGAAGGCGAGCAGCGAACGCCGCCGCTCGACGACGAGCAGCAGCGCCGGCGCGACGAGAAAGATGGCATTCGACGGCTTGATCGCGATCGAGTAGCCCGCGGCGAGGCCCGCGAGGGCGCCGATCTCCCAGCGTCCGGAGTCGAGTGCGCGCAGGCACAGGTAGGCCGAGACGATCAGCGCGACCATCGCGGGGAAGTCGGGCACGCTCGTGAGGCCGACGACCTGCGGCAGCGTCAGCTCCGTGTACTTCTGGTGGTAGCCGACCTCGACGAACACGATGCCGAGGTACGGGACGAAGATCCACAGCAGCGCGGCGAAGTAGCCGAAGACGCGGCCGGCGAGGCGCGCGCCGATCCCGTACATGCAGAGCAGCGCGAGCGGCAGCAGGACGACCGTGTTGAACAAGACGAGCCCGGGCAGGGCGGAGACGAGATCGGGCCCCGCGATCGCCGCAATCGGCAGCAGCAAGAGCGACCAGCCGTAGCCGACGAAGGAGGGCGGGAGATGTCCGTGCGCGATCAGGTACGCGCCGGTGTAGTGCCAGAGCTGGTCGCCGCCGGCGTAGTAGAGCCAGCCGTTGTGGCGCACGGTGAGCGCGAAGACGAGCACGGCCAGCCATTGCAAGCCGACGAGCGGCCCGAGCACATACGCCGGGCGCACGTCCGAGATGGCCCTCCAGGTGCGCCGCAACCCCAACAGCGCCGCGTCGAGCCGCGCCGGCGCCGTCGCCGCCTGCGACGTCACGCCTGCGCGGGGGCGGCCGCGCCGACGTGCTCGCGGTACCACGCGACCGTGCGCTCGAGCCCGTCGCGGAGCGATGTGTGGGCCTCGAAGCCGAAGAGCTCGCGGGCGCGCGCCGCGTCGACGCTGCGGCGCGGCTGACCGTTCGGCATCGACGTGTCCCACGTGATCTTCCCGCGGAAGCCCGTCGCGTCCGCGACGAGCTCGGCGAGCTCGCGAATCGAGATCTCCTTCCCCGCGCCGAGGTTGACCGGCTCGGCACCGTCGTAGCGTTCCGCGGCCAGCACGAGCCCGTCGACGCAGTCCTCGACGTAGAGGAACTCGCGCGTGGGGGAGCCGTCGCCCCAGAGCACGACCTCGTCGTCGCCGGCGGTCATCTTCCGGATCAAGTCAGCGATCACGTGCGCGTTCGTCTCGTGGAAGTTGTCGCGCGGCCCGTACAGGTTCGCCGGCAGAAGGAAGATCGCGTCGAGGCCGTACTGCTCGCGGTACGCCTGCGCGCCGACGAGGACCGACTTCTTCGCGACGCCGTAGGGAGCGTTCGTCTCCTCCGGATAGCCGTTCCAGAGGTCGTCCTCGCTGAACGGGATCGGCGCGAACTTCGGATACGCGCAGACGGTGCCTGCCAGCACGAGCTTGCGCGTGCCCGCGAGCCGCGCCTGCTCGAGCACATGCGCGCCCATCAGCAGATTTGCGTACCAGTAGCGCCCGGGATTTGCACGGTTCGCGCCGATGCCGCCGACCTCGGCCGCGAGGTGGAAGACGAGCTCCGGGTCCGTCTCCGCGAACAGCCGCGCGGTGTCGTCGGCGCTGGTCAGGTCGTAGTCGACCCGCCGTGCGGCGAAGACCTCGTGGCCGTCGTTCTGCAGGCGCTCCAGGAGATGCGACCCGAGGAAGCCGCCACCGCCTGTGACGACGGCTTTCATACGGGAGCGCGTGTGGGTGTCAACCAGTCGACGCGGCCGATCCAGCGGTCGCGGTTCTCTGCGTACCAGGAGATCGTCTTCGCGACTCCGTCCTCCCACGACACGCGCGGTTCCCACCCCGTCTCGCGATTGAGCTTCTCGTAGCCGACCCGCAGCGCCATGACCTCACTCGCACCGGGCCGGTAGCGCTCGGCCGTGGAGACGATCTCGCGCGCATCCCAGTAACCCTGCTCCCGCCCGACGCGCAGGATCAGGTCGGCCCACTCGCGCATCGAGATGTTGTGTCCCTGACCGTAGACGTAGAGGTCGCCGGGCACGCCCCGCGCGGCGACCATCAGGTGCCCGCGCACGCCGTCGGTGCAGAAGCAGAAATCGCGCATCGGGTCGAGCTGTCCGAGCTCGACCGTCTCGCGCGTCAGCGCCTGCGTGATGATCGTGCCGGTGACGTAGCGGGGATTCTGGCGCGGGCCGTAGTTGTTGAACATGCGCGTGACGACGCCGGGAAGGCCGAACGCGTCGTGGTAGTTCATCGTCAGGAAGTCGGCGGCGACCTTCGACGTCGCGTAGATCGACTTCGGGTTGATCGGCGAGCGCTCGTGCAGGATCAGCCCACCTTCGTCGTCGAAATCGTGATGGTGGGTGACGGCTTCGCGCACGTTGCCGTACTCCTCCGACGTGCCCGCCGTGTCGAACTTCTCGAGCTCGAGCCCATTGTCGACGATCGACTGCAGCAGGTTCAGCGTCCCGAGCGTGTTCGCCATCACGGTCTCGTACGGCCGGTGCCACGACTCGCCGACGTGCGCCTGCGCGCCGAGGTGGAACACGTAGGGCTTGTCCGGCGCGTCGGCGAGATCCTTGATCAGGTAGTCGATCGAGGTCTTGTCCGTCAGGTCGGCGAAGTGGACGAGCACGCGGTCGCGCAGGTGGCCGATGTTGTTCAGCGCCCCGCTCGACGTCGCGCGCACGAACGCCTGCACGTTGGCGTCGAGGTGGACAAGCGCCTCGGTCAGGTGCGAGCCCATGAAGCCGTCCGCGCCGGTCACCAGACAGGTGCGGCCGGAGAAGTACTCGCCGAACTCGCGCCGCAGGTCTGCGAGCGCGTCGTCCGTCCAGGTGGAGTCGTGTCGGTCTGGTTTCATGCAGCGGTGTCCGCCGACGAGCAGGCCAAGGGTAGCCCGGACCGCGGCCGGAGCGCGCTTCGAAGCGGTGCGCTGACGGGGCTGTCCTACGTCGCGCTCAGCCTCGCCGCGGCCCTCGCCGGCGCGTTCCTCGCGCACAAGTTCGGCCGGAACCTGCGCACCGACGGGTTCATGGCCGCCTACGGCGTCTACCTCGTCCTCGTTCTCGGCGCGCAGGCGTTCCGCATGGTCGTCGTCCCCGATCTGACCCGCGCCGAGGCCGAGGGGCGGCTGGGGGCGGAGTTCCGCGCGTACTGCCTGGCGTTCCTGGTCGTGGCGGTGCCGGCAACGGCGATCACCGCGGTGATCGCGGGCTTCCTGGGCGAGCTCGTCACCGGGCGCTTGCCGCACGTGTCCGCCGTCGTCGCCGCGGATGCCCTGCCGTGGCTGATCCCGGCCGCGTTTCTGCAGCTCCTCGCGGCGCTCGCCGCGAGCGCGCTGGCCGCGCGCAACAGCTACGGGCCGGCAGCGCTCGGGTTTGCCCTGGGCGGCGTCGCCGGGCTCGTCTTCTTCCTGATCGCGGCCGACGCGCACGGGATCGTCTCGCTCGCCTGGGGTCTGACGGTGAACGGCGCCGTGGCCCTCGGCGTGCCGATCACCGTCCTCCTCTGGCGCGGCAGCCGCGTGCGCCGTCATCGCGACGTTCCGCTGCGCCTGCGTTACCGGCTCTGGCAGCTGCTCTACGGCGCGGCGGTTCCGCTCGCGACACAGGCGCTCTATCTGATCGCGCTGCGCTTCGCGGCCGGCACGGGCGAGGGGAACGTGACGTCCCTGTCGTATGCGTACCTGCTCGCGGGGATGTTCACGAGCGCGACGGCGTTCTCGCTGTCGCTGATCGCCACGGCGCCGCTGACGCGGCGCGGAGTCGACACGGAGAGCGCCGCGGCGCACGTCGTCAACTCGGCGTGGGTCGCGCTCGCCCTGGTCGGCGCCGCGGCGGGACTGGTCGCGCTGATCGGCGGTCGCGTCGTCACGGCTCTGCTCGGCCATGCGTACGCTGGCAGCGTCGGCGACGAGCTCGGTCGCCTGGTCGTCTTCCTGGCGCCGTGGATGATCGCGAATGCCGCGTTCTCGATCACGTATCCGCTGATGTTCGTCATGCATCGCACACGCTGGCTGCTGCCGATCGCAGTGGGGGCGCTCGTCGTCGACGTCCCGATCTCGATCGTCGGCCGCTCGCTCTGGGGGCTCACGGGGGTGACCGTCGCACTGGGCGTCGCAGCGGGGCTGCTCGTGCTCGCGCTGATGGCGTCGCTGTCGCTGCGGATGCTCGCGTTGTCCGCGCTCGGCCTCGCGCGTTTGTCACTCCTGGTCGGCGCGGCGACCGCTTTGGCGTTCGGCGGCGCCTCGCTCGTGCTCAGCGCGGTTCCGGCCGCGGCCGCCGGCCTCGCGCTGTACTCGCTGCTGCTCGTGGCGATGCGCGAGCTCGGTTTGTCGCAGGCGTGGCAGTACGTGCGTGCCCTCCACTGACGGACGCGCCCCGTAGAATCGTCCGAATGTCCGGGCCGGAAGCAAAAAACCCGGCGCCTGCAGGCATTTCCGCGCCGGACGATCTCGACGTAGCCGATCTCTTCGAGCGCCTTCGCGAGGAGCTGCGGCGTGGCGCGGGAAGCGGTGGCGGCGCCCGCTCCGAGTTTGCCGCCACACGGGCCCTCGCCGAGCGCTTCTGGCCGGTCACGGCTGAGCGCGAGGGAGGTGGCGGCCCGAAGGGTCTCGTCAAGAGGATCCTGCGCAAGCTGATGCGCTGGTACGTGGAGCCGCTCGCCGCCGACCAGCGCGTCTTCAACAGCTCCGTGCTCAAGCTGGTCGACGCTCTGTCGGAGCGCGCCGACGCGGCGGGCGCGTCGAACGAGCGCGCACAGCAGTTGCTGCGCGAGCTGGAGGAGCGCTTGACGCGCGTCGAGCGCCGCGGCGCCGCCGGCGCGGCCGCCGCACCGCCCGCAACGGTCGCCGCGCAGCCGGCCGCGGCGGCGCTACCCGACTACTTCGCGTTCGAGAGCAGGATGCGCGGCAGCGTCGACTCGATTCGAGAGCGGCAGCGCCGCTACCTCGACGATTTCCGCGGCGCTGCCCCGGTGCTCGACATCGGCTGCGGCCGCGGCGAGCTGCTTCAGGTGCTCCGCGAAGCCGGCGTCGACGCGCATGGAATCGACGCGGACGCCGACATGGTCGCCTACGCACGCGGCGAAGGGCTCGACGTCGAGCAGGCGGATCTCGTCGAGTACCTGGGGCGAGTCGACGACGGCTCGCTCGGCGGGATCTTCATGGGGCAGGTCGTCGAGCATCTGCCGCCGGGAGTGCTCGTTCGCTCGCTGGAGCTGGCGGCGGCGAAGCTGCGCCCGGGAGGCGTGCTGGTCGCGGAGACGATCAATCCGCTCTCGCCGCTCGCACTTCGCCACTACTTCGCCGACCTCACGCACGCGCAGCCGCTCGTGCCCGAGACGCTCGAGCTGCTCGCCCGCCAGTCGGGCTTCGACGAGACGGAGCTGCGCTACCTGAACGAGCCGGCGGAGAAGCTGACCGAGCCGGACGATCCCGTCATCGCCGCGAACGTTCGGCGCCTGAACGAGCTGCTGTTCGCGCCGCTCGACTACGCCCTCGTCGCGCGAACGGGCGCGAATGCGTAGTCACAGAACGTTTGCAGTCTCATCACGGACACGACACGTCTTTCGCCATAACGTGTTGGTGGGCGGGCGTGGTGGGACCCGGCAACACGCGCGTGTACCTCTAGAGGAGGTCAGGTGAGGATCGCTGTCTGTGCGCCGCAGGTGCCGTTCACCCGCGGTGGCGCCGAGATCTTCGCGGACGATCTCGTCGCGGAGCTGCGTGACCGGGACCATGAGACCGAGCTGGTGACGGTGCCCTACAAGTGGTATCCGGGCGAACGCGTGCTCTCGCAGGCGTTCCTCTGGCGGCTGCTCGATCTGAGCGAGTCGGACGGCCGGCCGATCGACCTCGTGGTCGCGACGAAGTTCCCGTCCTACGCGGTCCGGCACCCGAACAAGGTCGTCTGGCTCCTGCACCAGTTTCGCCAGGCCTACGAGCTCGACCGCACCGAGCTCGGCCAGTTCGGCGAGAGCGCGGAGGACCGGGCGACGCGGCGCGCGGTGCAACGGTTGGACAAGGTCGCGCTCGGCGAGGCGCGCAAGCTGTTCGCCACGTCACGCAACGTCGCCGAGCGGATCAAGCGTTCCACCGGCTTCGACGCCGAGGTGATGCCGCACCCGCCGCAGGAGCTGGCTTACCGGACCGACAGCTACGACGACTTCGTCCTCTCGGTCGGCCGCCTCGACCGCGCGAAGCGCCACGAGCTGCTGCTCGACGCCCTCGCGACCGACGCGTCGCTCCAGTGCGTGATCGTCGGCGACGGCCCCGACCGCGAGCGGCTCGAGTCCGTTGCGGAGCGACACGGGCTCGACGGCCGCGCTCGCTTCGCCGGGCACGTCGACGAAACGGAGCTCGCCGATCTGTACGCCCGTTGCCTCGCGGTCTATTACGCGCCCGTCGACGAGGACTTCGGCATGGTCCCGTACGAGGCGTTCCTCGCGGAGAAGCCGGTCGTGACGACGACCGACGCCGGCGGGCCGCTCGAGGTCGTCGGGGACCGGCGCACCGGTCTCGTCTGCGAGCCTCGGGCCGCTTCGCTCGCCGAAGCATGCTCCTGGCTCCGCGCCCACGTCGACGACGCGAAGGCGTGGGGCCGCGCCGGCAAGGAGATCGCGCGGCGTGTCTCGTGGGACGAGACGATCGCTCGCCTGCTCGCGTGAGAGTTGCGTATTACTCGCCGCTCCCGCCCGAGCGGTCCGGCATCGCCGACTACTCGGCGCTGCTGCTGCCCGCGCTCGAGCGCCTGGTCGACGTCGACGTCGTGCGCCGCGGGCGCACGCGTCCGGTCGCCGCCGACGTCGCGGTCTACCACGTCGGCAACGACCCGGAGTCGCATGGGTGGATCGTCGACGCGCTCCGCCGGCGTCCAGGCGTCGTCGTCCTGCACGACTTCGTTCTGCACCACCTCGTTGCCGGCCTGACGATCGGCCGCAAGGACGGTCCCGGCTATCTCGCTGCGATGGAGCGTGACGCGGGCGTGCCTGGCCGCCTGCTCGCGCATGGCGTTCTCGACGGGCGCGTGCCGCCGCCGTGGGAGACGCGCCCGGAAGAGTTCCCGCTCGCGGGAGAGGTGCTCGGCTCGGCAACCGGTCTGATCGTCCACTCGCACTACGTCGAGGAGCAGGCACACGACGCGGGCTACCACGGACCGGTCTGGAGGATCCCGCACCCCGCGTGGCCGACGCCGCCCGTGCAGCCCGCAGGCGTCGAAGGACGACCGCTCTTCGGCTGCTTCGGGCACATCAACGCGAGCAAGCGCATCCCGCAGCTGCTCGAGGCATTCGCGGCCGTGCGGCGGCGGCATCCGCACGCCAAGCTGCTCCTGGTCGGATCTGCGTCTGCGCGCTATGACACGTCGCCACTGACCGGGGAGGGCATCGAGCGCCTCGACTATGTCGACGAGCAGCGCCTCTGGTCGCTGATGGCCACGTGCGACGCGTGCGTCTCGCTGCGCGCGCCGACGATGGGCGAGACGTCGGGCAGCGCGATCCGTGCACTCTCGCTCGGGCGGCCACTCGTCGTCAGCGAGCTCGGGTGGTTCGCCGAGCTTCCCGACGCCGTCGCGCTGAAGGTGCCGGTCGACGACGACGAGATTCCCTCCCTCGCCGCCGCGCTCGAGCTGCTCGCGTCCAGCGAGGCCACGCAGCTCGCGATGAGCGACGCAGCGCTGCAGTACGTGCACCGCGAGCACGATCTCGGTCGCGTTGCCGAGCTCTACGTCGCCGCGCTGGAGGAGGCCGCCGGCGGCACGCTCGTCGCAGACGCCGTCGTCGGCGAAGTAGCGCGGGCGGCAGCAGAGATCGGGATCGAGCCGGGCACGGCGTTCAGCGCCGAGCTTGGTGAGCGCCTGGACGAGGTCGGGCTTGCGCGCAACGGCCGGCCCGAGCCTGCACCGCCGATCGCGCGGTCACCGCTTGCACGCGTGCCGCCGTGGGCGTGGCTCGCCGCGCTCGTCGTGTTCTCCGCAGTGTTCCGCTACGGCCTCTCACGTCGCGTCGTCGCGCCGTGGATCATGGTCGACGAGCTGATCTACTCGGAGCTCGCGAAGAGCTTCGCCTCGAGCGGGCATTTCCTGATCCGCGACATGCACCACGGCGCGTACGGCGCGGTGTATCCGCTGCTGATCGCGCCGGCGTGGCGCGTGTTCGGATCGGTTCCCGACGCGTATGCAGCTGCGAAGACGATCGGCTCCGTGCTGATGTCTCTGACCGCGATCCCCGTGTACTTCCTCGCCCGGCGGCTGATCGCGCCGCTCTGGGCGCTGCTCGCCGCGACCCTCGCCGTGGCGGTGCCGTCGATGATGTACACGGGCACGCTGATGACGGAGACGGTCTTCTACCCGCTCTTCGTCTGCGTCGCGCTTGCGCTCGTGCTCGCGCTGGAACGACCGACTCTGACGCGGCAGCTCGTTCTGCTGGCTGCGTGCCTGCTTGCGTTTCTGACGCGGTCGCAGGCGATCGTGCTCGTTCCCGCCGTCGCCACGGCGCCGCTGCTGCTCGCGTGGCTCGACCGGCGTCGGATCGTGCGAGTCGTCCGGGAGTTCCGGGCGGTGTACGCGCTGCTTTTCGTCGCCGTCGTCGGCGCGCTCGTCGTCGAGCTCGCGCGGGGCAAGTCCCCGTTCGACGTGCTCGGTAGCTACAGCGCCACCGGCCACGCCGGCTACCACCCCGGCCAGGTGCTCAAGTGGCTGCTCTACCACGTCTCCGAGCTCGATCTCTACGTCGGGATCGTCCCCTTCGCAGCACTCCTCTTGTTGACGACGGTCGGGCGCTCGCTCGACCGGCCCCTGCGCGTGTTCCTGGCGGCGACGCTGCCGCTGACGGCCTGGCTGGTGCTCGAGGTCGCCGCCTTCGCGTCGTCGCTCTCGCCGCGCGTGGAGGAGCGGAACATGTTCTACGTCGCGCCGCTGTTCGTGATCGCACTGCTCGCGTGGATCGACCGCGGCATGCCGCGCCCGCCGCGCGCCGCCGCGACGGCGGCGGTCGTGGCCGCCGCGTTGCCAGGCGCACTTCCGTATCACCAGCTGATCGGCACGTCCGCCGAGGCGGACACGCTTGCATTGCTCCCGCTCTGGTGGCTGCAGGAGGCGGTCGTGAATCCGGACACCATCGGTCTGCTCGTCGTGATTGCGGCGGCCGTGCTCGCACTCGCGTTCCTGACGGTCTCGCCCCGGTACGCGCTCGCTCTTCCGCTGCTCGTCTTCGCGTGGTTCGCCTTCGCCACCGAGCGGATCGAGCGCTTCGACCACGGCTTCCCGAAGGCGTCGGTCGGCGCACTGTTTCAGGGGATGACGACCTCTCGCCGCGACTGGATCGACGCCGCCGTCGGCCGCAATGCCGACGTGGCGTTCGTCTACTCCGGTAGGGATCCGACGCTGCAGCCGTTGCCGCTGTGGGAGAACGAGTTCTTCAACCGGAGCGTCGGGCCGGTCTACGACCTGAAGCAGCCGTCCCTCGGCGGACTGCCGGAGACCAAGGTGGTGCCGGGCGCCGACGGTGTGCTCACGCTTCCGAACGACGCGGCCGTGCGCAGCAGGTACGTCCTCACCGACCGCAGCGTCCCGCTCGCCGGAAAGGTGATCGGCATCGACGAGGTGCGCGACCTCGTGCTTCGCCGGACACCCGACGGCCTTGTCGCGATCGCGTACCGGCTTCGCGGCACCTATCCGGACGGCTGGTCCGGGCGGCGGGTCACCTACATCCGGCTGCGCTGCCGCGGGGGCAGCGTCACCGCTGTCGTCGCCAGCGACGACAAGCTCTTCTCGCGCGCGCAGACAGTAAGCGCCGGCAGCCGGCGCGTCACGTTCGCGCCGTCCGGCGTCGGGCAGCTGGCGGTGCCGCTGCATCCGCGCGGCGGTGTTTGCCGCGTGACGTTCACCGTGTCGCCGACGGCCGTCCCCGCACTCGTCCATCCCGGGAGCGCTGACGCCCGCAGGCTCGGCGCGCGGTTCGTGCAGTTCAGCTACCGCGGTCCGTGAGGATCGCCTACGACGTCACGCCCCTCTCGCATCCGCGAACGGGCGTCGGCAACTACATCCTCGGCGCTCTGAAGGGAATGCTCGAGGCGGGGGGACACGCGCACGAGCTCGTCGCGTTCGGGCCCGTCAGCATTCGCGGCCGCAAGCTGCTGGACGACGCGCTCGCGGGGCTCGACGTCGAACGGCGGATGGTGACGGTGCCGTTCGCACACGCGACTCGGCGCGCCTGGGGCACGCTGCGCCGCCCCGCGGCCGAGCGCTTCCTCGGCGAGTTCGACGTCCTCCACTTCACGGACTGGATGCATCCGCCGCAACGGCGCGGTTTGCGCGTGACGATGATCCACGATCTTGGGCCGTTGCATTTTCCCGAGCGGTTGCACCCCCGCACCGTGCGCATGCATACGGCGAACGCGCATGAAGCACACAAGTGCGACGTCGTCTTCGTCAACTCCGAGTACACGGCCGCGGATGTCGCCGTGCGGCTCGCCGTTCCTCGCGAGCGGATTCGCGTTGCGTACCCCGGCGTGTCGACCGTCTTCACGCCGGCTGGTCCCGGCTTCGACAAGCCCTTCATCTTCAGCACCGCCACTTCGGATTGGCGGAAGAACCTGGGCAACCTGCAGGAGGCGTGCGAGTTGCTCGACGAGCAGCTGCCGCTGATCACCCCTCCGTACGTCGTCCACCTCGGCGATGACGACCTTGCACGGTTCTATCGCGGAGCGAGCGTGTTCGTGTATCCGTCGCGCTTCGAGGGGTTCGGCATGCCCGTAGTCGAGGCAATGGCTTCCGGGACTCCGTGCGTCGTCTCGAACCACGCCTCGCTCGACGAGGCGAGCGGCGGCGCGGCCGTCCGCGTCGATCCAGAGAGCCCGCAGGCGATCGCGGCCGGAATCGAGGAGGCGCTCTCTCGCCGTGACGAGCTCGTGGCGCGAGGCCTCGAGCACGCGCGCCGCTTCACCTGGCTCGACACCGGGCGCGCACATCTTCGCGGTTACGCTGACGCGCTGTGATCCGCGCCGCCGTCGACGTCTCGCCACTCGTTCAGACCCGCGCCGGGACCGCGCGTTACCTCAAGTCGCTGCTGCACGAGCTGCGCGCGCGCGATGACGTCGACACCACGACACGGTCGTTCGGCGGCGCCGATCGTCTGTCGACGTTGGCACGAGATGCGCTGTGGTATCCGTTCGTCCTCGGCCGCGTCGGCGACGCAGACGTGCTGCACTGTCCGACGTACCGCGGCCCACTTCGCTCGGCGCTGCCGCTCGTCGTGACGGTGCACGACCTCGCGGTCTTCCGTCACCCGGAGGCGTTCAATCGCTGGACGCGCACGTACAGCCCGCACCTCGTTCCGCGCGTGCTCGCCGCCGCTCGTCGCATCATCGCCGTGTCGGACTTCACCCGTCGCGAGCTGGTCGAGCTCCTTCACGTGGCGGAGGAGAAGATCTGCGTCGTTCCCAACGGGGTCGACGACAGGTTCACCAGCGACGGCCCCGCGGCCGACGGCGACTATGTGCTTGCGGTCGGGACGCTCGAGCCCCGCAAGAACCTGCCCCGGCTCGTCGAGGCTGCCCGTCGCAACGAGGTCGAGTTGCGTGTGGTCGGCGCGCGCGGGTGGGGCGGGGTCGAGCTCGGCGGCAACGGCGTGCGCTGGCTGGGCGAGGTCGGTGACGAGCAGCTGGCGTCCCTGTACCGCGGCGCGCTCTGCTTCGCCTACCCGTCTGTCTACGAAGGCTTCGGCATCCCTGTCTTGGAGGCGATGGCCTGCGGCGCCCCTGTTGTGACATCGCGCGGCACGGCGATGGAGGAGGTGGCCGACGGCGCGGCGGTGCTGGTCGATCCGCGCGACCCGGCCGACCTCGCCGCCGGCATCGAGCGAGCGGCAGCGGAACGCGAGACGCTCGTCGCGCGCGGGCTCGAGCGCGCCCGCGCCTTCCGCTGGGATGCGGTTGCGGAGCAGACGGTCAGCGTCTATCGCGAGGCGCTCGCCACGTGATCCTCGTCGACGGCGACGTCCTCGGCCGCAACCGCACCGGCGACGAGACGTACGTGCGCGAGCTGCTGCGCGCGCTGCCCGAGGTTGCGGGCGACCTCCGGATCGCAGCGCTCGCGCGCGACCGCGCGCTCGTTCCCGCGGGCATCGAGCCGGTGGTGCTGAACGCTCGCTCTCAGGAGCTGCGCATGGCCGTTCGCGTCCCGCAGCTCCTGCGGCGTCTCCGGCCCGAGCTCGCGCACTTCGTCCACTCGCTGCCGCTGCACTGCCCGGTGCCGGCGGTGCTCACGGTGCAGGACCTGTCGTGGGAGCGCGACCCGAGCGTGTTCGGATGGTGGGACCTCGCGACCTTCAAGGTCTTCGTCCGCAACTCCGTCAAGCGCGCCCGGCACGTGTTCGCCATATCGGAGCGGACGAAGCGCGACCTCGTCGAGCTCTACGGGACGCCCGCGGAGAAGATCACGGTCACGCCGCTCGCGCCGGATCCGGAGTTCAGGCCCGCGCAGGAGCACGACTCGTTTCTGCTCTTCGTCAGCGCGATCGAGCCGCGCAAGCAGCCGCTCGACGCGATCGACGCCGCCAACGCGGTCGGGCGGAAGCTCGTCGTCGTCGGGCCGCCGAAAGACACTCAGCTGGCCGCAGAGCTGTCGCGTCGCGGCGCCGACGTCCGCGGGTACGTGCCGAAGGACGAGCTCGTGCGGCTCTATCAGTCTGCGGCTTGCCTGGTCTTTCCCTCGCGCTACGAAGGCTTCGGCCTGCCGGTCGTCGAGGCGATGGCCTGCGGGACACCGGTCGTCGCGGCGCCGGAGCCCGCTCTGCAAGAGGTGGCCGGCGACGCCGCGATCTTCACCGACGATCTCGCCGACGGCGTCCGGCAGGCTCTGGCCGAGCGCGACCGGCTCTCCGCAGCCGGCCTCGAGCGCGCAAAGGCTTTTTCCTGGCACGAGACCGCGCGCCTCACCGCCGACGTCTACCGCAGGATCCTCGCCGCGTGAAGGTCTCCGGCGTCTTCGTCGCGACGGGCGCCGGCGAGGCTGCGCTGCTCGGCGACTCGCTGCCGGCGCTGCACGCCCAGGTCGACGAGCTCGTCGTCGTTGCGAACGGCCCCGATAGCCGTCCCGGCGGGCTCCCGCCCGACGTGCGCGTCGTCGAGAACGAGCGGCCGCTCGGCTTCTCCGCGAATGTGAACAAAGGGATCGCGGCAAGCAGCGGCGAGTACGTCGTCATCTCGAATCCCGACGCCGTCCCTGAGCCCGGATGCATCGCGGCGCTCGTGGAGTTCGCCGATTCCCATCCGCGCTGCGGCATCGCCGGCCCGAAGATGCTCAACCCAGACGGGACGCTGCAAGCGTCGCGACGGAGCTTCCCCACGATCGGCGGCACGATCGTCAGGCGAACGCCGCTGCGCTCGCTGTTCCCGCCGCTGCGCTGGCAGAAGCGCCACTACCTGCTCGACGCGCCGACCGACGAGCCGCTGCAGGTCGACACGATGCTCGGCGCGTTCCTGGTGATGCGCCGGACGATGCTCGAGCAGATCGGCGGCTGGGACTCCGGCTACAAGCTCTACGTCGAGGACATCGACCTCAGCTATCGCGCGATGAAGGCAGGCTGGGAACGCTGGTGGGTCCCGAGCGCCGTCGTGCGCCACGAATACCAGGCAGTGATCGACAAGCACTTCTTCACGCGGCGGAATCTCTGGCACCTGCACGCCATGATGCGTTTCCTGCGCAAGCACCCCGAGCGGTTGTTCGCGCTGCGGTGAGCTGGACCGAGACGGCGTACGCCGATCCGCAGGGGTATCTCGCACACCGTGCGGAGCTGATCCTGGCGCTCGGGCCGCCGCTCGAGCCGGGCGACACCGTGCTCGACCTCGCGTGCGGCGACGGCGGCTTGGCAGCGCACCTGCCGGGGCTTCGCTACCGCGGCGTGGACACGGACGCCGAGAAGATCGCGACGGCGCGCGACGCGGGCCGCGACGTGGTGCTCGGCGACCTGAACGACTACGAGCCGCCCGAGCCGGTCGCCGCCACGACGTTCTTCCGCTCGATCTACTACGCACACGACCGCGCGACGTTCTTTCGGCGTGCGGCCGGTTACACGCGGACGAAGCTCGTCTTCGACCTCAACCCGCGGCAGTACCGCGTCGAGGACGTGCGCGCAGACCTGCACGCCGCCGGGTTCGACGGGCTCGAGCTGCGCCCGTTCTTTGCTCCGCAGCGTTTCTCGCTGCCGCGACCGGCGGCGGCCGTGCTCTACGGGCTCGAGCGGGCTCCGGTCGTGCCGCGGATGCTGCTGCGCTTCCGCTTCAGCTTGGTGTGCGCCGCGTTCCGCGACAGGAACGTGTAGCTGACCTTGAGGCCGAGGTCGCGGTTGTCGCTGTCGGTCTGCGGCGACAGCTCACGGGGCCGGAATGTCGGCGTCACGCTCACCTCGACGCGGAAATGCAATCCCGGCGCCGGCAGAACGAGCGTCTTGACGCCGTTCTTGTGCAGCGTGAACCGCTTCACGACGGAGGGCTCGCCGACGTGCGGCTGGTTGTCGTCGCCGATGACGATCGGCCCGATCTTCACGGTGACGTGGCCGGGAACGTCGACGCCGCCCCACGGGCGCGAAACCACGATGCGCACCCGGCCGGCCTCGCCGGTCGAGAACCGCGTGTAGGCGCTCGTTGCGCCGGTCCAGCCGTCGGCGTACTGTCCGGTGACGAAGTCGCGCAGGCGAAGCGGCGGCGCCACCTTGACGAGGCGCCACTTCTGGACGGCGCCGCCGGCGACATGGTCGTGCGTCGTCACGAGCTTCCCGACGACGTTCATGTTCGGCTCCTCGACGACGTAGGGGTAGTGCGGGTCGTGCGAGAGCGCGCCGTTCGGGAGCCCCGGGTCGGGCGTGAGCGTCGGGCCGGGCCCCGGCGCGGTTCCGTCGAGGCTCCACACGCGCCCGATCAGCGAGTGCGGGTTCCAGAACTCGAGCAGCCACTCGCCGTTCGGATCGGCCATCTGCTGGCCGATGTAGAGCGTCGGCCGGCCCGCGGTCGCATCGTCGACCCAGGTGAACGGCTTGCGGATGTTGTCGACGAAGCGATCCGACGCGCGGTTGGACGCCGATGCGAACGCGAGCGCACCCGTGAAGTTCCAGGCCAGGATGCCGACTGCGAGAATCACAGCCACGACGCGCAGGCTGCGCGCGGAGAGCACGACCGCCGAAACGGCGAGCAGCGCGAGCAGGAGGACGCGCGCGCCGGTCAGATCGAGGCTGAGGTAGCGGTTCGCCTGCTGCAGGATCGCGAGCCCCGGTGCGTTGTACGAAATGTCCTGCGTGTTCTCGTACGGCGTCGTCAGCAGCAGGAAGAGCACGAACGCAGCGGCGATGAGGACGGCGACGGGGTTGAAGTTGCGGCGGTCGAGCCACAGCGCGGTACCCGTGAACAGCAAGGGCGCGAGATAGATCAAATTGCGTTCGTACGTGTACGTTCCGAAGACCGTCGACACGTATGTCGCCTTGACGCCTGTGTAGATCCCGAACGAGACGGCGGCCGCGAGCAGGACGCTGCGAAACGCCGTCAGCGCGCGCGTGGGCACCTCGCCGCGGCCGGGCCAGAGCGACGCCAGGCCGGCGACGACGGGAAACACGCCCAGCCCGATCGCGAGGGCTCCGGCGGCGTTGAAGCCGTAGTCGAAGATCCGGCGCTTGTAGTGGTCGGTCGAGATCAGCCACTCGAACGAGCCTTTGCCGAGCACCGCGCTCGTAGTGACGGCGGCGCCGAGCAGCAGCGTTGCGAAGCCCACCCAGTCCCACGTGCTCCACGTCGAGCGCCAGGCCCGCGCGCGTGTCGAGCGCCAGGCCACGAACAGGAGGGTCAAGGCGATCACCGCCCAGATCACGACGAGCTCACCGCGCACGAACGGCGCGACCAACGCAGCCGCGACCGTTCCGGCGATCCAGCCACGCGACGGCCGGGTGAGCGTGCGCACGATCAGGAACAGGCACAGCGTCGAGTACGGATAGGCCAGCGGCTCCTCGACGAGCATCGACGAGTACGCCATGGCCGGGATCGCGCACGATGCAGCCGCGACGAACAGCGCAGCCGTCTTGCCGACGATCTGCCGCGCGAGCGCGTACGCCGGGAAGGCCGTCACCATCATGATCAGCACCGCCATGTACTTCACGGTTGCGTACGCCGTGTGCACGTTGTCGATCCGCCAGGCGGGCGCCGTCACATACGTCCAGAGCGTGTCGAACGAGTGTGGCTCTCCGCGGCGTGCGGCGTGTCCCGTCGCCGCGATCGCGCGGGACAGCTGCGTCAGCTCGAGCTCGTCGCCGAACAGCCACGGCGTCTGGTGGGCCCACGCCTCGACGGCGTACACGATCGACAGCCAGAGGAAGATGCTCAGCAGCGGCACCGCTGCCAGGAGGCGATCCGGGAGCGTGCGCTCGACAGGAGCGGAGCGGGCGCTGGCGAGGCTCATCCGGCTGTCAGTCGGCGCTCGCGCCGAGTGCGGCGCGCGGATCCAGGTCGGTCTCCCGCCGCACGAAGCGACACTGCACCTCCGCGAGCGCGCACGCGTCGATCACGAGCCCGAGCCGTTCGCGCGGTGCGTCGGGGATCGTCACGAGCACCGTGTCGGGGCGCGTCTTCCCCAGCACCGCCTCGATCTCCATCATGCCGCCGAGCACCGGGACGCCCTGCAGGCGCCGCCGCGCGAGCCGCTGGTCGTCGTCGACGAAGCCGACGACCTGTTCGCCGGCGGTCTCGCGGAGCTCGCGCAGGAGGCTGCGGCCGCCGCGCCCCGCGCCGACGATCAGCGTGCGGTGCCGTCCGCTGCGTCCGGTCAGCGTCGCCACGGCGCGGACGAAGGCACGCTCCCAGAACCGCGACGCGCCGACCAGCAACGTGCAGACGAGCGCGTCGATGATGAAGATGCTGCGCGGGAAGGCTCCCCACACCTGCGTCGCATCGAGGATCAGATAGGCGACGACCTCCGAGACGACGACGGCACCGACGATCGCCGCCGCATCGCGTGCGCCCGCGTACCGCCAGACGCCGCGGTAGAGGCCAAACGGGATAAACGCGGCGTAGCGGACGGCGAGCACGACCGCGAGCGACCACAGAAAGATGTGACGCTCGTACGCCGTGCCGCCGCCTTGCAGCCGCAGGTAGTACGCGCCCGCGAACGACGCGGTGATGAGTGCGAAGTCGACGAGCGACTCGACGAGGCGCCGCGGGTTCGCGACGAACGTCCGCAGCCAGCCGCGCTCCTCGAAGAATCCGGGCGAGCGCTCGACATCGGAGAGGACGCTCGCGAACTGCACCAGCAGCGCGAACGTGAGCAGCACGCCGATCAGCGTCACCCAGGCGTTGTCGAGCACGGCGTAGAAGAGGCTGGTCGCGCCGAGGGCTGCGGAGATGACGGCGAGCAGGACGACCGCACGCTTCTCGGAGAGGCCGTGGTAGACGAGCCGGTGTGACGTGTGGTCGCGGCCGCCCTGGTAGACGGGCCGCCCGTCGAGGAGCCGGACGACTGTGACGAGCGTCGTGTCGAGGATCGGCACGGCGAGGACGAGGACGGGCAGCAGCAGCGTGGCAACGGTCGTTCCGGCGACCTTCCAGCTCGCCGTGAGGCCGAGCGCCGCGAGCGCGAAGCCGAGCACCTGGCTCCCGGAGTCTCCCATGAAGACTGCGGCCGAACGGCTCGGGCGGAGGTTGAACGGCAGGAAGCCTGCACATGCGCCCGCGAGCGCGAGGGAGAGCGCGAGCACGGCGTCGTTGTGGTGGACGGTCAGCGCGTCGATCGCGAAGAAGAGCGCCGCGATCCCGGCGAGCGTTGCCGCCAGCCCGTCCATGTTGTCGAGCAGGTTGAACGCGTTCGTCATCCCGACGAGCCAGACGAGCGCGACCGCGCCTGCAAGCAGGTTGTTGGAGATCAGGCCGGAGATCGTCAGGCCGTTCCCGATCACCAGGCCTGCCGCCGCCAGCTGTGCCGCGAGCTTCGGGATCGGCCCGAGCGAGTAGAGGTCGTCCAGCAGGCCGGCGACGAACAGGATCGCGCAGCCGCCGACGATCGCCACCAGCTCGCGGCTCGCGGGCGCGGCCCCCGCCGCAACGGCCACCCAGAACCCCGCCATGATCCCGGCGAAGATCCCGATTCCGCCGAGCATCGGAGTGGTGCGGCGGTGCCAGCGATCCTCCCGCGGCGCGGCACCCAGACGGCCGGCCAGGCGGGTGTGGAGCAAGGCCCAGATGACCGCTGCCGCGGCCGGAAGAGCAACGATCGCCGCGAGCGCTCTCACGCGCGCGAAGGGTAACCAAGCGGTGTAAATGTCATGTGAGGCGCCTCACTAGACTAGGCCGCGCCGATGACGACGGTATACGGCGACCTCGTCCGCTACCGCGAGCTGTTCGGGAACCTCTTTCGCCGCGACGTCCAGGCGAAGTACCGCGGCTCCCTGCTCGGGGTTGCCTGGACGCTCGCCAACCCGGTTCTGCTCATGGCCGTCTACCTGCTCGTCTTCTCGGTCCTGTGGAAGACGCCGTTCGGCAACGAGGGCCACTACGGGCTCTTCCTGCTCGTCGGGCTCTCCGCGTGGATCTTCTTCGCGACCTCGGTGCAGTCGGCGTCGCGCTCGCTGCTCGACAACGCGAACCTGATCCGGAAGACGCGCTTTCCGCGTCAGCTCGTCCCGCTGTCTGTCGTGGCCACGCAGCTGATCAGCTTCGGCGTGATGCTCGGCGCGCTGCTCGTGCTCAACTTCGCGCTGCTGCCGCGGGTCCGCGCGACGGAGTGGCTGGCGCTGCCGCTCGCCGTCGCGCTCGTGGCGATCACCGGCGGGCTCGCGCTCGCGATCGCGTCGCTCAACGTGCTCTTCCGCGACATCGAGTTCCTCGTCGCCGCGCTCCTGCTGCCGCTGTTCTTCCTGACGCCCGTCCTCTATCCGCTCACCGACCAGCAGATTGCGAGCCGGCACTGGGTGGTCGACGTCATCCACTGGGCCAACCCGCTCTCACCGCCGATCGAGGCGCTGCACGCCGTCCTCTTCTACGGGAAGCTGCCGTCGCTGGGCGACACGGTCTACACCGTCGTCGCTGCGCTCGTCTCGCTCGCCCTTGGCGCGTGGGTCTTCACTCGCGTGGACGACGAGATTGCGATCGAGGTGTGAGCTCGGTCGCGCGAACGCACCGGTAACGCGCTCCTCCAGACTTCGGTGCGGCGTCCGAGACGGCGAGTCCGCACGTGCCGTCCATTGAGATCGGTGATGTCCATCGCTACGACGACGGTCGAAGTCTGATGCGCGCGTCGTAGAGCCACGGCTCGTCGCCTTCGGGGCGCCACGCCGGTAGGCCCGCGACCTCGTCGTTCGGCTCCAGCGGCGGCAGCAGCGACGGACACACGAGTGGATGCGCGAACACCGGATTGCGGCCGCCACCCGGTGCGTACGGCGCGAGCTCGCGTGGCCGTCTGTGCAAGTCGAGCGAGCCGCCCACGGCGGCGTAGCCCTCGCGGTGCGCAGCGGCAATCTGCTCCGTGTCGCCGTCCGCACCGAACAGCCGTGCGGCGGACGCGTCGCGCGGTGCAACCTCGATGTCGAGCTCCGGCGTGTGGTTCCCGAGCTCGCCGAGCCAGAAGCGGTGCTCGTCGACGAGGTCGAACGCGAGCTTGTAGCGGCCGGGGGGAATCGGCCCGCGCACGCTCAACTGCTGTTCGACCCGGTCGCCCGGCGCGGCGCTGACCGGGTGGCGGATGCCATCCCACACGATCGGGTTGCCGCGATCGTCGAGCCAGTGGTAGGAGACGTTCAGCTCGCGCCATGCCGCCGTGCCTGCGTTCTCGAGCTCGACGCGCGCGCGCGCGAGCGCGCCGGCTTGCACCGGTTCGACGTCCAGGACATGCCAGCGAACTGCGAGCGGTCCGGCCGGAACGGGATGGTCCGCAGGCACGCAACTACCCTACGGCCTGTGGATCCGCTCCTCGTCAGAGCCTGCCGCCGCGAGCCGGTCGAGCACACGCCCATCTGGTTCATGCGCCAGGCCGGGCGGTCGCTCCCCGAGTACCGCGAGCTGCGCAAGCGTTACGGCCTGTTCGACATCGTCGCGCAGCCCGAGCTGTGCGCGGAGGTGACGCTGCAGCCGGTCCTCCGGCACGACGTCGACGCGGCAGTGATGTTCACCGACATCATGTTCCCGGTGCTCGGCATGGGTGTCGACGTCGAGCTCGTCGAGAACGTCGGCCCGGTGATCGAGCGGCCGGTTCGAACGAGTGCCGACGTCGACCGCCTCGTCGTGCCCGACCCCGAGGAGTCGGTGCCGACGATCCTCGAGGCTGTCCGGCTCGTTCGCAAGGAGCTGCGCGACGACCAGGCGGTAATCGGCTTCTGCGGTGGGCCGTTCACGGTCGCGGGCTATCTGATCGAGGGCAAGCCGAGCCGGGAGTTCGCGACCGTCAAGACGCTGATGTACACGGAGCCGGACACGTGGCACGCGTTGATGGAGAAGCTCACCGAGACGTCGGCGCGGTACGTCGCCGCGAAGGTGCGCGCCGGCGCCGATGTGATCCAGCTGTTCGACTCGTGGGTCGGCGCGCTCTCGCCGGCGGACTACGACGAGTTCGTCGCGCCGTACTCGGCGCGCATCCTCGCCGCGGTCGACGCGCCGACGATCCACTTCGGCACGGGCACGGCGACGCTGCTGCCGGACATGGCGGCCGCGGGCGGCGACGTGATCGGCCTCGACTGGCGCATCCCGCTCGACCGCGGCTGGGCGGAGGTCGGCGACGAACGAGGTGTGCAAGGGAACCTCGACCCGGCGGTGCTCCTCGGGCCGTGGGAGCGGATCGAGGCCGAGACCAGAGCTATTCTCGCGCGTGCCGGAGGGCGGCCGGGTCATGTATTCAACCTCGGGCACGGTGTGCCACCCAACGCAGACCCGGCCGTTCTCGGGCGTTTGACCGAGCTCGTGCACGAGGCGACGGTCGAGGCGCGCGTGTGAGCGCGTCGGTCGTGCTGATGGCGTACGGGTCGCCGGAGCGGCTCGCAGACGTGCCCGACTACTACGCGGACATTCGCGGCGGGCGGCCGATCAAGCCCGAGCACCTGGAGGATCTCGTCGAGCGCTACCGCCGCCTCGGGATCGAGGACGAGTCTCCGCTCAACGCGATCACGGAGGAGACGCGCGCGGCGCTGGAGCGCGAGCTCGGCGATGTGCCGGTCTTCACCGGGATGAAGCACTGGACGCCGCGCATTGCCGACGCCGCGGACGGCGCAGTCGCAACGGGCGCGGACACCGTCGTCGGCCTCGTCCTCGCCCCGCATTGGTCCGAGCTTTCGATCGCCGGCTATTTCGACCAGCTTCACGGTGCCCTCGCCGACCGAGCCGAGCTCGTGTTCGTGCACAGCTGGCACGACGAGCCCGGGTTCGTCGACCTGCTCGCGGACCGCGTTCGCAAGACGGATGGCCACGTCGTCTTCACGGCGCATTCGCTCCCCGCGCGCGCCGAGCCCATCTACAAGGAGCAGCTGCTGGAGACGTCGCAGCTCGTCGCCGAGCGTGCTGGGCTCGACGACTGGTCGTTCTCGTTCCAGAGCGAGTCGCCGACGGGCGAGCCCTGGCTCGGGCCCGACATCCTCGACCACCTCGAGGCGCTGCACGCAGCCGGCGTGCGCAGCGTGCTCGCGTGCCCCGTCGGCTTCGTCGCCGATCACCTCGAGATCCGCTGGGATCTCGACCACGAGGCGGCCGAGAAGGCCGACGAGCTCGGGCTGGGATTCGCGCGGATCGAGATGCCGAACGCCGATCCGCGTTTCGTCCCGGTCCTCGCGGGTCTGGTGCGTAAGGCGCTGGCGGTACCCTCGCAAGCGTGAGCGTTCACCCCGGCGAGATCGTTGCGGAGCATGCAGCGCGCAGCTTCAAGGTCTATCCGCGTGAGTCGCGCCGGCTGAAGGACGCCGTCGTCGCTCGGCGCCGCTCGCGTCCGACCGAGGTCGCCGCCCTGAAGGACGTCTCCTTCACCGTCGAGCCGGGCGCCGCGGTCGGTCTCGTCGGCCGCAACGGCTCCGGCAAGACCACGTTGCTGCGCCTGATCTCCGGGATCATCAAGCCGAGCGCCGGACGCGTCGACGTCGGCGGCCGTGTCGGCTCGTTGCTCGAGCTCGGCGCCGGCTTCCACCCCGATCTGACCGGGCGCGAAAACGTCTTTCTCAACGGCTCGATTTTCGGGCTCAAGCGTGCGTACCTGCGCGAGCAGCTCGACGAGATCGTCGCCTTCGCCGGTCTCGAGCACGCGATCGACCGTCCGGTGCGCACGTACTCCTCGGGGATGTACATGCGACTCGGGTTCGCGATCGCGTCGCACATCGACGCGGACGTGCTGCTGCTGGACGAGGTGTTCGCCGTCGGCGACGAGCAGTTCCAGCGCAAGTGCTTCGGCAAGATCTTCGAGTTCAAGCAGCGGGGAGGGACGATCGTCTTCGTCTCGCACGACGCGTCCGCGGTGGAACGGCTCTGCGACCGCGCGATCCTGCTGCGCGACGGCGGCGTCGCGTTCGACGGGCCGACGCACGACGCGATCGTGCGCTACCGGCAGCAGCTCGCCGGTGACCGCGACCCCGCGGAGCGCGGCGCCGGGCTCAAGGAGTGGGGCAGCGGCGAGGTTCGCATCGAGGACGTGGAGCTGCTCGGTCCGGAGGGAGAGCCGCGCACGCAGTTCCTCGCCGGCGAGGGGCTGACGCTGCGCTTCCGCGTCGCCGGGCAAAAGCCGGACATGCCGCTGCGCATCTCGTTCGAGCTCCGTGACGCCACCGGCCTGCTCGTCGCCGGGTCGGGACATGTGCTCGACGAGCTCGGCAGCGTGCGCTTCGACGTCGAGCGGCTACCGCTGGCCGACGGCAGGTTCCGCCTCCGCCTGGGCCTCACCGACGAGAGCAGCGAGCGGGTCTTTCACTGGCTCGACGACGCACGGGAGTTCATCGTGTACCCCGCCGGCGACGACCGGGGTGTCGTTCGCCTCGGCGGGGAATGGAGCGGGGAGGAGATCGCAACGCAGGCAGAAAGGGTTCGCACGTGAGCTCGCGCACCTGTCCCGACTGGCCGGAGCTGATGGAGTACGCCCCGGACCTGCAGTTCAAGCACTACACCGTGGCGGAGGCGAGGCTCCCGGCGGAGGCGTTGATGACGATCCCTGAGGTCACGCTGAGCACCGTCGCGATCTGCTGCGACCTGGAGCGGCACGTCTTCTACGCGAAGCACACCGATCCGCAGGTTGCCGAAGCGCTGCGCGCGACGCACTGGTACGAGCTCGCCGAGTGGACCTCGAGCGGTCCCGGCAGCGCCGCGCTTCCCGGCTAGACGCCCTCCGGGTACGAGATCTCGATCCGGCACAGCTCGCCGGCGTGGAGGCAGCCGTGCGTCCTGCAGAGAATGTGGGCGTTTCCATCGCCGGTCGCTGCTTCGATCAGTCCGCGCCACATCCCCTCGTCGATCGCGCGCGCCTTCGGCTCCGAGCTGACGAGCGGCCGGAGCGGGCACGTCGCAGAGACGATCACGGCGCCCGTCGAGGAGCTCGACTCGACGGCCGCGTGGAAGCCCAGCTCGCCGAGGCCGCGGCAGATGCGTGCCGGCGCTGTACGCAAGGTGCCGCCGCGCCGTAGCCGTGCCGCCGTGGCGAGGTCCGCGCCGAACGCGATTCCGACTTCGAGTAGGTCTCTGGCGCGCCCGCGGGACGGAAGGCGGGCCAGCAGCAGCGCCGCCAGAGCCTCGTACCGCCGAGGCGGGAACTCGATGGCGTCCGTCTCGGCCGCGGGCGCGTACGCCTTGGCCGGCCTGCCCGCTCCAGGCCCGGTGCGCCCGGAACGCCGCTCGAAGGAGCTGACGAGCAGGCCGGCGGCGAGCAGCCGCTCGAGTCGCGAGCGTGCGACCGAATGCGCGAGACCGAGGCCGTTTGCGACGTCGGCCGCCGTCACTGCGGCGGGCGTCGAGCGCACGTAGAGGAGGGCGGCGCGGAGGCCGGCATCTCCAAGTGCGTCGAGGCGCGCCACGTCGAAAACGCTACCACCGGATGTTTTCTAAAAATAATTTTCTTGCATATAGAGTCTGGCCGTCCGTCCAATCCATCCAGGGAGGTTGCGATGAAGTGGGCTGCATTCGTCACGTGGGTCCTCACCGCAGGAGGCGGGTTCGTCCTCCTGGCGATCTGGCTCGCGCGCGGGGGCATGCGCCAGCAGACGGAAGCGGGGAACCGGATCCGGCCGCCGCTGATCATGAGCCACTTCCTGCTCGCGGCCACAGGCCTCGTCCTCTGGATCATCTACCTCATCAACGACAACGACGCGCTCGCGTGGATCGCGTTCGCGCTGCTGCTCGTGGTCGCGCTGCTCGGCTTCACGATGTTCGCGATCTGGTTGCGGCGCCGGCAGGCGCGGGGAGCGACGGCGGAAGCGGTTTCGCCGAACACGCCGGCCGAGCAGCATTTCCCCGTAGCCGTCGTGGGCCTGCATGGACTGCTCGCGGCGACGACGCTCGTGCTCGTCTTCCTGACAGCGGCCGGCGTGGGCGGAAGCTGAGTCGTTACGGCTGCACCGGCGTGAGCGGCGGGTCGCCTCGCTCGTAGGCCAGCACGTTGTCGACGACGATGCGTGTCATCGCCTCGCGCGTCTGACGCGTCGCGCTGCCGAGATGCGGCGTCAGCACGACGTTCTGAAGTGACAGCAGCGCGTCGGGGATACGTGGCTCGTGTGCGAAGACGTCGAGCGCTGCGCGGATGCGTCCCGACACGAGCTCGGCGACGAGCGCATCCTCGTCGACGATCTCGCCGCGTGCGGTGTTCACGAGACACGCGCCGTCGCGCAGGAGCGCCAGCCGGCGTGCGTCGATCAGGCCGCGCGTCTCCGGCGTAAGCGGCGCGTGGATCGTGACGATGTCGGACTCCGCCAGCAGCTCGTCGACGGGCGTGCCCTCACTGCGCCGCGTTGAGAGCACGCGCACGTCGAACCCCTCGGCCCGCCGGGCGACCGCGCTGCCGATGCGTCCGAGGCCGAGAATCCCGAGCGTCGAGCCGGTCAGCTCCTCGGCGAGGAATCCCTCGGCCCACGAGCCGGTCCACTCGCCCGCGCGTATCCTTCGGTCGCCCTCGACGACCCGCCGGCGCGCCGCCAGGATCAGCGCCCACGTGAGGTCCGCCGTCGCCGCGTCGAGAATGCCCGGCGTGTTCGTGACCACGACGCCGTGCGCGGCGAGGTCCTCGACGCCGATCCGGTCGTAGCCGACGCCGAAGTTCGCCACGAGCCGCAGCGAGGGAAACCACTCCGGCGGCACCGGCTCGTTCGCGACGACGACAACGTCGGCCTCCGCGCGCGCCTCGAGCGGCCCGATCTCGACGTCGGTTAGCTCGTCGAATGCCGGGCCGGGATAACGCCGTGTCGCCAGAACCTTCAAGGCGCGAGTGTCCCATGCCGAAACCGATCCTGATGCGCGCGACTCTTGCGGCGTTCCTGCTCGCGCTCGTGCTCGTCCCGAGCGCCGGCGCCTACCGTCTCGAAGGCGGCCGTTGGCCCACGCGCACGATCAGGTACTACAACGAGGTTCCGGCGTACACGTGGGCGGTCGATTCCGCGGCCTTCGCCTGGAACTCGAGCGGTGCTCACGTGCAGTTCCTCAAGAGCTCGCGCAAGGACGCAGACGTGCTCGTCGGCATCCGCTGGTTCAAGATCGCCGGCGAGGCTCGGCTGCACCGTCTCGACGGCCGGATCGTTCGCGCGGAGGTCGGCATCCAGAGTGGCAACGACCGCTACGTGATGGCGCTGATCACCGCGCACGAGCTCGGACACGTGCTCGGCCTCGACCACGAGGACGGCGGCTGCGCGACGATGAACACGCGACTCGACGTCGACCACCCGGAGCACTGCCCGGCGCCGCCGGCCGGAATGTGGGTGTGCCGCCTCCTGCGCGCGGACGACGTGCGCGGAGCCGTCAGGCTCTACGGCGGGAGCGTCCGTCCGATTCGCGGCCCTGAGTTCTGCCCGCGCTGAGAATCTCGGCGAGCGGCCGCGTGTTGACGACGTCCGCGGCTGTCGCCCAGCCGCGCCGCGCGGTGTGAACGGCCAGCCGCATGTTGCCGAGCCCGCGCACCGAGTGCGCGTCGGTCGACACGACGACGGGGACGCCGGCCTCGATCGCCTGCCGGACCTCCGGGCCTGAGAGGTCGATCCGGTCGGGCAGTCCGTTCGTCTCGATCGCGACGCCCGTGTCGAGCGCTACTTCGAACGTGCGCTCGAGGTCGAGCGCGTTGGGCGGACGGTGGTTGATGATGCGCCCTTTCGGGTGGCTGAGCGCGCGGACAGCAGGATGGCGCATCGCCTCGGTCACCTTCCGCGTCAGCTCCTCGCGCGGCTCGCGCTGCCCCGCGTGCAGGCTCAACTGCACCCAGTCGAGCTCCGCGAGCACGTCGTCGGGGAGATCGAGCTCGCCGTCGCGGCGGATGTCGACCTCGCTGCCGCGCAGCACACGGAACGGTGCGACCTCGTCGTTCACCTCGGCGATCTCCTCGGCTTGACGGCGGAGGTCGTCGGCATCGAGACCCGGGACGACGCGGACGTTCGGCGTGTGGTCGCAGATCGCGATGTACTCGTAGCCGAGGTCGCGCGCCGCGAGCGCCATCTCGAGCACCGATGCCTTGCCGTCGGACCACGTCGTGTGCACGTGGAGATCGCCGCGGATGTCGGTCCGCTGCAGCAGCACGGGCGGCTCGCCGTCGAACGGCTGCTCGCGTAGCTCGGGCGGACACCAGGGCACGCCGAGCTGCGCGTACACGTCGTCCTCCGTCGCAGCGTCGGCAAGCGCACCAAGGGCGTCGACGTACGCGCTCGTGCCCGTTGCGCGCACGAGCTCCGTGCCGAAGCGCGACGGCTCGGCGACGACGAGCTCGACGGGGACTCCCTCCACCGTGACGCCGAGTGCGCGCCGTTGCTCCCGCTCGAGCAGCGACACGATCGCCGGCAACCGCTCGAACGCCTCGAGCACCGGCCGCGGCTCGTCGGCGGCGCAGACGACGGCGAAGTCGAACGACGCGTCTGCCCAGCGCCGCGGGTCACCTGCGACTTCTCCGTTCAGCGCAGCGGCGATCTCCTCCAACAGGGCACGCGAGCGGTTGAGCAGCATCCCCTTCTTCTGCGGACGGCCCTCGCGCTCGAGCCGGTCGAGCAGGCGGCGCTCGGTCTGCGGGCCGATGCCCGGGACGGACGTCAGCCGGCCGGCGCGCGCCGCTTCGCGAAACTCGTCGGCCGTTGCGACGCCGAGCGCGCGGCCGATCTCGACCATCCGCTTCGGCCCGACGCCGAGGAAGCGGCCGAGGCCGACGAGCTCCGGCTGGACTTCGCGCTCGAGCTCCTCCAGCTCGGCGAGGCGGCCGGTCTCGACGAGCTCGCGGAGGCGGCCCGCGATCCCGGGCCCGATCCCGCGGAGCTCCTGGATCCGCCCGGCGGCGACGAGCTCGGCGATCGGCGCCTTCGTCTCGCGAATCGTCTCGGCGGCGCGCCGGTAGGCCCGCGACGTGTAGTAGCCCGCCCCCGAAAGGTCGAGCAGGCTTGCGAATGCCTCCAGTTGCTCCGCGATGTGGGCGTTTGTCACGCCGTTAGTCTTGCCGCATGGCGACATTCGTGATCCCTTTTCGCGTCAACGGCAAGACGCGGCTCGGCGATCGGGCTCTCGCGGACGCGATGCTCGCCGACGTCCGGGCAGCCGCGGGCGCTGCGCTCCTCGTCGAGAGCCCGGGCGGCCAGGGCGAGGCACTGGCCGCGGCTCTGGCGGAGCTGAGTGGCCCGGTCACGATCGTGAACAGCGACGTTCCCTGTGTCACCGAGTCCGAGCTGCTCGAGTTGAGCTCCGCCGCTCCCGCGCTCGTCGCCGCGGACGACGGCACGACGAACGCGCTGGCGCTGCGCGACGCGCGCGACTTCCAGCCGCTCTACGGCGCCGGCAGCGCGGCGCGCTTCGAGAGGCGTCTCGGCGCCAAGCGGCTCGACCTCCCCGGCCTGCGCGACGACGTCGACACGTGGGACGACCTCGAGCGCGTCCGCGCGCGCGTCGGCAAGCACACGCGCGCGTATCTCGGATGAAGGTGACGGTGCTCAGCGGCGGCGTCGGCGGCGCGCGCTTCCTGCGCGGAGTCGTCGACGCGGTCGACCCGGCGAACGTCACCGCCATCGTCAACGTGGGCGACGACCTCGAGGTGCTCGGCCTGTCCGTCTCCCCCGATCTCGACAGCGTCCTCTACGCGCTCGCCGACGTCGCGGACGAGGAGCGCGGCTGGGGGCGAGCCGACGAGACGTGGCACGCGCTCGCGACCGTCGAGACGCTCCGGGGCGAAGCATGGTTCCGGCTCGGCGACCGCGATCTCGGTGTCCACCTCGTGCGGTCGCAGGCACTTCGTGCCGGCGACGCGCTCTCTGCGGTCACCGCGCGCCTCACTGCCGCGCTCGGTCTCGAGGCGACGATCCTGCCCGCGACCGACGACGCGCTGCGCACCTGGCTCGACACGCCGAACGGCAGCTTCGACTTCCAGCACTGGTTCGTCGCGCGAGGTCACCGCGATCCTGTCGACCGCGTGCGCTTCGAGGGTGCCGCGGACGCCCGCCCGGCACCCGGAGTGCTCGAGGCGCTGCACGACGCCGATCTGATCCTGATCGCGCCGAGCAACCCGTACGTGTCGATCGCGCCGATCCTCGCCGTCGCCCGCATTCGCTCCGCGCTCGAGCGGCGGCGCGTTCCGTGCGTCGCGGTCAGCCCGCTGATCGGCGGCAAGGCGGTCAAGGGGCCGGCAGCCGCCATGCTGGCGCGGCTCGAGGGCGGCACGACGCCGGCTCACGTCGCCCAGTGCTACCCGGGGTTGATCGACGCGCTCGTCGTCGACGAGGCGGACGCTGTGCACGACGCCGGCGTGCGCACGATCGTGACGAAGACGCTGATGCGTGATGCGGCCTCGCGGCGCGCGCTCGCGGAGGCCGCGCTCGACGCGGTTGCGCTGGCGTGAAGGTTGCGATCGTCGGGGGCACCGGCGCGTTCGGGCGCGCGCTTGCGAAGCGTCTCGCCGAGATCGGAGCGGACGAGGTCTTGGTCGGCTCGCGCGATGCCGAGCGCGCGCAGGCGACGGCGGAGGAGCTCGGAGTAACCGGCGGCCGCAACCAGGACGTCGTGGCCGACGCCGAGCTCGTCGTCCTCGCAGTCAAGTCGGCCGCGACGCTGCAGACCGCAGCCGAGCTGGCCGACGCGATCGGGACGACCCCGGTCCTGTGTGTCGCAAGCGATTTGCGGTTCACCGACGAGGGCGTGCTGCCGGGCCGCCATCAGGGCTCGCTCGCGGAGGAGGTCGCGCGCGTCGTCCGCGCTCCGGTCGCATCGGGCTTTCAGTCGTTCGCTGCGGTCAACGTCGTCGAGGGCGATCCGGGCGACGCGCTCATCTGCGGCGAGAGCTCCGAGGCGAAGACGCTCGCACTCGAGCTCGCCGGACATCTGGGCGCGCGTGGAATCGACGCCGGCCCGCTCGCGAACTCGCGTGCGCTCGAGGGCATGACATCGGTCATCCTGAACGTGAACAAGCGCTACAAAGCGCACGCCGGCATCAAGTTCACGGGAATCCCCTGAAAGAACTGCGCGTCATGGCAGTCGAGGGGCTGCCCGAGATTCGCGCCGGGGACGATCTCGCCGAGCTGATTGCAGCGAAGCTCGAGCTCGAGGACGGCGATGTCGTCGTCCTCGCGCAGAAGGCGGTGTCGAAGGCCGAAGGACGTGTCGTGCGCCTCGACGAGCTCGAGCCGTCCGAGCGCGCACGGGAGATCGCCGGGGACGACCAGGATCCGCGGCGCATCGAGGCGATCCTGCAGGAGGCGAAGCGCGTCGTGCGCGTGCGCAAGCCGCTCGTGATCGCGGAGACGCGGCACGGCTTCATCTGTGCCTCGGCGGGCGTCGACTCGTCGAACGCGCCCGAGCCGGACATGCTGGTGCTGCTGCCGCTCGATCCGGACGCGTCCGCCGAACGGATTCGCGAGCGCCTACGTGAGCTCACCGGCCGGGTCGTCGGCGTCGTGGTCACCGATTCGTTCGGGCGTCCGTGGCGGCAGGGGACGATCGACGTCGCGCTCGGCGCAGCAGGCATCGAGGTCATGCGCGACCTGCGCGGCGAGCGCGACCGTGTCGGCTACGAGCTGCACGCGACGATGATCGCGGTGGCGGACGAGATCGCGAGCGCCGCCGAGCTCGTGATGGGGAAGGTCGACGGCATCCCGGCGGCAGTCGTGCGCGGGCTCGACGTGGCGGGCGACGGGAGCGCGCGCGATCTCGTGATTCCCGAAGAACGGGATCTCTTTCGTTGAGCGAGCTCCTCGAAGACGGCGTCGACGGCGATCCGCTGGCGCAGTTCCGGCGCTGGTTCGACGACGCCGGACGGATCGACCGCATGGCGCTGGCGACCTCGACGCCGGAAGGAGCGCCGTCCGTCCGCATGGTCCTGCTGAAGGCCGCCGACGAGCAGGGCTTCGTCTTCTTCACGGGCTACGGGAGCCGCAAGGGCGGCGAGCTCGAGTCGAACCCGCGGGCCGCGCTGCTCTTCTACTGGGACGGCCCGGGGAGGCAGGTGCGCATCGAAGGACCCGTCGAGCGTCTTAGCGCCGACGAGTCCGACGCCTACTTCGCCACCCGCGCTCGCGGCGCGCAGCTGGCCGCCGCCGCGTCACGCCAGGGCCGCACGCTCGCGAACCGCGCGCAGCTCGACGAGGCAGTTGCCGACCTTGCGCGCGAGTACGAAGGGCGCGACGTGCCGCGGCCGCAGCACTGGGGCGGGTACCGCGTGCGCCCCGAGACGTACGAGTTCTGGCAGCACCGGGACGATCGCCTGCACGACCGGTTGCGCTACGTGCGCGACGGCGACGGCTGGCGGCTCGAGCGGCTCGCGCCCTAGAACAGTTGCGCGAACGCGTCCGCTTCGGCGGGCGACAGATTGACGTCGAGCGCGCGCAGTGCGACGCCGAGATGGCGCTGGTTACGCGGGCCGACGACGACCGCCGTCACGCCGGGCTGTTGCAGCAGCCACGCGAGTGCGAGCGTCGCCGACTGCACGCCGCGTTCCTCGGCCGCGCCGGCGAAACGCTGCAGTCCCGCGAACGTCTCCTCGCCGAGCAGGTGCTCGTAGGGGCCTGGACGAAGCGACAGCCGCGAGCCGGCCGGCCGGTCGTCGCCGCTGCGGTACCGGCCGGCGAGCAGCCCGCCCGCGAGCGGCCCGAACGCCATGTAGGCGATGCCCAGCTCCGTGCACAACCCGATCACGTCGTGCTCGTCGGCGCGCTCGAGCAGGTTGTACGCGTTCTGCACGACCGACGGCGCGCCGTGCTCGTACAGCGCGCGCAGCTGCGTCGCATCGAAGTTGCTGACGCCCCAGGCGTTGACCAGCCCGATGTCGCGCAACCCTTCGAACGTCGCGACCATGTCGGCGAGCGGTGCGTCGGGATCGAACTCGTGCGCGAGGTAGACGTCGATGGAGTCGACACCGAGGCGATCGAGGCTCGATTCGAGCTGCCGTGTGATCCGGGCACGGGCCAGCCCGTGGTCGGCGCCCTCCGCCATCGGGTTGTACGTCTTCGTCACGATCACCGGCCGGTTCCCGGTGCTCGCGATCCAGTTGCCGATCCACTGCTCGCTGCGGCCCCCTCCATAGGCGTCGGCCGTGTCGAACGTCCGCATGCCGAGCGACCAGGCTGCGTCCATCAACTCGAACGCCTCCTCCTCGCTCTCGCCCTGCCCGAAGAACTCCGGGGCGGAGCCGACGCCGCCGAAGTTTCCGCAGCCCAGGACGAGGCGCGAGACCTCGACCGGGCTCGCGCCGAGCTGCCGGCGTTCCATCCGGCGATTCTCGCTCAGCCCGAGAGGTGCTTGCGCAGGCGTGCGAGGCGCGAGTCCCACTCGGCTCCGACGCCGGCCATCCAGTCCATCGCCGCGGCCAGCGGGCCGGGCGTCAGCTCGTACCGCGTCTCGCGGCCCTCGCGCCTGCTCGCGACGAGGCCGGCCTCGTTCAGGGCGGCGAGGTGCTTTGCCACCGCCTGCCGTGTCACCGGCAGCTCGGCGGCGAGCTCGGTCGCCGTCGCCGTCTCACGCTCGGCGAGCGCCTCGACGACGTACCGCCGGTTCGGGTCGGACAGCGCGTCGAAGACGCGCCCGGTCGGGTCGGTCACGCGTAGCTGAGTGCGAGAGCGCGCAACTCCAGAGCGGTCGAGAACTCGGGCGTCGACTCGCGAACCAGCAGCCTCGTGCCCTCCTCGACCTCCTCGAGCGTCAGCTCGACCGTCCCCTCGTCGTCCCAGTCGAGGACGAGCCGCTCGCTCGGCGTTGCCTCGACGACGGTCGCGCGGCGCTCTTCGCCGTCGTCCCAGCGGAACACGCCCGCGCCGCCCTCCCTCGGGTCGAGCTCGACGTCGTTCGCGAACCACTCCTCCAGCTGCTCCGGATCCGTCAGCGCCTCCCAGACCTCGCCGGGCGGGACGGGAAAAACGATCTCGCGCGTCACTTCCACAGCTCCTCCAATCCGCAACCGTCGGGTTGCGTATACTCTCGCAACTGACAGGTTGCACTTTACAGGAGGCCCGGATGCCCTTGATCCCGATGGTCGTCGAGCAAGACGGCCGCTACGAACGCTCCTTCGACATCTACTCGCGCCTGCTGCGCGAGCGAATCGTCTTCCTCGGACAGGAGGTGGAGGACGGCATCGCCAACGTGATCACGGCGCAGTTGCTCTTCCTCGAGGCGGACGACCCCGACAAGGACATCTCGCTCTACATCAACTCGCCGGGCGGCTCGTCGTACGCCGGCATGGCGATCTACGACGCGATGCAGTACGTGCGGCCAGACGTGCAGACGATCTGCACGGGGATGGGCATGTCGGCTGCGGCGATGATCCTGTCCGGCGGTGCGCCGGGCAAGCGCTTCGCCCTGCCGAATGCCAAGGTGATGATCCACCAGGGCTCCGGCGGCTTCCGCGGCTCGCCCGCGGACATCCAGATCGCCGCGAAGGAGATCCTCGAGATGACGCGACGGATGGCGGAGATCATCTCCCGCCACTCGGGTCAGCCACTCGAGCAGGTGATGAAGGACATCGACCGCGACCGGTTCATGACGCCGGACGACGCGGTTGCCTACGGCCTCGTCGACGAAGTGATCCAGCCGGCGGACAAGCGGCTGGCGAAGGCACGCTGATGGAAACCGGACGCGTCCTGCGCGAGAGCATCCGGCCGGTCACCGGCTGGCGCGCCTGGGTCGTGGCCGAGACGGGCGACGGGCTGCGCCTCGGCTCCGTCCTGCACGACCTCGTCTGGGAGCACGGCAGGCCGCTCGTCGCCGAGTGCCGTCGCGAGGACGATCCGTTCGCGCCGGCGATCGGCCTGCATCCCGTGCCGGGCGCAGAGTGCAACTGCGGCTTTCACGCCGCACGCGACCCCGTCGACGCGCTCTCGTACGCCCGCGGGCGCGACGAGCCCCGCACGGTGTGCCGCATCCTCGGCGAGGTCCACCTCTGGGGACACGTGCTCGAGACGGAGGGCGGCTGGCGCGCGTCGCACGCGTATCCGGCACGGCTCTACGTGGCGGACGCAGAGCTCGCACACGCCCTCGCCGCCTATAGCGTGCCCGTGTGCGCGTCGCCCTCCTCTCCGACATGCACGGCAACGCAGTCGCATTCCGTGCCGCGCTCGCCGATCTGGAGGCCGACGACCCGGACCTGATCGTCGCTCTCGGCGACGTCGCACAGGGAGGGCCGCAGCCGCGCGAGTGCGTCGACCTGCTGCTCGAGCTCGGCTGCCGCTGTGTGTTCGGCAACTCCGACGAGTTCCTGCTCACGCTCGACCTCGGCGCGGAGCAGGCCGAAGACGTCGAGCGCCTGGTGGGGACGGCGCGGTGGTCGCGCGAGCAGCTCGGCGAGGATGGGCTCGAGTTCCTGCGCAGCTTCGAGCCGACGGTCGAGGTCGGGCGCGTGCTCTGCTGTCATGCGACGCCGGCGTCGAACGAGGACGTCGTGCTGCCCGACACGCCTCCGGATCGAGTTGGCCCGTTCGACGCCGACGCCCTCGCCGCCGGGCACGTGCACCAGCAATGGCTGCGCCGCTTCGACCGCACGCTGTGGTTCTGCGTCGGCGCCGTCGGCATCGGGCCGTGGTGCGAGTACGCGCTCGTCGACGACCAGAGCCTCGCAGTCGAGTTTCGGCGTGTGTGTTTCGACGTCGACGAGCTCGTCCGCGACGCGCGCGCGAGGGATTTTCCGTTCTTTGATCGCTGGGTGGAGACGTGGAAGGAGTAGTCGACTGGGTTGAGGACGAGTTCATGGAGCGCTGCTCGCACGCGCTCACCGTCGACGGACGCACGTGGCTGATCGATCCGGTCGACAATCCGCTCGTCGACGAGCTGGAGAACGTGGCCGGCGTGATCCAGCTACTCGACCGGCACAACCGCGACTGCGCCGCGATCGCCGCGCGGCTCGACGTTCCGCACCACGTCGTCCCGCACGGTGGGATTCCGCCGTTCGCGGTGATCGGCGTCCGCGACAGCCGCCGTTGGCACGAGGTTGCGCTCTGGTGGGAGGAACGGCGTCTGCTCGTCTGCGCCGAAGCGCTCGGCACCGCCGCGTACTACCGAGGCGGGGGCGAGCGTCTGGCGGTGCATCCCCTGATGCGCCTGCGGCCGCCGTCGTTCTCGGTTCGGCCCGACGTGATCCTCTGCGGGCACGGCCCCGCCGTCTACGCAGACGCGACGGCGGCGCTGCACGAGGCGCTCAGCACGTCACGGCGGCGGATCCCGCGGCAAGTCGTGTCCGCGGTTCGCGCTTGGCGCCGGCGACCCACTTCGCGATGACGTAGCCGGCGCCGATGGCCAGCCCGCCGCCCGCTGCGTCGAAGAAGAAGTGGTTGCCGGTGGCGACGATCACGAAGAGCATCACGGCCGGGTAGAGCGCGCCGAGCACGCGCACGAGCGGGCGTTGCGCGACGGTGGCGAGCGTCACGCCGACGAGCAGGGCGTAGCCGAAGTGCAGGCTCGGTACCGCTGCGAAGGGGTTGTAGAGGCTGCCGAGCAGGTCGGAGCTGAGGTTGACCTTCGCGCTGTGCGAGACCGTGTCGACGAAACCGAGCGCGGCCAGCCGCGGCGGCGCCACCGGGAAGAGCACGTACAGCGAGAGCGCGATTCCCGTCGCCGCGATCAGCGTGTTGCGAACCAGCGCGAAGCGCTCCGGGTGACGGCGGTAGAGCCAGACGAGGAACGCCGTCGTGCCGACGAAGTGCAAGGCGATGTAGGCGATCCCGAGCACGGTCGGCGCGGCCGGAACGGCGTCGGCCGCATGCTGCACCGCGCGCTCGCCGAAGATGTGGAAGCGGCGCTCGAGGTGGACGACCCAGTCCGTGTGTGCGCGCGCCGTGGCGACCGTGGCGTGGCCCTGACCGCGAACCAGCTCGTAGACCGCGTAGAGAGCGACGAGCGTGGCAACCTCGATCGAGCCGCGGTGGGAGGAGGAAGCAGTTCGCTGGAGGGGTGCCACGCTCATACGACGAGGCTAGGCCCGGCCTTCGCCCGCAGCAGTGCGGCTATCCCTACTCCGTGCTGCGGCCTTCCGGTGTCTTTGCGAGGGCGTAACCGTTTTTGCGCTCCTGGCGTTGTTTGCGCATGCGACGCCTCTTCGTCCTGGGCTTCTTCATGTTTCTGTCGATGGCGCTCGGCGGGCCCAATCCCGCCCCGGCCACGGCGCAGACGCCCAGCGCCGCGGTCGTCTCCGCGCCGTAGACTCGCCGCGTGTGCTTCGAGCTCGACTCGTCCCCGCCGATCCCGGTCATCCGCGGCGCGGCGGTGTCGCACGAGGACCTGACGCTCCAGGCGGCCGACGGCAACACGTTCGCCGCCTTCTACGCGACGCCTGAGGAGCCGGCGACCGTCGGGGTCGTGATCCTGCCGGACGTGCGCGGCCTTTATCGCTTCTACGAGGAGCTGGCGCTGCGTTTCGCCGAGCGCGGCATGACCGCGGTGGCGTTCGACTACTTCGGGCGGACCGCGGGGACATCGAAGCGCGGCGAGGACTTCGAGTACATGCCGCACGTTCAGCAGACGGAGACGCAGACGGTTCAGGCCGACGTCGCGGCCTGCATCGCGCACCTGCGCGAAAAGGGAGCGGAGAAGATCTTCACCGTCGGCTTCTGCTTCGGCGGCCGCCAGTCGTGGCTGGCCGCCGCAGACCAGGAGGGCCTCGGCGGCGCCGTCGGCTTCTACGGGCGGCCGGCCGACGCGACCGAGCGTGCCGCCGAGCTGAACGCGCCGATCCTCGCCCTGCAGGCCGGCGCCGACCAGAACATCACCGCCGCGGACAACGCGGCGTTTGCGGAGGCGTTAGAGGGAGCCGGCGTCGAGCACGACGTCGTGACCTACGAGGGCGCGCCGCACAGCTTCTTCGACCGCAAGCAGGAGGAGTTCGCGGACGCGTCCGACGATGCGTGGGCGAAGGTCCTCGCGTTCATCGCCTCGTATAGCTGAGCGAGTCGCTCACGACCGGTGCTCGTCGTTGGCGACGTAGCCGCCGTTCCGACGCACGACGATCCCCTGCGCCTCGGCCAGGGGTCGACGACACGCGAAAAGATTCCCTGCACAGAGGGCGCGACACGCGGCCGTCGGTACATTCGTGACATGGAGCGGTTGAGCCGTTCGGAGCTGCTGCTGCGCGGAACCGCGCTTGCGCTCGGCGCGGTGCCGTTCGCGGATGCGCTCACCGCTGCCGCCGCGCCGACGGGCATCTTCCGCGAGCTCGACCGCGCGCTGCGCGGCGACGTCGTCCAGCGCGGGGCGAGCGGGTACGACGCGGCGCGCGTCGACTACGACACCCGCTTCGATGCCGTCAAGCCGCAGGCGATCGCGTTCTGCGAGTCGCTCGCGGACGTGCAGAAGACCGTGCGCTGGGCACGCAAGCACGGCATTCACATCGTCCCGCGCTCGGGCGGACACAGCTACGGCGGCTACTCGACGACGACGGGTGTGATCGTCGATCTCTCGCGCATGCACGCGGTCTCCGTTGCCGCCAACGGCCACGCCGCGGCCGGAGCGGGGGCGAAACTGCTGGGCGTCTACACCGCGCTCGCGAACCGCGGCCGAATGATTCCGGGCGGGACCTGTCCGACAGTCGGCATCGCCGGCCTGACGCAGGGCGGCGGCATCGGTCTGTCGGGCAGGAAGTACGGGCTCACATGTGACCACCTGCTCGAAGCGACGGTTGTGCTCGCCGACGGGAGTGCCGTCGTCGCCAATGCCCACCACCATCCCGACCTCTACTGGGCACTCCGCGGCGGCGGCGGCGGGAACTTCGGAATCGTGACGAGGTTCGTCTTCCGCGCGAACCCGGCGCCTGCGGTCTCCACGTACTCGATGGAATGGCCGTGGTCGAACGCGAAGGAGGTCGTCCAGGCATGGCAGGCGTTCGCGCCGCACGCGCCCGACGGGCTCTCTTCGGTGCTGAACGTGAGTGCCTCTGCGGGCTCCGGCACGCCGAGCATCACGTCCGCCGGCCAGTTCGTCGGCTCGGAGCAGGCGTTGCGCGCGCTGCTCGCGCCGCTGGCGAATGCAGGAGCGCCGACGCGGCTGACGGTGACGCCGCGGACGTTCCTCGGCGCGGTCCACTATTTCGCAGGCGGCGGCGGTGGAGGCCGCTCGACCTTCGGTGCGAAGTCCAGCATCTCGACGGCGCCGCTCTCGTCGGCGGGGATCGACGCGCTGCTGCACCAGATCGAGCTCAAGCGCACGTCCGGGACGGGATCGGGCATTGTCCTGCTCGACTCCTGGGGCGGCGCGATCAACCGTATCCCGAAGGCGGCCACCGCGTTCGTCCATCGTGACGCGCTGTTCTCGATGCAGTACCTGGCGTACTGGAACGCGGGCGAGGCTGCCGCGCCGAATCTCGCGTGGCTGCGGCGCTGCTTCGCGGCGCTACGACCGCATGTCTCGCCGTTCGCGTACCAGAACTACATCGACCCCGAGCTGCCGCACTGGCAGCACGCGTACTACGGGACGAACCTCGCGCGCCTGCAGAAGGTCAAGCGTGCGTACGACCCGCACAACGTGTTCCACTTCCGGCAGAGCATCCGGCCGAGCTAGTCGCCGAGTGGCAAGGTTGCCGTCACCACGGTTCCCTTGCCGGGCGGGCTGATCACGAACAACGTGCCGCCCGCCGACTCGGCGCGGTCGCGCAGTCCCAGGATCCCCGAGCCGCGCCCGTCCGCTCCACCTCGGCCGTCGTCGGTGATCTCGAACCGGAGCACGCCCGGCTCGCGCTGGAACGCCACGCGCGCATGCGTCGCCTGCGCGTGCTTCGCGACGTTCGTGAGCGCCTCCGAGCAGATGTAGTACGCCGTCGCCTCCAGGTAGTCCGGAAGACGCTCGTTCAGGTCGTCCACCTCCACCTCGACCGACAACCTGCTCCCGAGTGCGCGCACCGCCGGCGCGAGGCCCTGCTCGGTCAGCGCAGCGGGATGGAGCCCGCGCGCGAGCTCACGTAGCTCCTCGAGCGCGAGGTCGAGCTCGTTCGCCGCTCCCGCGAGGATCGCCTCCAGCGATGCCGGGTCGGACCGGAGCTTCGAGCGCGCGAGCCGCAGCGTCAACGCGAGCGACACAAGCCGCTGCTGCGCGCCGTCGTGCAGGTTGCGCTCCAGCTTGCGGCGCTGCTCGTCGCCGGTCTTGACGAGCCGTGCGCGCGACGACTGCAGATCCTCGCGCGCCTGCGCGCTCGCGACGGCGAGCGAGACGAGCTCGCAAAAACCCATCAGCCGCGCCTCGCTCTCGCCCGGAAGCGGCTCGCGTGCGGCGATCGCGATCGCACCCCACGGAATGCCGGCGACGAAGATCGGCGCCGCAACGGTCGAGCGGTAGCCGACGTCGCGCATCGTCTTCGCGACCTCCGTGTCGATCGCGAAGTAGTCCTCGATGCGCGCCGGCAGCGCACTGTCGCGTGCTCTCCCGATCGCGGTGTTGTGGTCGGCGAAGATCCGGTCGCCGACGGCGAAGACGCCCACGCCGTCGCGGTCGTGTCGGCCTACCACCGTCGCCGTGTCGTCGCCCTCGTAGCGGAAGACAGCCGAGGCAGTGACGTCGAGCACCCGCGACGTCTCCTCCGAGACGGCCGTGAAGACGCGCTCCGGTGTCGCCTCCGAGGCCACGAGGGTCGCGACGCGCCGCAACGCCCGCTGCTCCTGCGCCAGCCGCCCGACCTCGGCCAGCTTCGCCTCGACGTCGCCGCTCAGCGCTCCCTCCGTCTGCTCGGCGCTCTCCGTCAGGTCGATGCCGGTCGTCACGAGGTAGCTGGCGTCGCCGTCGATCGCCGGCATCAGCCTGTTCGACCAGGCGATCAGGCGGCGGCCGCCGTCCTTCGTCCGCCAGTGCCCCACCTGCGGGCTCGAGAGACGCGTGCGCCAGATGTATGCGAGAACGTCGCCGAATGCCTCGGCCTCTTCGGGTGGGATCACGAGCTCGCGCGCATCCCGCCCGACGGCTTCCTCGCGGGTAAAGCCGGTCGTCCGCTCGCAGGCGTCATTGAAGAGCCGAATGCGGCCGCCGCTGTCGAGCACGCACACAAGCGCCTGGGTCGTCTCCGTCAGTACCCGTGCGAAGTCGTCGCCGAGGACGAACTCGGTCATGTCACACGTCGAAGAGCGTCGCTTCGTACTGCTCGAGGGCAAGGCGCTTTGCGCCCACGTTCTCGACCGTGAGCTGCGCGAGCTGCTCGCCTGCCTCGGTGCTCGCTGCGAGCGACTGCTCGTCGGACCAGAGGGAGATGACCAAGCTCTTGTCGTTCGTCTTGTCGACGAGCCTGATCACGCCGCGATAGCCGGACGCGTCGCGCAACCACGGCAGCAACTGCTCGCGGAAGATCTCGAGGCTCGCCTCGGACTGTTCCGGGGTTGTCTGGATGACGTGGACGCGCGCGAACATACCCGTCGTTCTACACTCTTTCCATGCCATTCGCCGGTCGTCTCGTCGTCGCGTGGGTGATCAACCTGATCGCGCTCTGGATCGCGAATGCGCTTTGGGCCAGCGTCTCGATCCACGGCTGGGCGGCGTACCTGATCGGCTCGGCGGTTCTGGGCGTCGCGAACGCCATTGTCAAGCCGCTACTCACGGTCCTGACGCTGCCGCTGATCATCGTGACGCTCGGCTTCTTCTACCTCCTGATCAACGTCGCGATGCTCGCGCTCGCGGAGTGGATCGCCCCGAACTTCTCCATCGACGGCTTCTGGACGTATGTCGGAACGATCGTCGTGATCTGGGCGGTCAACTGGATCGCCGGACAAATCGTCGGAGACCTCGAAGGCCGGAAGAGCTTGCGGCTGACTTGACGTCCTCGTAGAGCGGGAAGCGCCCGGCCTCCCGTTCGCGACGGACACACTCGAGGTGTGCGTGCCGCCGTCGCTCGACATCCCCGTCGGGCGCGATCACGACGTGCTCGCTCATCGCGTGCAGCAGCTGACCGCAGAACGGACAGCGATACGTAGCCGGCCGCCTGCTGTGCGCCCGCCGCATCGTCCAGAACTTCGGGGCTTCACCCCGCACGTGCTACGGCGTTCGCTGTGCAGCCTGGCGCTCGAGCACGCGTACGCGCGTCCCGAGCTCTTTGAGAAAGCTGCGTGAGATGGACGGGTGCCGCTCGAGTGCCGCATCGAATGCACGACGTGCCAGGCGCATCACGTGCAGCTCTTCGCTCGCGACGATCGAAGCCGAACGTGGCTCGCCGTCGAGCAAGCTCATCTCGCCGAAGTAGTCGCCGGCCTCGAGCGTACGGGCAGCAGGCTTCGCGATTGCCTTCGCTCTCCCGCTCAGGATGACGTAGAAATAATCCCCGCGTGCGCGCGCGGAAACGACCGTGTCGCCCGGCAAGAACTCGGCGAATTCCGCGTCGGCGGCGATGCGGCGCAGGCCGCGCTTGCCGATACCGGCGAACAGCGGCAGGGTCGCGAGCACGTCGGCCCAGTCGCGGTCGGTGCTCTCGTTCCAATCCTTGCGGATGATCAACCCTGCATAGACGCTCATGTCGTCGACAACGACGCGACGCGGTCACGTATTCCTACGCGCGGGACGAAACGCTGAAGCACCCTGCGACCAAAGCCGGAGCGTAAGCCGACGCGAAGCGAAGGCTTACGTGGAGGCGAACTGATGCGAGTCGGCCACGCGCAGCATGGCCGAGCCGCACGGCAGAGAACAAACGCCGACCACCACTAGAGCGCGCGGGCTTTGCCCGCGCGCGTCCTCCGCGAAGCGGGTCCCCCCGTCGCCTGACCCGCAGGGTCAGGCGCCTACGCCGGCGAAACGCTTCGCCGCGCGTTCGCGCGCCCGTGCTGCCTCGACCTCGCGGTCCTTCGGCTGCGCGGACGTGACGAGTGCGTCGATCAGCCTTTGCGTCGCGCTTGCGACCTCGTCGACCGCTCGGGCGAACGCTTCCTCGTTGGCCTGCGACGGCTTGGCGAAGCCGCTGATCTTGCGGACGTATTGCAGCGCGGCGTCGGTGACCTCATGCTCGGTCGCGGGCGGCTCGTAGTTGAAGAGTGTGTGGATATTGCGGCACATATGCACATCTTACGCGGGGAAATCCCTCATGCGGGGGAGTCCCCCGCGGCCCAGGAGCGCGATTCTCCTCGTACTCAAGGAGTGCTCATGCGGCGACCTGGTCCTCGGGGTCAAAGACAACTGAAGAAGTCCTTCGGCAGCTCGAGCGTGCAGGCTCTGCTCGAGGTGACGAGCGTGGTCCGCGGGCAGCGCGACCTCAAGAGCGCGCTGGGGACGATCGTCCAGACGGTCGCGGACGCGCTGGAGTTCGAGACGGTCGTCCTCAATCTCTATCGCTCCGAGTTCGACGACTTCTGCGTCACCGACGTGCACGGCAGCAAGGACGCGCGCGACGCGCTCCTCGGCAGCACGTACGAGTGGGTCGCGTGGCGACATCTGCTCACGGAGGAATTCCGCCGCGGCGGTGCCTTCCTGATCCCGCACGGATCGTTCGACTGGACCGGCGATGTGGGGAAGCGCTACGTCCCGCAGATGGTCACGTCTGACGAGCCGGACGCCTGGCATCCCGAGGACGAGCTCTTCGTCCCGCTCGAAGATTCCGAAGGCCGGATGCTGGCGATCTTCTCGGTCGGCGAGCCGCGCAGCGGCCGGCGTCCGAACGACGCCGAGCTGGAGGTGCTCTGCGCGCTCGCGGCCCATGCCGCGATCGCGATCGAGGCGGCGCAGCAGGCGGAACGGACCGCGCGCCACCGCGCCAGTCTCGAGCAGCTGCTCGAGGTGTCCTCCACGCTGACGGCGGCGCAGTCGACGCAAGCCATCCTGGAGACCGTCTGTCGCGGCATCCAGACCGCGCTCGGGTTCCACAAGGTCTCGATCGAGCTCGTCGACGACGAGACGGGCTTGTTGCGCTCCCGTGCGTCGTCCGGCTGGGCGCCGGGCGACCCGGCCGTGCTGCGGGCCATCCCGTTCGACCCGATGCGCGCGCTGTTCGATCCGGAGTTTGCCGTCTCGGGTTGCTACCTCGTGCCGAGTGAGGCCGCGCGCGAGCGCATCGGCTCCGAGCACGTGAAGTACAGCTCGCAGCGCAACGGCCGCGGGCCGCACGCGTGGAACCACCACTGGCTGCTCGTGCCGCTGCAGGACCGCAACGGCGAAGAGATCGGCTTCATCTGGGCGGACGATCCCGACGACCGGCTGATCCCGTCGGCCGAGCGCCTGCAGGCGCTGCGGGTGTTCGCGAACCAGGCGACGACCGCGCTGTACGCGGCCGAGCAGTTCGAGCAGATGCGTTTTCTGGCAGATCACGATCCGCTGACGAACTTGCTCAACCGTCGCTCGTTCGTGCAGCGGCTCGACGCCGAGGTCGCCCGCAGCCGGCGTTATGAACGCCCGCTCGCGCTCGTCATCTTCGATATGGACGAGCTGAAGACGGTCAACGACACGCAAGGGCATGCCGCCGGCGACGCGGCCCTCGAGCGTGTCGCGGACGCGCTGCGCGCAATGATTCGCAGCGGCGACAACGCCTTCCGGATCGGTGGGGACGAGTTCGCGGTCATCCTCGCCGAGGCGTCCGCCGAGGACGCGGCGGCTGCAGCGCAGCGAATCGCCGACGAGCTGGTGTTGTCCGCGAGCTTCGGCGTCGCGGTGTGCGGCTCGGACTGCGAGGCCGGCACGCTGTTGCGCGAGGCGGACGACGCGATGTACCGCATGAAGCGCCGGCACCGTGCCCAGGCGCTGCGCACGAGCGAGGGCGACGATCTCAGTGCGGTTGTCTGAGCTCCGTTCGATTCGTCAGGCGAATTCGATCACGCTGCGGATGCCGTCCTGCGCCTCCATCAGCTCGAAGCCGCGGTTCACGTCGTCGAGTGTCAGCTTGTGCGAGACGAACGAGTCGACGTCGATCTCGCCGGCGAGGTAGCGGTCGACGAACTCCGGGACCTGGTCGCGTCCCTTGACGCCGCCGAACGAGGACCCGGCAACGCGGCGGCCGGTGATCAGAAAGCGGGGCACGATGTCGAGCGTCTCGCCCTTGCCTGCGACGCCGCACACGGTCGCGAGGCCCCAACCCATCCGCGCAGCCTCGACCGCCTGACGCATGACCTGCACGTTGCCCGTCGCCTCGAACGTGTAGTCGGCGCCGAAGCCGTCGGTGAGGTCGAGGATCTCCTGCACCGTGTCGGGCCCGCCCGTGAGCGTCTGCGTCGCGCCGTGCGCCCGTGCGAGCGCAAGCCGGTCGTCGGACAGGTCGACGCAGACGATCCGCTCGGCGCCCTGCAGCCGGCAGCCGGCGACGGCGCCGAGGCCGACCATGCCCGCGCCGAACACCACGCACGTCGATCCTGGCGCAACGTGGGCGGTGTTGATGGCTGCTCCGAGCCCGGTGGAGAGACCGCACGCGAACAGGCACGCCCGGTCGAGCGGCGCGTCGGGAGCGATCTTCGCGAGTGCGATCTCCGGCACCACGGTGTACTCCGCGAAGGTGGACGTGCCCATGAAGTGCCGAATCGGCTCGCCGACGCGGGACAGCCGCGTCGTGCCGTCCGGCAAGTAGCCCTGGTTCTGCTGCTCGCGGATCGCCAGGCAGAGGTTCGTACGGTGGTCGCGACAATGGATGCACTCGCGACACTGCGGCGAGAAGAGCGTGACGACGTGGTCACCGGGTGCGACGTCGCGCACGCCGTCGCCGACCCGCTCGACGACGCCCGCGCCCTCGTGGCCGAGCACCGTCGGTGCGTAGCCGGACGGGTCGGCGCCCGAGGCGGTGTACAGGTCGGTGTGACAGACGCCGCAGGCGGCGAGGCGCACCAGCACCTCGCCCGCCTGCGGTTCCGCCAGATCGAGCTCTTGCACCTCGAGCGGTGCGCCGAACTCCTCCAGGACCGCCGCGCGGATCTTCACGCGGCGATTCTCCTACATCGTCGTAGCCTGCTCGTACCTCGCGGGCCGAAGGAACATGAGGATCGACACCACCAGGATCCACAGCAGGAACAGGAACTGCGGGAAGAAGACGACCGACGCGAGCGAGAGCACGCCGACGACGATCCCCAGCCACCCGGCCCAGCGGGGCCACGTCCCGCGCTGCATGAACGCATAGGAGGCGGCGATGATCATCGCCGCGAGCCCGGCGGCGCCGCCCGCGTGGATCACCCACCCGGCATCGTCTGCCGCATGAATCAGCTCGGGGTAGACCCGATGGTGGTACGTGTCGTCGCTCATCGTCTTGATGCCGTCCTCGAGCCCCACGGCCACGAGCGCCACTGCCGCATAGACACCGCCGCCGAGGCCGACGATCGAGGTGAGGAGGCCGTCCGGATCGCCCACGCTGACGTTGCGTCGCAGCGCCGCGACGAACCACAGCAGGAAGAAGATGCTGAGGCCGACCAGCACCCAGCCGAGGTTCAGCCGGTCGCGGTGACCGCTGTCCGAGTACCACGCCCTCACGACGGCCGGCGGGTCGTCTCCACCCTTCGTGCCCGCGAAGAGCACGATCGTTCCCACGACGAACAGCACCACGTAGACCGCTCCTGAAAGTGCCGCCCAGCGCGCAAAGCCTGTGCGCGGGCGGCTGGTCACAGCCGGTTCCATTGCCCCTCCTGTTGTGGTTACGGAATCGAGCGCGGCCGACTTTAAGGCCCGGGGTCGGACGGCGTAGAGTCGTCGGATCGAGACTCGATTCACCGAGACCGTCGGCGTCGAGCATCCCGTCGCATCGGCAGGGATGGGCGGCGGCTCGACGAGCGGCGAGCTCGTTGCCGCCGTCTCGGAGGCCGGCGGACTCGGCGTGTTCGGCGCCTCGTTCCTGCCGCCGGACGACGTCGCGGAGATGATCCGCACGGCGCGCGAGCTGACGGCGAAACCGCTCGGGATCAACCTCCTCCTGCACGCGATGGAGGATCGCCTCGACGAAGCGCTCGCGTTGGAGCCCGAGGTGCTCTCGACGGCGTGGCCGCGCGAGGATCAGGACCTCGCCGCGATCTTCGCGAAGGCGCATGAGCGCGGCTGCCGGGTGATGCACATGGTCCCGCTCGTCGAGGACGCGATTCGCGCAGCCGAAGCCGGAGCAGACGTGATCGTCGCGCAGGGGAACGAGGGCGGGGGACACATCGGCGAGATCGCGGGCACCGTGATCGTGCGGCAGGTCGTCAAGGCCGTTGCCCCGCTGCCCGTCCTCGCGGCCGGCGGTTTCGCCGACGGTGCCGGCCTCGCAGCCGCGCTCGCGCTCGGCGCCGACGGCGTGCTGCTCGGTACGCGCTTCCTCGCCACCGACGAGGCGCCGGTCGAGCAGGCGTACAAAGATGCGATCGTCGCCAGCGACGGCGGCGACACGCTCGTGACGACGCTGTCGGATTCGCTGAGCGGGCGCGACTGGCCGGGCGCGTGGGCGCGCGTGAAGCGCACCCGCTTCGTCGAGCAGTGGCTCGGGCGGGAGCCCGAGCTGCGGCGCCGTCGCGCACGCCTGTGGGAAGAGGTCGGCTCGTTCCAGGAGACCAACGCCGACGACGGCCTGATGTGGATCGGTCAGTCGGCCGGCTTGATCGACGAGGTCAAGCCGGCCGGTGACGTCGTCCGCGCGATCGTCGCAGAGGCGGAGGAGATCCTCCGCGCGTTGTCCGTCTCGCGCTAGCTCCTACATCGACGGTGCGTCGGAGACCCAGGGATCTTCGCCCGGGTCGCCGCCTGCGGCTGCGACCTCGAGTCGCGGCAGGTAGTGATCCCACCCGGTCGTGTGTGAGGCGGCCGCCTCTGCGGCCGAGAAGCTGTGGACGAAGCGAACGCTCGTCTTCTCTCCCTCCTCCGCGAGCTCGACCTCGATCGTCGTCGAGCCGGGCGGCACGTCCTCGCTGCCCTCCCAGCCCCAGGTGAAGACGAGCTTGTTCGGCCGGTCGAGCTCGACGAACTCTCCGATCGCCGTATGACCCGGAATGACGACGCAGCGGTAGCTGCCACCGGGCTGCGCGTCGAAGTCCGCGTCGATCCCCATCCAGCGCTGCGCCTTCGCAGGGTCGACGAAGAACTCCCAGACGGTCTCTGGGCTGGCGTCGATCGTGAGCGTGCGCTCGTAGACCTTCGTGTCAGTTGCGGTGTTCATGCTGCTTCTGCTCCTCCTTCTCTGCTTCGCGTTTGAGTGCCTCGAGCCGGGCGTCCCAGAAGCCCTCGAGGAAGTCCCGGAGCTCGGTGAGCCCTTCGGGACGCGCCCGGTAGAGGCGCCGGGTTCCGTTGCGTCGCTCGTTCACGAGGCCCGCCTCCTTCAGGACGTTCAGGTGCTGCGAGACGGCAGGCCGCGTGACGTCGAAGTGCGACGCGATCTCGCCGGCGCTGAGCTCTCCGTCGCGGACGAGGCTCAGGATCGCGCGCCGTCTCGGCTCGGCGATTGCTTTCAGTGCGGCCTCCACGGCGATTAGTTAAGCAGACACTTACGTAAGTGTCAACTTACGCTGTGGAGATGGCGATCTGCGCAGCCGGCGCGGGACGCAGCCAGCGCAGGACGCGCAGCAACTGGGCGCGCGGCAGGCTGACGCAGCCGTTCGTCGAGCTGTGCACCTGCACGTGAAGGAAGATCCCCGACCCGCGGCCCGGCACGATCGGGTCGGCGTTGAAGCCGATGACGGCCAGGAACTCGTAGGCCCGGGGGCTCTTGGACATGTCGGGCGTCGTCACCTTGAAGGGCGGTCGGACGCCGCAGCCGACGCGCTGGAACGTGTTGTACGCGCGCGATGCCGGGTCCTCGACCCACCAGTCGCCGCAGCGCAGGCGCGTGTAGCGGAAGCTCACGCCCGGATTCGGTGCGACCCCGTACATGCGGGGCATGATCGGGAACGTCCCGATCGGCGTCGTCCCGTCGCCCTCGTGCCGGTTGCGGCTCAGGCCGTTCCACCCGACGCGCGCGGTGTACGGGCCGGCGACCGGGCGCCAACAGTCGCCGTCGCGGCGCCACGTGCGCAGCGTCGCCGACGTCGTCCGGGGACGAGGGGCGGTGACGGTGATCAGCTGCGTCGTCGCGGGAGCGACCGACGGATACGACGGGCATGCAGCCGCAAGCGCGGCGGCGACGACGTGAACGGCCAGCGTCATCGGGGCCGAGAGTACGCTCAGCGACGTGGCCGTCGTCGCACTCGTGCTCGCCTTCGTCGGAACGGTCTCGCCGGTCCGCCAACAGGACGTCCGCTTTTCGTACCGGAGCGGCTGCCCCGTGGCGCCGGCCGAGCTGCGGCTCGTGCGCGTGACGTACTACGGCTTCGACGGTCGTTCGCATCTCGGCGCACTCGTCGTCAACCGTCGCGTTGCGCGCGATGTCGTCGCCGTCTTCCGCCGGCTCTACGCCGCGCGCTTCCCGATTCGGCGGATGGCGCCAGTCGCCGCGTTTCGCGGCAGCGACGACGCGTCGATGGCGGCCGACAACACGTCCGCCTTCAACTGCCGTCGTGCCGTCGGTGGCTCCGGCTGGTCGGAGCATGCCTACGGCACGGCGATCGACGTCAATCCGGTGGAGAACCCTTATGTGCTGAACGGCCACGTGCTGCCGCCGGCGGGCCGCGCCTACCGGGAACGGAGCCGCGTGCGGGCGGGCATGGCGGTAAGCGGCGGGGTGCTGGTTGGCGCGTTTGCGTCCGTGGGCTGGAAGTGGGGCGGCCGCTGGACGCGCTCGCCCGACTATCAGCACTTCTCCGCCAGCGGACGCTGACGCACTCGACCTACAGCGGCGACTCGCCGGGGACGTCTTCGGGAAAGCCTTTGTACGGGCTTTCGCCGGCCTTTCCCTCGGCGCCGCTTCGGTGCTCGATCTCGGCGCCTGCGTGGTGGCGCTGCGCAAGCTCGGAGACGGGATAGACAACGCCTTTCCCCTGCCGGGCACCGATTGCGAGGACGAGCGAGGGCCCGTCGCCCGCTCCGACGATCACGTGCTCCGTCCAGGGCGGGCAGTGCACGTAGTCCCACTGCTCGAGCGGTCGTTCCTCGCCTTCGATCAAGAGCACCGCCTGGCCCGAGAGGACGAGGAAGCCCTCCTGGTCCGCCTCGCCGTGATACAGGCACATCGGCTGGCCGGGCTGCAGGACGCTGATGTTGATGCCGACCTGGTCGAAGCGCTCCCCCTCGGGCTCGAAGCGCGTGTACGCGCCGAACTTCTCGTTGTGCAGCCACTGCGCATCGCGTGCGTTGATGACGAACCAGTCCACACGGGTTGTCTAGCAGGTGCGGTTAACCGCACCTCGACTCACCGGCCCAGACCCTTTCGCAGCCTCGAGCGCGGCCTGCAAGCTGAAGCAGAAGCTCTTTTCGAACAAGGGATGGATTTCATGATCAGTTCAGATCGAAGGAAATGGTTCGCGCTCGCTCTGCTCAGCGCCGTTCAGTTCATGGTCGTCTTGGACATCGCCGTCGTGAATGTCGCGCTACCTTCGATCCAGGTCGACCTCGGCTTCTCGGAGCAGAACCTGCAATGGGTCATCAGCGCCTACGCGCTCGTCTTCGGCGGTTTTCTACTGCTCGGTGGGCGTGCGGCCGACCTGCTCGGGCGGCGCAGGGTCTTCCTGGCGGGGACGGTCGTCTTCACGATCTCGTCGTTGCTTGCCGGTTTCGCGTGGTCTGAGGCCTCGCTGATCGGCGCACGCGCGTTTCAGGGCCTCGGCGCGGCCGTGATCGCGCCGGCAGCGCTCTCGATCCTGTCCGTGACCTTCACCGAGGGCCGCGAGCGCAACATCGCACTCGGCGTCTGGGGCGCAGTCGGCGGCTTCGGAGCGGCTGCGGGCGTCCTGATGGGCGGTGTGCTGACCTCGGCGCTGAGCTGGTCGTGGATCTTCTTCGTCAACGTCCCGATCGGAGTGACCGCGTTCATCCTCACGCCGATCCTGCTGCGCGAGAGCCGCGACGCGTCCGTCAAGTCCTTCGACGCGCTCGGTGCGATTCTCGTGACCTCGGGGCTCTCCTCGTTCGTGTACGCGATCACGCGTGCCGGACAGGACGGTTGGCTCTCCGCGAAAGCGCTCTCGTTCTTCGCTGCGTCGGCGATCCTGCTGGTCGGGTTCGTCGTGTGGGAGCTGCGCCACTCCGAGCCGCTGATGCGCATCGGGATCTTCCGCATCAAGACGGTGACCGGTGCGAATGTCGCGGGCTTCATCCTCGGGACGGCGACCTTCTCGCTCTTCCTGATGCTGACGCTCTACATGCAGCAGGTGCTGGGCTACGGGCCGATGAAGACGGGCATCGCCTACCTGCCGGTTGCGGGCGGAGCGATCTTCACGTCGGCGATCGCAGCGCAGCTCGTGACGCGCATCGGCGTCAAGCCTGTGCTGCTGATCGGCATGGTCTCGCTGACGCTCGGGCTCGCCTATTTCACCCAGGTCTCGGTCGCAGGCACGTACGTCGGTGACCTGCTGCCGGGCTTCATCCTCGTCGCCGTCGGTCTCGGCTTCTCGTTCGTGCCGATCTCGATCGCCGCGTTGGCGGGGATCCAGCCGGCCGAAGCCGGCCTCGCGTCCGGGTTGATCAACACGTCGCAGCAGATCGGCGGCGCGCTCGGGATCGCGGCGCTCTCGACGATCGCCACGACGCGGACGACCGACGCGCTCTCGACAGGCTCGGCGAAAGCATCCGCCCTGGTCACGGGTTTCCACGGCGCCTTCTTGGCAGGGGTGATCATCGCTGCGGTCGGAGTCGTCGCCACCTTCGTGCTCATCCGACGCGAGGAGCTCGCGCAGGGCGACGACGTCGTCGAGTCCGAGCCTGCGCTCGAGCTGGCCGCTTAGCGCGACTCGAGATACCTGAGAACTGCGAGCACGCGCCGGTGGTCGGTATCCGCCGGCGCGAGCCGCAGCTTCTGGAAGATGTTCTTCACGTGCTTCTCGACGGCGCGCTGGGTGATCACGAGCAGCCCGGCGATCGCGGCGTTCGAGCGGCCCTCCGCCATCAGCCCGAGCACCTCGCGCTCGCGCGGCGTCAGCTCTGCAATCGGCTGCTGCTTGCGTGTGCGCGCGAGCAGCTGTGACACGACCTCGGGATCGATCGCGGTGCCGCCCTGTGCGACGCGCTCGACGGTCTGGATGAATTCGCGGACGTCCGTGACCCGGTCCTTCAGGACATACGCGATGCCGCCCAGGTCGCCGGCGAGCAACTCGCTCGCGTAGTTCTCCTCGACGTACTGCGAGAGGACGACGATCGGGAGGTGCGGCCAATGGCCGCGCAACTCGAGCGCCGCCCGGATGCCTTCGTCGGTGTGCGTCGGCGGCATGCGCACATCGAGGACGACGAGCTCCGCGTCCTCGCGCTCGACCAGCTGCGTCAACCCGACCGAATCGCCGATCGCGCCGACGACCTCGTGTCCGTGGTCGCCGAGCATGCGCGTGAGCCCGTCGCGCAGCAGCGCCGAGTCTTCGGCGATGACTATGCGCACGGCAGCTCGGCGGCGACGACAGTCGGGCCGCCCTCGGGGCTGCTGATCCGCAGGGAGCCCTCGACCGACGAGGCACGGTCCGCGAGGCCGGCGAGACCTCCGCCGGGGCGCTGCTCGGCACCGCCGACGCCGTCGTCGGTGACTTCGATCTTCAGCCTGTCGTCCACGTCGCGCACGTGGACGTGGACGCTCTTCGCGTTCGCGTAGCGCGCGGCATTCGTGAGCGCCTCGGCGACGATGAAGTACGCGGTCGCCTCGACGGACGCGGGCGGCCGGTCGGCCAGCCGGACGTCGAGGTGGACGGGGACGGTGGAGCGCGCGGCGAGTGCGGAGAGCGCCGCGTCGAGACCGCGGTCGGTCAGGACGGCGGGATGAATCCCGCGCGCCAGATTACGGAGCTCGGCCATCGCGCGCTGCAGCTCGGCGTGCGCGTCGCCGACGAGCCCGCGTGCGGCTTCGGGATCTGTCTCGAACTTCTCGAGCGCCATGCCCAGGTCCATTCCGAGCGAGAGGAGCCGCTGCTGCGCCCCGTCGTGCAGGTCGCGCTCGATCTGCCGGCGGTCGGACATGGCGATGTCGACCGAGCGCGCCTGCGTCTCGCGGAGCGTCGCCAGCTTGCTCGGGCTGAGGCCCCAGCGGGCCGCGCGACGGTCGGCCGCGGCGAAACCGCGGATCACCCACGGGGCGAGCGGCAGCACCAGGATGCCTCCGATCACGACCGGGAGCACTTCGTGCCAGGTGTCGAGCGTTCGCCCCGACCAGATCTCGGGGGCGGAGCCCTTCCCGTGGATTGCGTAGACGGGCAGCGTGACCGCCCACAGCGGCACGGCCCACGCCGTGACTGCCACCGTGAAGTTCACGACGCCGAGGATCGGCTGCACGAGCCAGACGTAGAAGAGCTCCTTCCAGGTCGTCGGGTCACGGAACGGGGCGGTGAGGCGGTGCCAGACACCCGTGCCCCTGGGCTGCCGGTACGTCGGCCTTTCGATCGCGAGACCGAGGAAGCTGCTGACACGGGCGCGCTCGGCGTGCGCTGCGGCGCGCGCGAGGTAGAGGGTCGCGGTCAGGATCGGTAGCCCGACCAGTGTGATCAGCAGTCCCGCACCCGTCGAGATCAGCGTCGTGAAGACGGTGAACCAGAGCGTGCCGACGGCGAGGTCGAGGAGGAGGTCGAAGGTCTCGAGATAGGTGCGGCGCTGGATGAGTGGCTTGAAGAAGGACATGCAGCGAATGTAGACCTGCCTCTCACGGACGACCAGCCGGGACGCTGGCGTCTCGCCGGTGTTGCCAGCACGAAGCGCTAGGTGCCGAGCCGGATCGTGTAGCGGAGGTCGGAGGCGCCGACGTGTCCGGGCGGCGCCTCGACGTACGGGCCGCCGCCGGCGATCGTCCCGCCGCCGACGACCCTTCCGCGCAACGTTTGCGTCGCGTGCTCGCCGTCGGGCCCGAACTTCGTCGCCACGTGGACTCGTGCCTGGACCTTGTGCGTGGGCAGCTCGAAGGTCACTCGTCCCGAATCGAGCACGGTCACGTTGGGCCCCGGATCGTTGATGAAACGCTCGAGGCAGTACGTCATCCACCCGCCGCCGACGACGTTCGAGCGCAGCAGGAGGAAGCAGCCCTCGGTGACCGGGAGATTGTGAGCCGGCCCGTGCACGTGAACGTGCAGAACTTCGCGGTGTGTCGCGTGGCCGCCGCAGCCGCACAGCAGCAGGACAATGAGCAGGAGGCCGAGCCTCACCGGCTCATCTTCGCTGCAGCGATCCGCGCGAGGACGTCGGGCGCCTCGGGCGGCGAGGAGCAGACGGCGGTGACGAGCCGACGGTCGCCCTCGACGATGTACGCGATCTCGTGCCGGACGCTCTCGAGCTCGCCCGACTTGGCCGCAATCGTGGCATGGGGCAGGACATGCGGCAGGAATGAGTCCGCGTCGGCGGCAACTCGCAGCGCCACGAGCATGTCCTCGGCGAACGGCTCGTCGAGCAGGCGCGCGAGACCGGTGGCCAGGTCGACGGCGGTCGTCTCGTTCTCCGCGCCGTCGCTTCTCATCTTGCGCCGCACGCGCGTGTGCTCGAGCCCGAGCCGGTCGATCTCAGCGGCGACCGCATCGAAGCCGAGCCGGTCGAGTAGCACGTTCGTGCTCGCGTTGTCGCTCACGGCGAGCATCAGGAACGCGTGGTCGGCGAGCGCGAGCGGCGTCTGCAGATATTCGGCGACACCCGAGCCGCCGGTCCGCGGCGACGGCACCACCTCGTTCGGATCGAGCTTCGAGCGCCGGAACGCGGAGTAGATGAAGAGCTTGATGGTCGACGCAGCAGGCATAACGGTGTCGCCGTGCTCGTGCTCGATCTGGCTCAGCGCCGGGTTCAGTGCGGCCCACGCGATCACGACCTGAATTCTGAGGCCTCCGACGGCCTACAGAACGACAGAGGCCGCGCGACGGCGGCCTCTGTCGTTGAAGATTCGCCGCAGCGTCAGCTGCAGCCGGTGTTCGTCCCGCAGTCCCTGCAGGTGTAACAAGACCCGGTCCGCACCATCCGCCCACCGCACTTCGCGCACTCCTGTGCATCCTCGAAGGCGTTGAACAGCGCCGTCTGGCCGGGAGGAGCTGCTTCGACCGGAGCCGCCGGAGTTGCCGCCGGTGCTTCCGCGCCGTTGCGATACCCGTCGGCCAGCCGCGCCCGCACCTCGGCGGACATGATCCCGATCTCCTCCTGCTGGTCGATCGTCAGGAAGCGCTTGCCCATCCAGCGGAACACGTAGTCGACGATCGACTTCGCGATGCGGATGTCCGGATCGTTCGTCGGGCCGCTCGGTTCGAAGCGCATGTGCGAGAACTTCGAGACGTAGACCTCGAGCGGCACGCCGTACTGCAGGCCGAGCGACACCGAGATCATGATCGAGTTCATCAGGCCGGCGAGCGTCGTGCCTTCCTTCGCGATGTCCACGAAGATGTCGCCCGGCGTTCCGTCCTCGTACAGGCCGACGTGGATGTAGCCCTCGTACTCGCCGACACGGAACTTGCGGCCGACCTCGACGCGGTCGTCCGGCAGCCGGCGGCGCTGCGTCAACGGCGCCGGCGGCAACGCCGACACGAGCGACTCCTGCGCGTCGCCGTCCTTCTTGCCGGACAGCGGCTGCGCCACCTTGCAGTTGTCGCGGTAGATCGCGATCGCCTTCACGCCGAGCTTCCACGCGTCGACGTAGAGGTTCATCACGTCCTCGACCGACGCCTCCTCCGGCAGGTTCACCGTCTTCGAGATGGCGCCGGAGATGAACGGCTGGGTCGCGCCCATCATCTTCACGTGACCGAGGTAGTGGATGGCGCGGTCGCCGACGGCGCAGTCGAAGACGGGGTAGTGCTCGGTCTTCACGTACGGCGCGCCGACGACGGTGTTGCGCTCGTCGACGAACGCGACGACCT
>JBJMJR010000036.1:0-3253 GCA_045806245.1 Gaiellaceae bacterium | reverse complement strand
GTGTGTCTCGACCGTCTTCGGTGAAAGGAAGAGACGTTCGGCGATGCCTTGGTTCGATCGCCCTTCGGCCATGAGTGTGAGGACTTCCCGTTCGCGGTCTGTCAGTTCGGCGAGTGGGTCGTGTTGGCGGCGCCGGCTGAGGAGGCGTGAAATGACTTCTGGGTCGATTGCCGATCCGCCGCACCCGATGCGGCGGATCGCGTCGCAGAACTCATGCAGGTCGGACACTCGGTCTTTGAGGAGGTAACCGACTCCGTCGGGCCGGTCGGAGAGCAGGTCGAGGGCGTGGTGTGTCTCGACGTGCTGCGAGAGGACGAGCACGCCGACGTTGTCGTTGGTCGCGCGTATGCGCTTGGCAGCCTCGAGGCCTTCCGTTGTCTGTGTCGGCGGCATGCGGATGTCGATGATTGCGACGTCGGGCTGGTGGCGCGCGACGTCGATCAGGAGTTGGTCGGCGTCGGCTGCGGTCGCGACGACCTCGAGGCCGCCCTCGCGTAGGAGCCGGGAAAGGCCCTCGCGGAAGAGCAGCGAGTCTTCGGCGACGACTACCCGCATGGGAATTCCGCCCGCAGTTGGGTGCCGTGGCCGGGATTGCTCTCGATGCTGAGCTTGCCGCCGAGCGCGGCGACGCGGTCCGCCAGTCCGGCGAGGCCGGAGCCGTCGGTCGCGCATGCACCGCCGATGCCGTCGTCTCGTATGAGCAGCACGAGCTGGTCGTGCTCGATGTGGGCGTTCAGGTCGATCCGGCTCGCGCGGGCGTGCTTGCCTGCGTTCGCGAGTGCTTCCGCAGCGACGAAGTAGGCAGCGGCTTCGACAGACGGAGGGAGCGGCTGAGCGAGATCGCTGGTGACGTACGTCGGCAGGGCGGCGCGTTCTGCAAGTGCTTCGAGGGCGGCGCCGAGACCTGCTTCCGTGAGGATCGATGGGTGCAGCCCGCGGCCGAGCTCGCGCAATTCGGTGAGCGCTTGCGCGACTTCGTCGGCTGCTTCCTCGAGTGAGGCTCGGAGCTCGGCGCTGGCGCCGTTTGCGGCCTGCTCGCGGGCGAGCGCCAGCTCGAGCGAGAGCGTGACCAGGCGCTGCTGGGCGCCGTCGTGGAGGTTCCGCTCGACGCGTTTGCGTTCGGCGTCGGCGGCCTCGACGATGCGTGCGCGCGAGGCGCGGACTTCCTCGAGCTGGGCGCGAACCTCCGCGTGGAGGCGCTCGTTTTCGAGCGCAAGTCGCGCCGCCGCGCCGACCGCATCGACCAGCGGTTGCCGCTCGCGCAGGGCACGGTCGTGGATTAGCGCGGCAATCGGACGCGAGCCGTTCGCGACGAACGTGGTTGCCCGCTCGGCGTCGCCGCGCGGGAGCGCGACGGCGCGACCGTCGTCGTCGACGAAGCTGCCGCCGCCGGGGACGCTGTAGGCGAGCTGAAGCGACGGGTCGGCAAGCGCGCGGGCGAGATGGCTGCGCAGGTCGCCGGGGCGTAGCGGTCCGCTGAGCTCGACGACCAGCCGCGCAATGGACGACTCGGCGAGCCGCGACCGCAACAGGCCGGCGAGAAAGGCGAGCGGGACGAGCAGTTCGGCCACCTTTTGCAGGTCGATCAGGAGCTGTTGCGCCGGGTCCTGTTGGCTGAACGCTGCACCGTGCACCCCCTCGAGCACGAACGAGGCCGCGATCAAGGCGGCGCCGATCCAGAGCGGTGTGAGCTCGCGACGGGCGAACGTGCTCGAACGCAGGAATCGCTGCAGCACCAGCGCGAGCACGAGGATCGCGAAGACTGCGGCGGCGACGTTCCCGCCGGTGTCGGCGGCGTCGACGGCGGCCCGGCTCGGGAACATGGCGAGCGGCGCAGATCGGCAGTGGCTGCAGTCAGGGAACCGAGCTGGGTCGAAGCTGAGCAGGTAGACCATGCTCTGGGCGAGCAGCCAGCCGTAGATCAGCGCCACAACCGTGCGTTCGGGGCGGCGGGTCAAGCGACCGTCCGGATAGGCGAGCACGAGATGGGCGAGAAAGCCGGAGCTGATCGCCTGGAAGCCGACGCCGAGCGAGAGCAGCAGCGGCACAGGGGCGTTCCCGAAATTCCCGATGAACCACGAGAATCCGAAGGCGAGCATCAAGGGGCCGATGCGGTTGCCGGGACGACGAGCGACAGCGATCAAGCCTGCGCCGATATACGTCCAGCCGACGGCGAGGTCGAGCCAGTGGTTCTCGGGCGTGTGCCTCGAGTAGTGCTCCGCGCTGAGCCCGATCGCGACGCCGGCCAGCGCGACCAGGAACAGAAGCGTCGCCCGGCGGTTCATCGACGCTCGAGCAGCGCCCTGAGCGCAGCCCCGGAAAGGGCTGTCTTCGGCAGGAAGGCAACCGCGCTACTTCTGCCGATTCGGTCGCCGTAATCCGCCGCCTCGCGTGTCGAGGTCAGCACCACCGGCGCTGGACAGTCGGTCTCGGCGAGTGACCGTGCAACAGCAAATCCGTCGACGTCCGGAAGCTGAATATCCAGCAGCACGACGTCCGGCCGCAATCGGGCAGCTTCCGTCAGCGCCTCTGCGCCATCAACAGCCTCAGCGACGCGGAAGCCTGATAGCTCGAGCGTCCGCCGCGCCAGCCTCCGGAAGCCCGGATGGTCGTCGACGACAAGAACGAGCGCAGAAGGCACCACCCTCGGAATCGTCGCATGGCCGCGGTCGGATTTCGACCAAGCCCACCCCCGCTCAGCGTCAGGGTGCGCCTGTACGCCGGTCGCGGGGCTGCGTGGACGACGCGGGCAAACACCCGCCCTAACGTCAGACGCTCAATGCCAGCCGCGACCCTGGAGGCCCGATGAATGCAACGGACACCACAGCAAGTTGGCGTCGAATCGGACGCATCGCCGGCTACGTATCCGGAGCCGGCTTTCTAATCGGAACGATTCTCTATCTGCTCGATGCGACCGACGCGCTCGGCGCCAACGATTACCGCCCGACGGGCTCACCGGCAGCAGTCCAGAACGAAGCGAGCTACTGGGTCTCGCAGTTCGCACACCAGCACAGCATCCTCTGGGACATCATCGCCCGCGACACGATCTTCGCGCTCGCCTTCATGGCGCTCTTCGTCTTGGCGCTCGCGGTGCGCGCAGTTGTTCACGCCGACAGTCCCGCCGCGCAGCTGATGGTCGGGTTCTTCCTGATCGGCAGCGTCATCGCAGCGCTTTCCGACCTGCTCTACCTCGGGGCGACCGACTACTGGCGGCTGACGGGCTGGGGCGGAATTCCCGACACCAGCATGGTCG
>JBJMJR010000035.1:0-13291 GCA_045806245.1 Gaiellaceae bacterium | reverse complement strand
GCGATCTCCCAGGAGGGTTACAAGTCGCTGACCGAAGGTCAGCGTGTTGAGTTCGAGGTCGTGCAGGGCCCCAAGGGCGCTCAGGCCGCGAACGTCATGCCTGTCTAGCTTTCCTTTCGGAACCGAGTGCAGAGGCCCCCGAAAGGGGGCCTCTTTGTTTCCGGCGTATGTTTTTCTCAGATGGGATGCATCCAATAGGGGAGTAGACGGTCGCACGAGCAGAGCTCGAGCGACCTCTATGCGGCGCCGCCGAGTCGGCGCCTTGGTTGTATGAGGAGGTCCAGATGGCGATCACGAGGGACGACGTACTGCACGTGGCGGCGCTCGCTCGCCTCGAGCTGACCGAGGACGAGATCTCGCGTCTCGATGTGCAGCTGAACGACATCCTCGAGGCCGTCGGCAAGGTGTCGGAGCTCGACCTCACCGACGTCCCGCCGACGTCGCATCCGCTCGACGTCGTGAACGCATTCCGCCCCGACGACCTGCGGCCCTCGCTCGCGCTCGACGACGTGTTCGCGAACGCGCCCGAGCGCGACGGCGACCACTTCCGCGTGCCGCCGACCGGCGAGCCGGCTGCGTGATCGACACGCTGCGCCTGACGGCGGAGGAGGCCACGGGCCTGCTCGAGCGCAAAGAGGTCTCGGCCGCCGAGCTGCGCGCCGCGTACCGCGAGGCGATCGACGCGCGCAACGAGGAGCTCAACTGCTTCCTCACGCTCGTTGACGCGGACGGCAACGACAGCGTGCCGATCGCGCTCAAGGACGTCATCTCGACGAAGGGCGTCAGGACCACGGCCGGCTCGAAGATCCTCGAGTCCTACGTGCCGGTCTTCGACTCGACCGTCGCCGCGCGCTGCAAGACCGCCGGGCTGCAGCTGCTCGGCAAGACGAACACCGACGAGTTCGCCATGGGCTCGTCGACGGAGAACTCGGCCTTCGGCCCGAGCAAGAACCCGTGGGACCCGACGCGCGTTCCGGGCGGCTCGGGCGGCGGGTCCGCCGCGGCGGTGTCCGCGGGACTGACGCCGTGGGCGCTCGGCTCCGACACCGGCGGGTCGATCAAGCAGCCGTCGTCGCTCTGCGGCAACGTCGGGTTGCGCCCGACCTACGGCACGGTGTCGCGTTACGGCATCGTCGCGTTCGCGTCGAGCCTCGACCAGGTGGGGCCGGTGACGAAGACGGTGCGGGACAACGCGCTGCTGTACGGGATCATCAGCGGCCGCGACGAGTGCGACTCGACGACGGTCGACGTGCCGCCCGTCGAGCTGCCGCACGCGGAGGACCTGAAAGGCCTGCGTATCGGCGTCCCGAAGGAGCTGAACGAGGCCGAAGGGATCGAACCGGGCGTGGGCGAGGCAGTGCGGCGCGCGATCGACCTGTGCAGCGAGCTCGGCGCCGAGGTCGGCGAATGCGAGCTCCCGCGTTCGGTCGAGTACGGGCTGCCGTGCTACTACCTCGTCGCGCCGGCGGAGGCGTCGTCGAACCTCGCGCGCTACGACGGTGTCCGCTACGCACTGCGCGAAGAGGCCGGCGGCTACTACGAGATGGTGTCGCGCACGCGCGACGCGGGCTTCGGCGACGAGCCCAAGCGTCGCATCATGCTCGGTACCTACGCGCTCTCCGCCGGCTATTACGAGGCGTACTACGGGCAGGCGCAAAAGGTGCGCACGGTGATCTCGCGTGAGTTCGCCGCGGCGTTCGAGCGCTTCGACGTGCTGATCAGCCCGACGTCGCCGACGGTGGCGTTCAAGCTCGGCGAGAAGACCGAGAACCCGCTGGCGATGTATCTCGCCGACGTGCTGACGATCCCGCCGAACATGGCGGGCCTGCCCGGGCTGTCGATCCCATGCGGGCTCTCCGAAGGCCTTCCCGTCGGGTTGCAGCTGATCGGGCCGCAGTTCTCGGAGAACACCCTCTTCCGCACCGGTCATGCATTAGAGCGGGCGATCGGGTTCGACACGGTGCCGGAGCGGCTGCGATGACGAAGAAGACGTTCGTCGACCGTGCTGCGGACTTCGTGCTCGCGGTCGAGCGCGTCTTCGGCGAGCGGCCGCGCGTGCTCGACGGCTCGCGCGCCGTGCAGCTCGGCGACGTGCGTCTCTCGCTCGAGGCCGGCGAGCGCGAGCTCTGCCTGATCCGCATGCACGGCGCGCTCGCCGAGTACCTCGCGGTCTTCGAGGTGCGCGGCGACATCGAAGTGCCGCTGCTGAAGGCGAAGGAGTACCTCGATGGCTGACTGGGAGCCCGTCGTCGGGCTGGAGATCCACGTGCAGCTCAAGACACGCACGAAGATGTTCTGCCGTTGCGCGAACACGTACGCGACGGAGCCGAACACACAGACATGCCCGGTGTGCCTCGCGTTTCCGGGCGCGCTGCCGACGCCGAACGAGACGGCGATCGAGTGGACGCTCAAGCTCGGGCTCGCACTCGGCTGCGAGATCGCGCCGCGCGCGCTCTTCCACCGCAAGCACTATCCCTATCCGGACCTGCCGAAGGGGTACCAGATCTCCCAGTACGACGAGCCTCTCTGCGTGAACGGGACGTTCGCCGTGCCCGGCGACGACGGCGGGTTCGAGGTCGGGATCGTGCGCGCGCACCTCGAGGAGGACGCGGCGAAGACGATCCACGTCGGCGGCGCGACGGGCCGGATCGTCGGCGCGGCGCATTCGAACATCGACTTCAACCGCGGCGGCACGCCGCTCGTCGAGATCGTGACCAGGCCCGACATCCATTCCGCCGACCACGCGCGCCGGTTTCTGCAGTTGCTGCGGCAGACGATCGTCGAGCTCGGCATCTCCGACGCGGAGATGGAGAAGGGCCAGTTGCGCGCCGACGCGAACGTCTCCGTCCGCGAGGTGGGGGAGACCGGCTACCGCACGCGCACCGAGCTGAAGAACATGAACTCCTTCAACCACATCGGGCGCGGCATCGACGCGGAGGTTCGCCGTCAGATCGCGATCTGGGAAGCGGGCGACGAGATCGTGCAGCAGACGCTCGACTACGAAGTGAAATCCGACACCGTGACGCCGCGCCGGCTGAAGGAGGAGGCCGACGACTACCGCTATTTCCCGGAGCCGGATCTCGTCCCGGTGGAGCCGGCCGCCGAGATGCTGGAGCGGCTGCGTACCGAGCTGCCGGAATTGCCGGCCGACCGCATCCGCTCGCTCGTCGACTCCGTCGGCTTCGACGCGGCGGTCGACCTCGTCACCACCGGCAACGAACGCAAGGCGCGGCTGCTCGTCGATAACGGGCTGGACTGGCAGACGGCTTCGAACGTGGCGATGAACCAGCTCGCTGCGATCGATCCGCTGCCGGAGAACGCGCCTGCGCTCGTCGCGATCATCAAGGAGCGCGACGCGATCCCGCGCGAGCGGCTGACGGCATCGTTCGCCGAAAGCGCAACCGCCGTGCTCGACGCCGACGTCGTGCTGGCCGAGAGAGTTGTCGCCGACACCTCCGAGCTCGAGCCGCTGGTCGAGCGCGTCCTCGCCGACAACCCCGATCAGGTCGCGTCGTACAAGAGCGGCAAGCAGGGGCTGCTCGGATACTTCGTCGGCCAGGTGATGAAAGAGACGCAGGGGAAGGCCGATCCGAAGGTCGTCAACCAGCTGCTGCGCGACAAGCTGGGTTAGGCGGGCTCGCGGCCGGGTAGGCCTGTCTCAACCCCTTCTCGGTTTTTCCTAGCGACCGAAAGGAGCTGAGATGAATACGTGGGTCTGGATTGTGATTGCCGCTGCCGTGGTGATCGTGCTGCTCGCAATCGCGTGGAGCGCGACGCGGGCAAAGCGCACGCGTGCGCTGCAGGGAACGTTCGGACGTGAATACGACCGCACCGTCGAACAGGCCGGTGACCGCCGTGCCGCCGAGCGTGAGCTGCGGGAGCGCCAAAAGCGTCACGACGAGCTCGACTTGCGACCGCTCTCGCCCGAGTCGCGAGACCGTTACGTGCGACGCTGGCAGTCGACGCAGGCGCGCTTCGTAGACGACCCGAAGGGTGCGGTGGCGGAAGCCGACCAGCTGGTGCAGGAGGTCATGCAGGAGCGCGGCTATCCGACGAAGGACTTCGACCGGCGCGTCGACGACATCTCGGTCGACCATCCCGACCTCGTCGAGAAGTACCGCACGGCGGACGGGATTGCGCGTGCGAGCGAGCGCGGAGAGGCGTCGACCGAGGATCTGCGGCATTCGGTGCGTCACTATCGCGCGCTGTTCGCCGAGCTCCTCGAGACGGATGACGTCGAGAACGTCGACGACTTCGACAGCCGTGGCGAAGACCGCGTCGACACGAGCAACGTCGAGCGTCTGCGCTGAGCGAAGTTCAGGGGTCAGATCCCAACGGATCTGACCCCAGCCTTAGACGCCGGAGTCACACGACGCCCAAAGCCGGAGCGTAAGCCGACGCGAAGCGAGGCTTACGCGTCGGCGTACTGATGCGAGTCGGCCACGCGCAGCATGGCCGAGCCGCGCGGCAGTGAGCAGCCGCCAATCACGAAGAGCGCGCGAGCTCGGCTCGCGCGCGTTTTCCGCGCAGCGGCGTAGCTCAAATCAGCCCGCAATAGCGGGCTGTATTTGGCCAGGGATAGAAGCCGCGGCCTGCGCGGCGCGCGCGTTCGGCGACCCACATCTGCTCGAGCGGCGTCCAGTGGTCGGCCGTGCCCTTGCTCCGTAGCAGCGCCGGCCCGTACGTCCGCATGAAGCCCAGGTCCATCTGCAGTCCGCCGTAGTAGGGCGGATTCGGGTCGGTCCAGGTCGCCTCGTAGTGGTGGATGCAGAGCCAGGCCTGCTTGTGGGGCGGGTTCTTGGCCCGGCGGGCGATCCGGCTCGCGACCTGTTTCCAGGCGACGACCTTCTGCGTGAACTCGTCCGGCGCATTCGGGAGCCGGCGGGTCACGCGCGTCCCCATCACGCGCTGCCAGTGCCAGACCGCGTGGCGGTACCGGTCGAGCCGCAGCTGGCGTTGCCGCTGCGTCAGCTCGACGGGCGCCGGGGTCGGGGCCTCGATCGCAGGCGTCGTCGCGGCGGGTGGGTCGGGCGAGTCGCCGGCCCGGAGGGCCGAGGCCCCGAAGACGGCTGCGAGCGTGCACGCGCACGCAAATGCGAGTGTGTGTTTGACCTTCATCGAAAGATCCCCCCGGATCCGCCGCCACGAGACTGTGCCGCAGGCGTGGCAGCTGGTTGTTCAGGTGGATAGGACGGTCACCGAACCGGCGAGTTAGCAAACACGCCCGGCGTTGCCTTCAGGCAGCGAACCCAAAAGGCGAGGAATCGCGTTCTCAACGAGTAATTGCGGCGAGTTTCCCTGGGGGAGGGCAACGCCCGCGTTGTACAGCTCAAGGGGGGAGACCAACCGATGTTTTCCAGAACGGGATTGCTCTTCGCGGGGGTTCTCTCCGCGCTTCTGATCGCAGGGGGCGCGGCGGCAGGAACCCAGCCGCCGAAAATCGATCTTTCGTCGATGTCGGCGATCGACACGTTGCTGCGGGCGAAAGGGATCGATCCGGCAACGGTGGTCAAGCAGGTCGGATCGAATAACTACGCGGGGCCCGACTGCCCTGGGCCGGGCTGGAACTGCACGACGGCGACGCAGGTCGTGCAGATCTCGACCGAAGGCGCTGATCAGCGTCATACGGGCAGCAACCAATTCGTCTGCGCCGCGACGAATAACTGCGTGATCGTGCAGGGCGGTCAGAACAACCACGCGACGTGCAATGAGAGTGCCTCGACGGAGCCCATAGCTGCGATGACCTGTGACATCACGCAGACGGGCGCGCACAACACGGCCGAGATCAACCAGCACGCGAACCAGACGGTCGGGCCGATCCAGACCGCGGAGCAGACCGCGAACGTCGACCAGGACGCGACCGAGAAGAACATCGTGCAGATCCATCAGGACGCCGTGCAAAAGACGTCTTCAGCGCTGGCTGAAGACCAGGAGGCATACCAGCAGGCGAACGTGACCCAACACGTCGACGGAAGCCAGAACTACGCACACGTGCACCAGTCCCAGGACCAGCACGAGGCGGGCGCTGCGGAGCTCCAGAAGCAGAACGTGACGCCGAACGCCTCGTTCAACTGCGGTGACGAGAAGCCCGGCGCGCCGAATCAGTGCGTCAACGTCTTCCAGGACGCGACGCCCGGCGGCGGCTCGAACGTGGACCACCTGCACCAGCAGGTCGGCGAGCAGCAGACGTCGTCGGCATTTGCACCGGACCAGACGCAGGGGAATCTCCAGGGCGGCCAGGAGGGGAACGTGCACCAGCAGAACCCGCCCGGCGTGGGTGAGAACCTGAACTTCCCGAACCAGGATCTGCGCCAGCGGCAGTCATCGCCGACCGGGACGGCACATCAGGTACAGGTCACGGATCCGGGCTGTTGCGGCGTCGGCACGCAGGTCGGCGGCGCCAAGACGATCGAGGACATCGACCAGTCCACGACGCAGAGCGCCGACGAGACTTCTGCAACCCAGGCGTCACAGTTGTTCGGCCAGTCGCATCAGGTGCCGGCCGAGACCCCGAGTCTCTTTGCGGCCACTACGAGCTCGTCGCAGAACCAGTGCAGCATCACACAGCACGGTCGCAACAACGGCGGCGGCGAGACGTTCAGCGCCAGCGGGAACAGCCAGCCGGAGTGTGCAACGCTGATCCTCGCAACCGCGTGTGCCTACCCGTCCGAGGGAGCGAGTTGCTTCCCTGCGGACGTTTGCACCGAGTGCTGCACGATCTGCCTCACCGGGCCACTCCCGGCGACGGCAGGCCAGGACATCGCGATGCCGGACTACGTGAGCGAGCCGTCGACGTACTTCCCGCCGACGCCGTAGCTCAGGCGAGGCGAGCGGAACCGGCGTGGCCGGTTCCGCTCGCCAGTCGCTCGAGCTCGATCGTGAGCCGTGCGCACGCACCCTCGGCGCCCATGCGTTCGAACGCGTCATACGCGAGCGTCAGCTGTTCGCGCGCGGCATCGACATCCTCGAGCAGCTGAAGCGACACCGCATACGAGACGCGGGCGTCGGCGGTCTCGATCGGGAGCTCGTGCTCGGCAAGCGTTGCGATGGCGCGCTCGAACACCGCCGGCGCGCCGGGGTCGCGCCGCGCCGCGCACAGCGCGCCTCGCGCGAGCTCGACGTACGCCACGGCGACGAGATCCTCTCCGGGAACGCTTCGCGCAGCGAACTCGACGAGGACCTCCGCATCGCCGAGCCGCCCCTCGCGGACGAGCGTCTCGGCGAGGAAGCGGTAGACCTCGATCATGTACCGGCCGCCCTCTTCGATTCCGAGCGGGATCGCCTGCTGGAGCCACCACTCCGCGTCGCGGTACTCGCCTCTCATCAGAGCATAGAGGCTGAGCGCGCGAAAATTCTGCATCTGGAAGTAGGGCTCGCTCGTACGCTCGAGCCAGTCGCGGGCCTGCCGATTGAGTGCCTCCGCCTCGTCGATCGAGCCGACGTAGAACCGGACGAGGCCGAGGAGGAACGCGGCCCGTGCCTGGTCGCGCAGGCTGCCGAGCTCCGCCGCCAGCTCGGTGCAGCGCTGGAGCTCGCGCTCGGACTCTGCGATCCGGCCGGTGTTGAAGTGATGGAACCCCAGCCGCAGATGTCCCTCGATGCAGAGAGGCAGGTCGCCCGACCGCTCAGCGAGCTCGATTGCGCCCTCCAGCTTCTCGACCGCCTGCTCCGGTTGTGCCTCGTAGTCGCCGAGGACTGCCGCAAGCCCGAACGCGGCCCGCACCCTCAACGACGCGCGATCCTCCGCAGCGGCGAGCGACTGGGCCTCGAGCAGACGTCGGCGCGCGTCGCCCGGTCGGCCTTGTCTGTGGTCGATGTTGCCCAGCGTGATCAGAGCACTCGCGCTGAGGTCGGGCCGGTTCCGCGCCTCCTCCGCAACCTGCGACAGCTCCGAAAAGGCGTCGCGCACGTTCCCGAGCCCTGCTTTCGCGCGTGCCCGCGCGAGCCTCAGCTCCAGAGCTCGTTCCGGATGCGTACCGCCGAGCACCGCCAGGGCGCGCTCGTAGTAGCGGACGGCCTCACTCCAGCCTTCGCGTCGCAGAACTTTGTCCGCGGCACGCTCGAGTGCGTCTGCTGCTTCGAGAGTCGGCGGCGGCACGGGGCTGCGCGCGATCTCGCGTGCGAGCGCACACGCGCTCTCCAGGTGGTACGCGACGATCTCGACGAATTCATCCTCGGTGCCGCCTAGCTGTGAAGTCCACTCCGCGAAGCGCACGTGCAGCTCGGTGCGCCGCCCTTTTGGAAGCTGCGAGTACGCCACATCGCGAATCAGGATGTGCTTGAAGCCGTACTCGCGCTCGCCCGCGACCGTGGAGGTTCCCCGCGCATGCACGAAGTCGCGCCGTTGGAGCTCTTCGAGCGCCTGGCCGACCGAGCCGCCACCGTCGACGAGGCTCTCGACCGCTCCCTGCCAGAAGACGTGTCCGACCACGGACGCAACCTGGGCGACGCGCTTCTGTTCCGCTTCGAGGAGGTCGAGACGCGAACCGATCAGGGCCTGCACGTTCTCGGGGACGCGCAGCGTCTCGAGGTCGAGCTCGGAGCCGCGCTCGAGCGACCCCTCGTCGAGGATCATCGCGACCATCTCCTCGAGGAAGAGCGGATTGCCCTCTGCATTGCGAAGCACGGCATCGACGAGGGGTCGTGGCAGCTCGCGTTCGGGCATGAGCTCGTCGAGCAGGGCGCGGCTCGCGTCCTCCGGCAGCGGCTCCAGCTCGACGACGTGCGACCTCACCTTCAGGAACGGGTGCAGCAGCGAAAGCACCTCGCGGCGCGCGGACGCGACGACGTAGATCGGCTGCCCGGGCGGCTCGTCCGTGACGAAACGGAGCAGGTCGAGCAATGTGGGCTCCGCCCAGTGCAGATCCTCGACGACAAGCACGAGCGGGCGTTGCTCGGCGAGCCGCTCGAAGAGACGGCGCACGCCCCAGTGAAGCTCGGCTTGGCTGATCTGCTCTGCCGCGTACGTTCCGCGCGGTGTTGTCGCGACGCCGAGAAGGTGTGCGAGCGCCGCTGCGATCGTGCGGAGCTCGTCGGCATCGTTCGTCGGGAGTCGCTCGAGCAGCCGGCCGAGCTTTGCCGCACCGGTCTCTGCGTCGTCGCTCTGGAGAATTCCCGCCGCGGTTTTGACGATGTCGCTGATCGGCCAGTACGTGATTCCTTCGCCGTAGGAGAGGCAGCGGCCGAAGAGCACTGTCATGTCCTCCTGGAGCTCGTCCGTCAGCTCGCGCAGCAGGCGACTCTTGCCGATTCCAGGATCGCCGACGACGAGCGCCGCCACGCGTCTACCGGCCCGTGACGCGGTCGCGAGGTCGCGGAGGACATCGAGCTGCGTCGCGCGGCCGACGAGCGAGTGCGCCGGTATCGCATCCGTGGCCAGGCGTGGACCGACGGCCTCCCAGATCGGGACCGGCTCGCTCTTCCCCTTCGCGGCGATCGGCTCCGCTTCGCGGTACTCCACGGAGTTGCGCGTCGCGCGAAACGTCAGCTCTCCCACGACGATGCCGTTCACCGGCGCGGCCGACTGGATCCGGGCGGCCGTGTTCATCACGTCGCCCGAGGCCATGCCCTCGCCCTCGCTCGAGCGCGCCCCGAGCACGACGAGCGCCTCGCCGGTGTTGACGCCGACGCGGATCTTCAGGTCGAGCCACTCGTCCTCCGCATTGAGCTCGTCCATCGCGTTGCGCACCGCGAGTGCCGCACGGACGGCGCGCTCCGGGTCGTCCTCGTGCGCGACCGGCGCGCCGAACAACGCGACGACGGCGTCGCCGATGAACTTCTCGACCGTCCCGCCGAACCGCTCGAGCTCAACGCGGACGCGGGAGTAGTACGGCGCCAGCCGGGCGCGAACGTCCTCTGGATCCAGCTGCTCGGCGGTTGCGGTCGAGCCGACGATGTCGCAGAAGAGAACGGTCACGAGCTTCCGCTCCTCGGCCGCCGGCTGGGGCGCCTCGAGGGCGGCTCCGCACGCGAGGCAGAACTTCGCGATCGGCGGATTCTCCTGGCCGCACTGGGCGCAGACGGTCATGCAGCCAGTGTTACGCCCTTGCGCGCCGGGGTTCAAGGCACGGCCGCCGCCTGAGCTACGCTCAATCCGTGGCCGAGAAGCAGTACCTGCTGACGCCGGGCCCGACGCCCGTGCCGCCCCAGGTGCTCGCCGCGCTCGCCGAGCCCGTCATCCACCATCGAGCACGGGACTACCGCGATCTGTACGGGCGCTGCCTGGCGCGCCTCGCCGAGGTCTACCGCACGGAGAACGACGTGCTGATGTTCACCACCTCCGGAACCGGCGCGTTCGAGTCCGCCGTCGCCAACCTCACGTCGCCCGGCGACCGGCAACTCGTGCTCTCGGCCGGCAACTTCGGCGAGCGTTGGGCCGGCATGGCCCAAGCGTTCGGCGCCGACGTCGTGCACACGAAGCTGGACTGGGGCGAGACGCCGGAGCCGGAGGACCTGCACTCCGCGCTGGCCGAGGCCGGCGATGTACGCGTCGTGTACCTCACCCACTCGGAGACGTCGACCGGCGTCGTCTGCGACGTGCAAGCGCTCGCCGCGGTCGCCAAGGAAGCGGGCGCGCTCGTCGTCGTCGACGCAGTCTCGAGCCTCGGCGCCGTGCCGCTCGACACCGATGCGTGGGAGCTCGACGTCGTCGTCTCGGGTTCGCAGAAGGCACTGATGACTCCGCCCGGCGTCGCGTTCGTCTCGGTGTCGCAGGCCGCGCTCGAGGCTGCAGCGCGCGCGACTTCGCCGCGCTACGTCCTCGACTGGGAGCGGACGCGCAAGGCGCAGGCGAAGCTCGACGCGCCGTTCACGCCGCCGGTGTCGCTCGTGCGCGCGCTCGACGTCGCGCTCGGGCTGCTGCTCGACGAAGGCCTGGAGGCGGCGTTCGACCGCCACGCGCGGCTCGGCCGCGCCTGCCGGGAGGGCGCAAAGGCCATGGCGCTCGAGCTGTTCTCGCCGGACGAGGACCGGTCTGCTGTCGTGACCGCGATCCGCGCGCCTGACGGCGTCGACGCGACGGACGTCGTCTCGACGCTGCGCGACCGCTTCGGGATCACGATCGCGAACGGCCAGGGCGAGCTGAAGGGCAAGATCTTCCGTATTGGCCACGTCGGCTGGTTCGACGTGTTCGACATCACCACTGCGCTCGCAGCCGTGGAGCTCGCGCTCGTCGACGCGGGCGCGGAGATCGAGCGCGGCGTCGGCGTGACGCGCGCGCTCGACGCCTGGGCAGAGCACACGCGCGTTTGACGGCCGTCCTCGTCCGCGAAGAGATCGCCGAGGCCGGGATCCGCCTTTTGCGCGACCGCGGCTTCGACGTGGACGTCGACGGCGACTCCGATCTGGCCGAGACGATCGGGCGCTACGACGCGATCGTCATCCGCTCCGCGACGAAGCTGACGTCCGACGTGATCGAGCGGGGCGAGCGCCTGAAGGTGATCGGCCGCGCCGGCGTCGGCATCGACAACGTCGACGTGGACGCCGCGACGCGCCGTGGCATCGTGGTCGCCAATGCGCCCGAGTCGACGGTGGTGTCTGCTGCAGAGCACACCGTCGGACTGCTGACGTCGCTTGCGCGCAACATCCCGCAGGCGCATGCCGCGCTGAAGCAGGGACGGTGGGACCGCAAGAAGTACGGCGGCATCGAGCTCGCGGACAAGACGCTCGGCGTGCTCGGCTTCGGCCGAATCGGCCAGCAGGTTGCGCGTCGCGCAGCGGGGCTCGGAATGCGCGTCGTGGCGTACGACCCTTTCGTCGCTCCGGAGCGCTTCCGCGAACTCGGCGTCGAGCGTCTCGAAACTGCCGACGACGTCTACACAGCTTCGGAGTTCCTGACGCTGCACCTCCCGCTCACCGACGAGACGCGTCGCGGCGTCAATGCCGACGCGTTCGCGAAGATGCGTGACGGCGTGCGCCTCGTCAACGCGGCGCGCGGCGAGCTGCTCGACGAGGACGCGCTGCTCGACGCCCTGGGGTCGGGCAAGGTCGCAGGTGCCGCCCTCGACGTGTTTTCGGCGGAGCCGTACTCCGGCCCGCTGCTCGAGCTCGACAGCGTGATCGTGACGCCCCACCTGGCGGCGTCGACGGAGGAGGCGCAGGACCGCGCCGGGGTGATCATCGCGGAGCAGGTCGCGGCCGCCCTCGAAGGTGGTCTCGTGTCGAACGCGGTCAACATCCCGGTGATCGGTGCGGAGGACCTCGAGGTGCTCGGGGTCTACATCCCGCTCGCGGCGAAGCTCGGCCGGCTGGCGATGGAGCTCGCCGAGGGAAGAGTGGAGGAACTGCGGCTGACGTACTTCGGGTCGCTCGCTCAATACGACACGCGGCTGCTGACCGTCGCCGCGTTGAACGGCGCGTTCCAGGGACGCTCGGACCAGCCGGTGAACTACGTGAACGCGCCGGTCATCGCAGCGGAGCGCGGGGTGGAGGTGCGCGAGGAGCGGCGGCGCCCATCGCGTGACTTCACCAACCTCGTGCGTGTCGAAGCCGTGTCAGGCGGTCGTGCACTTCGCGTCGCGGGGACGACGATCGGCAAGGACGATCGCCAGTGGCTCGTGAGCGCGCTCGGGTTCGAGCTGGACATGGAGCTCGCGCCGCTGCTCGTCTTCTTCCGTTACGACGACGTGCCGGGCGTGATCGGGCGCGTCGGCACAGTGTTCGGAGAGGCGGGCGTGAACATCGCCAACATGACCGTGTCGCGGACCCGTCGCGGCGGACAGGCGCTGATGGCGTTGTCGATCGACACACCCGCGCCGCCCGACCTCGCCGCGCGCCTGCACGGCGAGTTCGACGACGCACGCTTCATCTCGCTGCAGTGATGTGGCCCGAGCCCGTCGAGCGGATCGCCGCGTTCTTGCGCGAGTCGGATGCGCACGGGCGCCTCGAGCAGCTTCCCGACGGAGTCGAGGAAGCGCCGGGGCCCGCCGCGCGCGCGGAAGCCTACGACTGTGACGGCCGGACGCTCGTCGCGATCGTTCCCGACGACACGGAGGTCGACCGCGCGCGCCTCGCGCGCCGCTCCGGGTGCGCCGAGCTGCGACCGGTGGCGCCGCACGCCTTCCCGTTCCAGGGCTCGCGCGTCGTCGTGGAGCGCTCGCTCATCCCCCTTCGCACCGTGTGGCTCGAAGCCGGCTCTCCGCGGCATGTTTTGGGCCTTTCGCCGCGCCAGCTTCTGCGCTTGACGCGCGCAGAAACGGGCATGTTCCTGGTCGAGGACTAGATCGGGGGATTCTGAGGGCCGGGCCCCCGGGTAGAATTCGAGCTCCGGCCCAGCCTCCTCCGAAGGAGAGTC
>JBJMJR010000034.1:0-16130 GCA_045806245.1 Gaiellaceae bacterium | reverse complement strand
TAGAGGAAGGTCGCCACGCGCGAGACGAGCGAAACGAGCTTCGACTAGGCTCGCAGCAGCGGCAGCCGCCATCGGATCAGCTCCACCGAGAGCACCACCATGAGCGCAAGAAAGGCGAGGAACCAGCCCCCGATCGAGCTCTTGGAGAACGAGTGGATCGAGTTGAGCACGCCCGAGCGGGTGAGGAAGGTGCCGAAGAGCGAGAGGTTGAACGCGAGCGCGACGAGGATCATGTTCCAGACCTTCAGCATCCCGCGCTTCTCCTGGATCATCACCGAGTGGAGGAACGCGGTTGCCGCGAGCCACGGCATGAGTGCGGCGTTCTCGACCGGGTCCCAGGCGTAGTAGCCGCCCCAGCCGATCTCGACGTACGCCCAGTGCGCGCCGAGGAGCTGGCCGACGCCGAGGAACGCCCACGCGGCGAGCGTCCAACGGCGCGTCGCCACGATCCAGCGCTCGTCGGTGCGCCGCGCGAGCAGCGCGCCCATCGCGAAGGCGAACGGGACAGTCAGCCCGACGTAGCCCAGGTACAGCATCGGCGGATGGATCGCCATGTACGGGTTCTGGAGGCTCGGGTTCAGGCCGGCGCCGTCGGCCGGCGCAGCCTGCGTCGCGAACGGGCTGGCGACGAACACGAGCATCAGCGCGAAGAAGCTGCCGACGACACCGAGCACCGGGACGACCCACGCGAGCACTTCGCGGCCGACGCGGCGTGCCGTCAGCACCGCCGCGACGGAGTAGCCGCACAGGACGAGGAGCCAGAGCAGCAGCGACCCTTCCTGCCCGCCCCAAAACGCCGTCAGCGTGTAGCCGAGCGGCAGCTCCTTGCTCGTGTGCTGCGCGACGTACGTGAAGGAGAAGTCGTGCCGCGCGAGCGCCGTCAGCAGCACCGCGACGGCGACGGTCGTCGAGGCAAACGCCGCAACGAGCGCGTTCCGTGCGGATTCCGCGAGCCTTCTGCGACCGTGCCAGGCAGCGAACGTGCCCGCTACGGACGCGTAGACGAGCAGCAGGAAGGAGGTCGCGAGGGCCGCGCGGCCGAGATCAGCCATCTATTTCTTGGGCGCGTACTTCGACGGGCACTTCGTGACGAGCGTGTTCGAGACCGCGACGAACGTGCCGCGCTGCAACTTGCCGTCGACGACAACCTCACGGCCCGTCTTGAACAGGTCCGGAACGGAGCCCTTGTAGACGACGGGAACGCTCGCCATCGCGTGCCGGTCGCGCAGGAGGAAGTGGAGCCCGCCCGCGTGCGCGTCGCCGCTCGGACGGCCGACGACGATGCCGACGAGCGACACCCTGCCGGTGTGTCCCGTCAGCTGGCTCGGCTGGAGCGACGGCGTGCCGCCGCCCGCGATGGACGTGTACAGCAAGAAGACGGCGAGGACGGCCGCGACCGAGAGCGCGACGATCAGCCGCGCCGGGCTGCGCTTGCCGGGCACACCGGAATTCTACTGAGGGTCAGTCGTGAGCAGGAGCGGGACGGCGCGCCGGGATGCGATATCCGTGGTCGTGGCACAGGGAGCCCGGATCGTCCTCGGTCAGGGCATCGCAGTAGCCCTTGCCGTAGGCGGCCCGCATGAAGGCCGCCACGACGTCGAGGTTCCACTCCGTGATCTCCCCGGCCTCGCGCCAGAGATCGGTCAACCGGAGGTCGATGTCCAGCTCGAGCAAATCGATACGTGACGGCTTGTTTGCCATGCAGCGAGGGTACGAAGGGGGTCGGACGGCATCCGTTACGGTGGCCCGCATGCTCCATTACGGCCCGGCACGCGTTCCGTCGCGCGAGAGCCCCGAGCAGGCGGTCGAGCTCCTGCAGCAGCGCGGGTTCACGGCCTGCGAGATCGACTTCGAGGGCAAGTTCTGGATGGACTATCCGTGGGCGGAGCGCTTCGGCGAGCTGGCCCGGGAGGCGGACATCGTCCTCTCTGTACACGCGCCGATCGCCGGCTTCATGGGCCACGCGGAGCGCGGCAAGAAGCTGAACATGGCCGTCGGGATGCTCGACCACTCCGCCGGCATCGCCAAGGCCGCGGGCGCCGAGGTCGTCGTCTTCCACCCGGGCTTCCTCCTCGGGCGCGAGCGCGCCGACGCGATCGACTCGGTCGTCGAGCAGCTGGGCGAGCTGCGCGAGCGGCTGGAGCGCAAGGACCGCGCCGTGCCGTTCGGCGTCGAGATCATGGGACGGGTGCGCGAGCTGGGAACGGCGGACGACGTGTTCGCGATCTCGGAGCGCTGCGGTTGGGTCCGGCCCGTGCTCGACTTCGCGCACCTGCACGCCGTAACTGACGGCGGCTTTACGGAGACCTCTGCGTTCGCCGAGGTGCTCGCCGGCGCCGATCGCGTGCTCGCGCCGGGCGCGCCGTTCCACATCCATTTCTCCGACATCGCCTACGCGAACCGCAACGAGACGAAGCACCTTCCGTACGGCGAGGGCACGTTGCGGGCAGCGCCGCTCGGCGAAGCGCTCGCACAGTTCGAGCGGCCCGCGACGGTGATCACCGAGTCGCCCGACCTCGAGTCGGACGAGGCGATCCGCGCGGAGCTCTACGCCGCTGTCGGGACGCGCTGAGCGAGACGCGCGTCGAGATCGTCGGCATCGGCGGCGCGCGCGTGCGCACGCAGGAACGCCGAGTACGGCGGGACGACGTCGAGCAAGATGCGGCAGTGCTCGCCCTCGCTCACGATCTCGAGCGCCTCGCCGAAGAGTGACTCCGCCTCGTCGTGGCGCCCTTGCGCCTCGCGCACCTGCGCGAGGGCGACGCGCGTCGTCGCTCGCGAGACGGTGTCCTCGGCGCTGACGGTCTCACGCGCCGCGAGCGCGAATTTCTCGGCCTCGTCGATGCGGCCCTGCTCGAGCAGGAGCTGTGCGAGCCGGCGCTGGCTCTCGCAGAGCGTCCCGCGCTCTTGCATCGGTGCAAGAAGGCGGATCGACTCGCGCAGCAGCTTCTCCGCGCGCTCCACGTTCCCGGTCTCCCACGCCACGACGCCGAGCTCCCGTGACGTCCAGGCGATGTCGGACACCGACGCCGCCTCCCGGTAGAGCTCGAGCGCCTTCGTGTACCAACCGGCCGCGCCTTCGTGGTCGCCTTGCACGCGCAGCAGCGATCCCTTGGATGACGCGGCGCTCGCGCGGGCGACGATGCTGCCGCTGTGCTCGGCGAGCTCGAGCGCATGGTCGATCAGCGGCGCTGCCTTCGCCTCTTCCATCCGGCCGATGTGGATGCCGGCCAGCTGCAGCGCGGCGCGCGCTTCCTGATCCTTGCGTCCGGCCGCCTGCGCCTGCTCGAGCGCCTGTTGCTCGAACTCCTCCGCCTCGGCGAGATGACCCTGCCAGCGCGCAACACGCGCGCGCCGGTCGAGTGCGCTGAAGCGGCCTTCATGGTCGTCGGCCTCGACGACGGCGAGCGCCTCGTCCGCGAGCTCCACGGCGCGCGTGAGCTCGCCGTCGAGCGACGCGACCGTCTCCGCGAGCGCCGTCAGCGCGCGCGTCTGCAGGTCGCGCGCCCCGGCCGCGGCGGCCTGCTCGGCGACGACCGTCATCTCGTCGCGCACGACGGGCAGGTCGCCGAGCTGCGACGCCGCGCGTGCGGCGAGGTAACGGCGCTCGAGCGTCGGCTCCAGCTCGAGCGAGCGCAACAGCAGCTTGCGCGCCGACTGGTTCGACTCGCGCGCGAGCGCGCGCTTGCCGGCGGCCTGCAGTGCCTTGGCCGCCGTCTTTGCCAGCTCCGCCGGCGGGCTCCCGTCGAGCTCGGCGTACAGCGCGCACGCCTGGTCGAGGTGGTACGCGCGGATCTCGAGCAGCTCCTTGTCCGCCTTCTCGCGCAGCCACTCGGCGAAGCGGGTGTGGTATTCCGCGCGGCTCGACTTCGACAGGCCGCCGTACGCGACCTCGCGGATCAGGACGTGCTTGAACCGGTACGCAGTCTCGTCGCTGATGGTCGAGCGCTCCTGCCGCGTGATCAGGTCGCGCAGCAAGAGGTCGTCGAGCATGTCCTCGAGCTCGTCGGCGTCGTACTCCGCGGACAGGTAGTCGACGGCGCCGGCGAAGAACGTCCGGCCCATGACGGAACCGCGCTGCAGCAGGATCTTCTCGCCGGCCGGAAGGCGGTCGATGCGCGCGCCGATGAGCGCCTGCAGCGTGTCGGGGATGCGGTCGCGGCCCTCGGCGCCTTCCTCGACGAGCATCCGGACGGTCTCCTCGACGAAGAGCGGGTTGCCCTCCGTCTTCTCGAGCAAGCGTGAGGTGACGTGCTCCGGGATCTCGTGCTGGGCGAGCAGCGCCGCAGCGAGCTCCTCGCTCTCGGCGCGTGCGAGCGGCTCGAGCTCGATCGCGGTGGAGCGGATGCGGCCGCCGCCCCAGCCCGGGCGCACGTCGAGCAGCTCGGGCCGTGCCAGGCACAGGATCAGCAGCGAGCGCTCACGCACCCACTGCGCGAGATGGTCGATCAGCTCGAGCAGCGGCTCTTCGGCCCAGTGGATGTCTTCGAAGACGAGCACGAGCGGCTGGACGTCGGCGAGCTCGTCGACGAACTCGCGCGCCGCCCAGGCGATCTCGGGCTGGCCGCGCTCGCTGTCGACGGCGTCCATGACGCCCGACGCGAGCCCGAGCAGCTCGGCGATCGCCTCGTCGCCGCAGCACTCGATCAGCTTCTCGCGCGCGGTCTCCATCGGGTCGTCGTCCGTGATGCCGGCGGCGGCCTTGACCATCTCGGCCAGCGGCCAGTACGTGACGCCTTCGCCGTACGGCAGCGCGCGGCCGGCGAGAATCGTGACGCCTTCGACGCCGGCGAGGAACTCGCGCAGCAGCCTGCTCTTGCCGACGCCCGGCTCGCCGTAGACCGTGAAGACGTGCGGGCGCTTGTCGCGGATCGTCCGCGCGAGCGTGTTCTCGAGCAGCTCGAGCTCCGACTCGCGGCCGACGAAGGGCGCGGAGACGCTCACTCGCTGCCGCTTCCCGTCGACGACGGCGACGGCGCGATGCGCGCCAAGCGGCCGCCGGAAGCCGCGAAGCTCGAGCGGGCCCACGTTCACGGTCTCGACGCGGCCGTCGGTGAGGCGGAAGGCCGACTCGCCGATCAGGATCTCGCCCGGCCCGGCCGCCTGCTGCAGCCGCGCGGCGACGTTCACGGCCTCGCCAGTTGCGAACGTGGAGTCGGTCTCGTCGACGACGACCTCGCCGGCCTCGATACCGATGCGCGCCTCGATGCCCGCCTCGTGGGCGTGCTCGATGATCCCGAGCGCGGCCCGGATCGCCCGCTCGGCGTCGTCCTCGTGCGCCTGCGGGATGCCGAAAGCGGCCATGACGGCGTCGCCGGCGAACTTTTCCACAGTGCCGCCGTGGGTCTCGATGCAGCCCGAAACCGCGTCGAACCAGGCGGTCACGCGGCGCCGCGTGACCTCCGGATCCTGCGCCGAGACGAACTCCGTCGAGCCGACGAGATCTGCGAAAAGAACGGTTGCGAGCTTGCGTTCCACACCTGAATTCTATGGAAGCAAGCGGCTTTCACCGCGGGCGGCGCTGCCGTTAGCATCGCCATCGTGCTCGATCCGAAGGTCTTCAAGGCGTACGACGTGCGCGGGATCTATCCCGGCGAGCTCGACGAGGAGGGCGCGTACGCGATCGGCCAGGCGTACGTCGAGGAGTTCGAACCACGGCGCATCGCGGTCGGGCACGACATGCGGCTTTCGTCGCCGGCGATGACCGAGGCCGTCGTGCGCGGTGCGTCGGAAGCAGGCGCGGACGTGGCGCAACTCGGGCTCGTGGGCACGGAGATGGTCTACTTCGCCGTCGGCGAGCTCGGCCTCGACGGCGGCATCGCGGTCACCGCGTCGCACAACCCGAAGGAGTACACGGGGATGAAGATCGTCCGCCGCGGTGCGCTGCCGGTCGGCGGCGACTCGGGCCTTCTGGACATCCGTGCGCGGGCCGCGTCGGGTGCCAGGCACGAGACTGGTGCGGCCGGGACAGTTTCCACGGTCGACATCTGGCCGCAGTTCGTCGAGCGCGTGCTGTCGTTCGTCGACGTCGGCGCCGTCAAGCCGCTGCGTGTCGTCATCGACGCGGCGAACGGCATGGCCGGCGTGATGCTGCCACCGGTGCTCGAGCAGCTGCCGATCGAAACCGTGCGGTGCTACTTCGAACCGGACGGGTCCTTCCCAAATCACGAGCCGAACCCGCTCCTCCCGGAGAACCGCGAGTTCATCGTCAAGAAAGTCATTGACGAGCAGGCAGACCTCGGCGTCGCGTTCGACGGAGATGCCGACCGCTGCTTCTTCGTCGACGACTCCGGAGAGTTCGTCCCCGGAGACTTCGTCACCGCGTTGCTCGCCGACTCGATCCTCGAGAAGGAAACCGGCGCGAAGATCCTCTACGACGTCCGCGCGAGCTGGGCCGTGCCCGAGACGATTCGGCAGGCCGGCGGCGAGCCGCTCGTGAACCGCGTCGGCCATGCCTTCTTCAAGCACCGGATGCGAGAGGAAGGCGCGGTCTTCGGCGGCGAGGTGTCGGGGCACTACTACTTCCGCGACTTCTCTCAGGCGGACTCGGGCGTCGTCCCGTTCCTGCTGATGCTCGAGCTCGTGTCGAAGCGCGGGCAGAAGCTGTCGCAGATCCTGCGCACCTACCGCGAGCGGTACTTCATCACCGGCGAGCTGAACACACCCGTAGCGGACGTGGCGTTGAAGCTGCAGGAGCTGAAAGAGCGCTTCGGCGCCGAAGGAACGGTGTCGCACCTCGACGGCCTCTCGGTCGACGCCGACGACTGGCACATGAACGTCCGCCCGTCGAACACCGAACCGCTGCTCCGCCTCAACCTCGAAGCGGTGTCACCCGAGCTGATGGAGCGCAAGCGCGACGAGGTGCTCGAGGTGATCAGGAGCTGAAGGAGAAGCCTCCGTTCAAGTTCTCCGCGCAGACGCGGGTCGGCTTCTCGGACACCGACGCGCAGGGCATCGTCTACTACGGCCGCTACCTCCCTTACTTCGACCTCGCGCGCGTCGAATACCACCGCAACCTGGGGCTGCTCGGGATGGACATCGGCGCCGAAGGCGAGGAGTTCGTCATGCGCGCGTGCACGATCGAGTACTTCGCGCCCGCCGTCTTCGACGACCTGATCGAGGTGTACGTGCGGATGGCGCGGATCGGCCGCACGAGCGCCGCGTACGAGCTGGCCGCGTACCGCGAACGCGACGACGTCCTCATGGTCACTGCAACGCAGACGCTCGTGCTCGTCGACCTCGACGAGCGGAAGGCCGTGCCCATCCCCGACGCCTACAAGGATGCGATCCGCAGCTTCGAGGGTGACGCGCTCGAATCCTGAGCCCATGTCCGGTGCCTGGCACGAATCGCGGGCCTTGCAGGGATTTCACGCGCCGGTCGCTCGTGACCGGCGCGGACGCTTCACCTGAGCGAAGCGAATCTCTCGAGAAAGGCCGCGCGCCCGCCGTTGTCCTCGGAACGTCGGGCGCCGCAGCTGTTGTGCCCTCTCCCCCTTGCACACGTTGTAGTCGGATTCGCGCCGCGGTCTATCCCTTGAAGGAGGTACCGCGCTCGTTCGAGGGATGATCCCTCAATCGAGTGATCCGTCCGAGTGATCGGTTCGAGTGACTAGGACGGCGTGACGCGATACGCGTCAAAAACAGCTTCGATGTTGCGCAGCGCCGTCAGCAGGCCGCGCAGCTCCTTCACGTCGCCGACTTCCGCGGTGTACCAGTTCTTGGCCATCTGATCCTCGACCGTGCCGCCGTAGGAGACGATGTTCGCGCCGTGCTCGGCGAACGTCCGGGCGACGTCCTCGAGCAGCCGCGGGCGGTCCCACGAGTCGACCGCGATCTGCACGCGGAAGCTCTGCGACGCACCGCCGTCCCAGCTCACCGGCGTGAACCGCTCGGGGTTGCGCGCCAGCGCCTTCACGTTCGGGCAGTCGCCCCGATGGATGGTGATGCCCTTGCCCATCGAGATGTAGCCGACGATCTCGTCGCCGGGCACCGGGGTGCAGCACTTGGCGAGCCGGACGAGGACGTCGTCCACGCCGTGGACGTTGATCCCGTAGTTCTCGCTGCCGACGGCGTGCTTCGCACGCGGCGCCTTGAGCGGGACCGCTTCCTCCTCCGCGGCCTGCTCCGTCTTCAGCCGCTGCAGAACCTTGTTGACGACGGCCTGCGCGCCGACCTTGCCGGAGCCCAGCGCCAGGTAGAAGTCCTCCGCCTTCTTGAAGTTCATGTCGCGGATGACCTCCGCGAGGACGGCAGAGCCTGCGAGCTTGCGGTACGGGAGCTTCGCCGCCTTCAACGCGCTCTCGAGCGAGTCACGCCCCTTCTGCTCCTGATCCTCGCGCGTCTCCCGCGAGAACCATTGGCGGATCTTGTTACGCGCGCGCGAGGACGCCGCCAGCGACAGCCAGTCGCGCGAGGGGCCGCGGCCGGCCTTCGACGTCAGGATCTCGACGAAGTCGCCGTTCTTCAGCCGGTAGTGGAGCGGCACGATGCGCCCGTTGATCTTCGCCCCGACCGTGCGGTGGCCGACGTCCGTGTGCACCGCGTACGCGAAGTCGATCGGCGTTGCGCCGGTGGGGAGCGTCTTCACCTCGCCCTTCGGGGTGAAGACGTACACCTCGTCGTCGACGAGATCGCTCAGGAACGCACGCTTGAATTCGCGCGGCTCCTCGATCGTGTCCGGCTGTGCCTCCATCAGCTGCCGCACCCACGTCTCCCACGCCTCGTCGGACTTCGGGCGACGCTTGCCCTTGTACCGCCAGTGGGCGGCGATCCCGAACTCCGCCGTCTCGTGCATGGTGCGTGTGCGCACCTGGATCTCGAGCGGCCGTCCCTCGGGCCCGATCACGGTCGTGTGAAGCGACCGGTAGCGGTTGAACTTCGGCATCGCGATGTAGTCCTTGAACCGCCCGGGCATCGGCTTCCAGAGCGAGTGGATCAGGCCGAGCGCGCCGTAGCAGTCGCGCGTGCCCTCGTCACCGGAGCGCTCGACGATCACGCGCATAGCGGTCAGGTCGTAGATCTCGTTGAACTCCCGACCCTTCTTCGCCATCTTGTCGTAGATGGAGTAGAAGTGCTTCGCGCGCCCTGAGATCTCGGCGGGGATGTCGACCTTGTTCAGCTCGAGCTGCAGGATGCGTGCCGCTTCGGAGACGTGTCCCTCGCGGTCGGCGCGGCGCTCCGTGACCATCGCCTTGATCTCCTCGTACTTGCGCGGATGCAACGTTTCGAACGCCAGGTCCTCGAGCTCCCACTTGAGCGCGTGGATGCCGAGCCGGTGCGCGAGCGGCGCGTAGACCTCGAGCGTCTCCTTCGCCTTCTGCACCTGCTTCTGCTTGCCGAGGTATTCGATCTCGCGCAGGTTGTGCAAACGGTCGGCAAGCTTGATCAGGATGACCCGCACGTCCTCGGCCATCGCGATGATCAGCTTGCGGTAGTTCTCGGCTTCCGCCTGCTCGCGGCTCTGGAACTGGACGCGCGTCAGCTTCGTCACGCCCTCGACGAGCCTCGCGATCTCGTCGCCGAACTCCGCGCGCACGTCGTCGAGCTCGACCTCCGTGTCCTCGACCACGTCGTGGAGCAGCGCGGCGGCGATGGTCTCGTCGTCGAGCTGGAGCTGCGCGCAGATCTTGGCCGCCCCCCAGGGGTGCAGCACGAACTCCTCGCCGGAGCGTCGCTGCTGGCCGGCGTGAGCGTCAGCCGCGAAGGCGAAGGCCCGGCTGATCAGGTCGCGGTCGACGTCCGGGTTGTAGGCGGCGACGTCCGCAATCAGCTCGTCTATGAGCTCCTGATGCTGTTCGTGAGTCTCAAGAACGGCCATGGATTCAGTGTACTCCGCGTTTTTCGGGGTCCCTCCCCCGTCTCAGCTACCCGCATCTAAAGGGCAGGAAAGCCCGTTCCGATGGGGAAAGGGACTCGCCCATGGCTTGGTATCGACGCAGACAGGAACGCAAGACAGCCGAGCGCGCGGCGCGGCTGCTGCTCGCCCTGAACGCATGCGCTAGTACGCGACCCCGAAGGTCTCAGCCGGGTACACGGCTCGGCCTCGCAGCGTCGAGTCGTAAGCGGCTAGCGGTCTGATCATGAAGAACTGCGGGCCGCGCGCCTCCGGCGGCGGCTCGATCCCGACCGCGTCGGCACGCGTAAAGCCGAAGCGGCCGTAGTACTTCGGACTGCCCTCGATCAGCAACATGGGCTCGCCGCGGTCGTCGGCGATGCGGACCGTCTCCTGCATCAGCGCGGTGCCGATTCCCTGCCGCTGGTGCGACGGAACGACGGCCAGTGGCCCGACCTGCAGCACACGTCTCGTGCCTGGCACCAGATCGATGTAACTCGAGATGACATGTCCCAGGGACTGTCCCTCGGACACGGCGATAAGCGACAGCTCGGGAACGAACCTGTGGGACGCGCGAATGCCGTCGACGATGGTGCTCGTGATGGTGTCGCCGAATGCTTCGTCGACGATGCGGCGGATGTCGTCGTGGTCGCCCGGCGTCTCCGCGCGGACGATCACGCCGCGCGCAACAGTTCCGGCTCGTCGAGCAGTGAGCGGAACGTCGGCGACTCGAGCGGGTGCCGGCGCGGCCCGCCCTCCTCGACGGCGAGCTCGTCGAAGATCGCCTGCGCCTGCGGCTCGCGCGTGCCGTTCGCCTTCCATTGCGCGCGCAGCCACTCGTACAGCTCGTCGAAGCGGTCGTCGGCGTCGAACACCCGCCGCACCACGAGTTGCGGCGCAACCGTGCCGTTCCAGCGGTTCTCCTGCAACCGGAACGCGACGTCGTAGCGTCCGACCTGCCGGTAGCGGTCGAGCTTCGTTCCCTGGCCGAACGCGATCGCGCCGCCCGCATCGCGTCCGTCGCGGTGCACGCGAAAACGCAGATGCTTCCCGTCGCCGACCGTCGCGAGCTCACCCAGCTCACAGCCCGGGGCGAGCAGCGTGACCTCCGGATTCCCGAGCCCGAACGGCGCCAGGCCGCGCAACTCCTCGCACAGGTCGAGCGTCAGCTTCGCGCCGCGCGGGAGCACCGCGTCGACGACCGTCGTCGGAACGAGATCGTCCTGCGCGAGCAAGCCCTCGGCCTCCGCGGCGAACGCGTCGGCGAACGGCTCGATCCACTCGGGAAGAATCGACAGCCCCGCCGCTGCGCGGTGCCCGCCGAAGCGCTCGAGGAACTGCGCGCAGCCGCGCAAGGCGCCGTGCAGGTCGAACGACGGAATCGACCGCCCCGACCCCTTCCAGAAACCGTCGCCGCCGGCAAGCAGCACGACCGGGCGGTGATAGCGCTCGACCAGTCGCGACGCGACGATGCCGATCACGCCCTCGTGCCAGTCTTCGCCCCAGACGACGTACGCCTTGCGGCGTCGTTTCGCCTCCGGCCACTCCTCGACCTGCGCGATCGCCGCGCGGACGATCTTCTCCTCGACGGCCTGCCGGTCGCGGTTGAGCTCCTCGAGCCGCTCGGCGAGCCGGCGCGCCTCGTCCGCGTCCTGCGTCAGCAGAAGCTCGAGCGCCGCGCCCGGATGGCCGAGCCGGCCTGCAGCGTTGATCCGCGGCGCCAGCCGAAATCCGACCTGTCCAGTGTCGACGGTCGCGGGATCGACATGCGCGACCTTCATCAGCGCGCGCAGCCCCGGCTTCTGCGTCCGCGCGAGCGCGCGCAGCCCGGCGATGACGAGCGACCGGTTCTCACCCAGCAGCGGCACGACGTCGGCGATCGTCGCGAGCCCGACGAGGTCGAGATGGCGCCGCAGGATCTCGGAGTCCGCGCCGAGGAGCGCCTGGCCGAGCTTGTACGCGACGCCGGTTCCGCACAGCTCCGGGAACGGGTAATCAGACGGTCGCGTCGCCACGATCGGGCAGTCCGGCAACTCGTCGCCGGGACGGTGGTGGTCGGTGATGACGACCTCCAGCCCGAGCTCGCGGGCACGCTTGACCTCCTCGACCGCAGTGATGCCGCAGTCGACGGTGAGCACGAGCGCGCAACCCTCCTCGGCGAGGCGTTCGAGCGTCGCACCGCTGACGCCGTAGCCCTCGTCGAAGCGGCTGGGCAGGTGCCAGGAGACGTCGGCGCCGAGCTCGCGCAGCACGAGCACTGCGAGCACCGTCGCGCAGATCCCGTCGACGTCGTAGTCACCGTGCACGCAGATGCGCTTACCGGCGGCGATCGCCGCACGGATCCGCTCGACCGCGACGCTCATGTCGCCCAGCAGCAGCGGATCGTGCAGGGGCTGCTCACCGGCGAGAAAGGCTCGCGCCGTCTCGGGGTCGCCGTAACCGCGCCGGACGAGCACGCTGGCCGTGATCTCGCTGAGGCCGAGCTGCTGGGCGAGCGACTCGGCCTGCCGGTGCGGGCACGGACTGATCGTCCAGGTGCCCTCAGACATCGACGACTACGGTAGGAAGGGTGTCGGACGACACAGGCCTGCGCGGCGAGTTCCTGCTCGACCCCGACATCACGTTCCTGAATCACGGGTCGTTCGGCGCCTGCCCGCGCGCCGTGTTCGAGCGCTACCAGGAGTGGCAGCTCGAGCTGGAGCGCGAGCCGGTCCTCTTTCTCGCCCGCCGCCTCGACGGACTGCTCGCCGAGGCGCGGGCTGCGCTTGGCGCGTACGTCGGCGCGGATCCCGACGACCTGGTCTTCGTCGCGAACGCGAGCTCCGCCGTCAACGTGGCGGCGTGGCCGCTCGGGCTACGAGCCGGCGACGAGGTCCTGACGACGAATCTCGAGTACGGCGCGCTCGACCTGACCTGGGAGCATGTCTGTGCGCACTTCGGCGCCCTGTACGTGCGCACGCCGATCCCGCTGCCGATCGGCGACGAGCACGAGGTCGTGGAGACGATTTGGGCCGGCGTCGGGCCGCGAACGCGCGTCCTCTTCCTCAGCCACCACACCTCGTCGACGGCACTGACCCTGCCCGTCGGCGAGCTCTGCCGCCGCGCGCGCGAGCGCGGGATCGCGACGGTGGTCGACGGGGCGCACGTTCCCGGCCACCTGCCGCTGAACCTGCGCGACCTCGATCCGGACTTCTATGCCGGCAACTGTCACAAGTGGTTGTGCGCGCCCAAAGGAGCCGGCTTTCTCTACGTGCGCCGCGAGCTGCAGCGCGACGTGCATCCGCTGATGTTCAGCTGGGGCTACGAGGGGGACGACCCGCCGTTTGTCGCACGTCATGAGCAGCAGGGCACGCGTGATCCCTCCGCGTACCTCACCGTGCCGTACGCGATCGAGTGGCAGCGGCAGCATCGCTGGGACGAGGTGCGCGCACGTTGCCACGAGCTCGCCCGCCGGGCCGCCTCCGAGCTCGGGCTCGACCCCGTGGTGCCAGGCACGCGACACGGCCTCTACGGGCAGATGGTCTCGCTGCGCGTGCCGGACGAGGCGCCCGCGGACCTGCAGGCGCGGCTCTTCGAAGAGCACCGGATCGAGATCCCGGTGTCCGACCGGACGAGACCGCGGCTGATCCGCGCGTCGTTCCAGGGCTACAACGACGAGGCGGATCTCGAACGGCTCAAGACCGCGCTGCGGACGCTTCTCTAGGCCGGATCGATCCGGGTGTACTGCCAGAAGTAACGACAGCGCTTGTCGGCGTTGATCTCGTTCAGCCGCGCCACCTCCGCCTCGGCGAGCTCCAGGGTCCGAACGACCCGTTTGACCGTCACCCGATCCTCGTCGTCGCGGAGATCAAAGTCGATGCGGATGATCGCAAAGCCGGGTTCGACGTCTCGCGTCATTCCGGAGGGATACACCTCCTTCGCCACGCGCGGCTTCGCCGTGCGTGGCCGCCGCGGCCGTCCGTCAGCACGAGCGCGTTCGAGTCATCATGGCGCCGGCGCAGCCGGCGCCGGACTCGAAGGCGTCAGGCGTAGGCGAACGGATGCCGGAAGACGTCGAGTGCTCTTTCGGCCGGAGCGTGGACCTCGAAGCTCTCGCCGGAGCGGCTGTCGGCAACCGCGACCATCAACTGGTTCGTCATCCGGCTCCAGAGCAGGGAGACCTCGATTCCGTCCGCTGAGCGGTGATCGAGTTCGGTGAGGGTGAAGTCCATGTCCATGAATCTCCCAGGCATCGGGACGCGCGACCACGGAGACAACCCCCGAAAGGGCATACGGCAGACCGGCTATTCGTGGGGGAGGTTGACCCCCAGCAGGCTCAGCACCACGAGCAGCGCAATGAAGGCGACGCCTCCGGCGACCAGCAGGCGCGGATGCCTGCTGCGGCGCAATGAGTCCCAGCCGATACGTCCCCAGAAGACGGCCATCCCGGCCACCGCCCCGACCCCGATCACGAGCACGGGCGCCAGCAGCACCGCGCGCTGGAAGGACAAGTCTGTGATCCACACCGCCAGCACCACGACGAACGTGACTGCGGCGGAAGCGGCGAGAAGCCGGATGCTCACAGGAGCAAAGGCTATGCTCGGACCCGTGGTGGAGGCCAACTACGTCTCCGGGGACGACTACGTCATCGAGTTCCAGGATCATCGCTTCGGCTTCAACGCCGACGATTTCGAGGAACGGGTCACTGCGGCCGCCGTCCGGCTCGGGCTCGTCGCGGACAACGACCTTGACGACGACGAGAGCGCCGACCTCGTCGAGCTCGTCTGGCGCGACTGGATCGACGAGCCGCGCAGCGGCCTCGGCCGCTACCTCGTGCGGCACTGGGAGCGCGTCTCCCTCGTCGGCGGCGAGTCGCTCGTCTACTGGCTGAAGAAGCTCGTCTTCCGCAGCGCGTGGCTCGACCACCGCGTCAAGGAGGGAATCCTCGACGTCGCCTGGGACGAGCAGCTGGCCGACTTCGCGTACCGCGACCCGAACGGCGACCGCGCGCTGCTCGAGCTCGCCCCCGTGCCGTCATGGCACGAGCTGCAGTTTCGCCGTTGATCCGCGCCGGCCTGATCGCCGGCTACCTCGCCGCGCTGCTGGCGATCGATACGCAGGTCGACCTCCATGGGCAGCTCGTGCTTGGCGCGCTCACGTGGATCGCGCTCGTCGTCGCTGCGCGGACGCTGCCCAACGAGCGCCGGCTGCAGGTCGCCGTCGTCATCTGCGCCGCAACGGTCGCCGAGCTCGCCGGCTCGATCCTCTGGGGCGTCTACTCGTACCGCCTGCACAACCTGCCGACGTTCGTGCCGCCGGCTCACGGCCTCGTCTTCATTGCGGGCATCTCGCTGAGCCAGGCACTGCGGACACACGTGCGCGCGCTCGTGCTCGTCGCGGCCGCCATCGCAACCGTCTGGGGCATCGCCGGCCTCACCGTCCTGCCGCGCACGGACGCGGCGGGCGCGCTCGGAGTGCCGCTCCTGCTCGCCTTCCTTTGGCGATCACGCGCGCGCGGCGCGTACGCCGGCGTCTTCCTCGTCGTCGCCGGCCTCGAGCTGTACGGAACGGCGATCGGGACGTGGCACTGGGCCGGCCACCTGCCAGGAGTCGGAATCCCGGACGGCAACCCGCCCAGCGGTGTCGCTTCCGGATACGTCTGGTTCGACGTCATGGCGTTGCTGCTCGCACCGCGGCTTCCAGCCCTGGGGCGGCGGCTGACGCACAGCGGCCGCAGAGAGATCCCCGCGGCCGCCTTGCGGAAGATGTGGGCTGCGGCCCCCCACGATCCTCCTGGCACTCACAGTTGTGGCCGCTAGGCCATTTGGCTCTCCCCCGAGAGGGTGAAGTGAAGTACGCGGATGAACCACCCGAAGGGGGAGGAATCAACCAGCCTGGGTGAGCCATCGTCCAACTGTCCTCAACAGCTCTGTTCTGCGGCAGAGCAAGCCCCGTCAAATAGCGGCACTGCGGCCGGGGCGGACATTTACGGAGCGAGGCCTGTGCGGCGGGCCTCGCTCCTTTTTATTGCGCCGGAACCTGCGGTTCCGGGCCCAGGGTTACGGCTTGGAGGCCGGGCACAGCCCGGCGGCGCATGAGTTCCGCCTGCGGCTAAGACGGCTGCGCCTGTCTTAGCCTCCGGCGTTCGGTGGGAGCGCGAAGCCTGGCTTTCGGTCTTCGTCGGCTGGGCCGAGGGTTATACGCCTGATGGCTCCTACGGGGACGATCAGTTGCTCTTCGTCGATCGTGAGCGTCAGGAAGCCGAACCCGGGCTCGCTCGTGAGGGAGCGAAGGGTTAGGCGTTCGCCGTCGGCTAGCT
>JBJMJR010000033.1:0-8060 GCA_045806245.1 Gaiellaceae bacterium | reverse complement strand
GCGAAACCCACCCGTGCGCGGTGTCCGCCGGCGGGCGAGCGTACGACCGAGGAAAAGCGTCACGATGCCGAACTCACGGACGACCTGCCAAGGGACGCGCAGCGTGCGCAGGACCCACCGCCCCTCGAGCCTGATCTCGGCGCGCTCGCCGCTTCGCACCCGGACCGCGATCGCCGCGCCAAGTGCGGCGGCGCAGGAAGCCGCGACCTTCTCGATTCGGTTGTAGTCCCCCTGGATCAGCAACCACCAGAAGAAGAGAGCCAGCCACCACAGAGCAAACCGTGCAAGCGTGCGCATCACTCGGCGATTACCCCGCAGCCCATTCGGGAATCACTCGGGCATGAGCGCGCGCGAAGCGGCCGAGATCCAGGTCGTCCTCGAGGGCGTCGACCTACCCGCCAAGAAGAAGGAGCTGCTGGCCTACGCGCGCTCCCAGGATGAGCGGGCGGCCGCCCTCCTCGAGTCGCTACCGGACCGCGAGTACAGCTCCCTCGACGAGGTCGGCGAGGCGCTCAGCCCCGTGCAGCCGGCGAGCGGAGCAGCCGACGCGTACCTGCCGCGAGACGAGAGCGGCAAGCCGCCCGGCGGCGAGGCGTATCTCGATCCGAACGCGACGCCCGGCGCCGTGCGCCCGTCGGGCCCCGCGTCGAACCCGCCGCAGAAGGCGCTCGAGGAGCAGACGAAGTCGCAGAAGCAGCAGCAGGAACGCCAGCAGCACCTCGGCTAGTAGGAGAGATTGGCGAAATGGTCTGACGGCTCAGGCCTGGAGCAGATGCTTCACTGCGGACGCGACCAGGAGAACGATCCCAACACATCCGGCCGCGAGGAACAGTGGGGTATAGAGCCTGTCGGCCTTGTACACACCCCTCTGCCATGGTTGCGTAGGGAGACCCGAAGCGTCTCTGGAGAACCGCCCGTAGCGCCAACCAAAGTAGTTCAGGACGCCGAATAGCCCGAACAGCACCAGGAGCAGACCTAGCCCTGTGAGGGGTACAGCGGCAACAAAGGCGGGCGCTCCGTGTGGATCGAATCTGGTGAGAAGGCTCGGGAGCCGAGCTTAGGCTGCGAGCTAGCGCACTGCCGGCTCCTTCACCCCCTGCTCCGCGAGGCGCGTTGCATGCGTGCCGAGCTTCTGCAACGCCTGCACCTCCTGCTCGAGCGTCGCACGTAGCAGCGTGGCGACCCCGGCTTCCCCGACCGCATCCGCGAGCCGGATCGCGGCCTCGTACGCAGCGATCTCGTAGTGCTCGGTTCCCATCGCGGCCGATGCGTTGAAGCCGTCGCGGAACGCCGGCGCCAACTCAGCGACCACCGACTCGCGCTCCTGTTTCAGGCCCTCGAGGCCGGCGGCGTCCCGACCCGCGGGCTCGGCGCCGAGCTCCGCGAACGCTGCCTGAACCTGCTGCACATGCTGCTGCGTCTGTAGCAAATGCTCGTCGAGCGCCTGCTGCAGCTGCTCGTCCTGCGCCTCCTGCTTCAGCTTCGGCAGGACCGAGCGGGCGAGCATCTCCTCGACCGTGAGCAGCTTCCCGAGCTGCTTCAGCAGCAACTCGCGCACGCTCTCGATCCGCGGTGGTTGCGGCGTCTCGCTCATTGGCCCTGCTTCACGCCGGGCTCGCCCCACTCCAGCTCGATCGGCTTGACCGGCTGCGACCCGGGCTTGTTCGCGTCCTTCTTCGGCTTACCGAGGGGAAGTACGACCTTGCCGGAGGAGGCGGCGAGCATCATCGCCGTGGCCAGGTAGTACGCGAGGCCGGCCGACACGACGAGCACCCAGCCGGACAGCTTCACCCAACCCGTCGAGCCGACCCCGTGCCCGACGGCGAGGAAGAACGAGCCGGCAGCGAGCGTGCCGAGCACCGCAGTCAGCGCCAGGTTCTCGGCGGTCGCGGCGAGCGCACCGGCGGCGGTGATCGCGCCGAGCGTGAAGAACCACATCGCCAGCGCGCCGTTGACCTGCTCGCCCGCCGGGACGAGCGGGATCTTGCCGAGCTGCACGAGCAGCTCGTGGATGCCGAACGCGATCCAGAACGCGCCCCAGGCGCCGTGCATCGCGGTCGCGACTGCGTCCCGCGCGCGATACGCCCACATCCCGGCGAGGAGCTGCGCGACACCGCCGAACGCGAGCGCGAACGGCCACAGCTCACCCGTCGACTTCGCATTGCCGTACCAGCCGGCGAGATGGGCGGCGACGGCGAACGTCGCTGCGGCGAATCCGTACAACCCGAGGACCGACGGCGCCGCGATCGGCTGCAGCACGACGCGCGGCCGCGCGAAGCCGTCCTCCCATTCCGTTCCTTTCTCGACGGTCACGACTCGGCGCGCTTCAGTTGCGCTCATTTCGTGCCTCCTTTCGCTGCTTCTGCGGAATGACGGTGTAGCGCGGGTCTTTCGCCGACTGGAAACCGGCGCGAAAGACCGACCAGCGGAGCGCGAGCTCGCCGGCCAGCACGAGCGCGCTGCCGGTGACGGCGGCGCCGCGGCTGCGCCGTCCGCGCGTCGCCAACAGGGCGGCGCCTGCCGCCGTGAGCACCTTCGACGTCCGCCCGAGCTTGCCGGCGGCGCCCTGCTTGTAGACCTCGCCGACGAACCCGAGACGGTGCTGCATCGCCTCCATCACACCGAGCTCGGCTGCGACGCCCACAACCGCGAGCCGCCGCGCGGGGCCCGACTCCTCGATCGGCAGGAAGAGCGCCGTCGCCGCGCCCGCACTCGCCGCGCCGCTCGCGCCGAACAGCCACGGCAGCTCCTTGCGCGCCTCGTGCCAGACGGGAATCGCGGTGTCGGCGAGCAGCGTTCCCGTGTACGTCGCTAGAGGAGCGCCGGTGGCGAACGAGACGAGCTCGGCGGCCCACTTCACGGGCCGGAAGCGTCCGAGGAGCTCGAGCGCCGCAGCCGTGTTCGACGCGCCGCTGGAGACGAACAGGATCCACGAGCCGACGCTCATCGGCGACGTCACCTTGAACACGCGCAGCATGTTCAGGAAGCGCTCGGGGCGGCCGAGGTCGGAGACGAGCAGCGCCGGCGACATCACGTCGGCGGCTGCGCCGACGAAGAGCGCCGTCTTCGACAGCCGTTCGTAGCCTGCGACGCGCGCGAAGCCGTGCAGCAGCGAGCAGCCGCCCGCAATCCCGCCCGTGAAGAAATACACCGGGATCTCGGGCTGCCACACCGGCTCTTTGACGATCGGGCGCCCGTAGTACGACTGCATCTCCGTGCCGACGTGGGTGATCGACTCGCTCACTCGCGGCCTCCGAAGAACGCAAGTGCCGTCCCGACGAGCACGGCCGCGGCGGCCAGCGCCGTCGTCGCCCACATCTCGGGCAGGTTCTTCGTCGTGACGACCGGGTCGGGCGGGAGCCCGTACACCTCGGGCTCGTCGAGCAGCAGGAAGAACGCGCCGAAGCCGCCGACCCCGTCGTCGGGATCCTCGCCGTACAGGCGCGCGCCGTTCCAGCCGTGCGCGTCGAGCTTCGCGAGCCGCTTTTGCGCGCGGTCGCGCAGCTCCTCGAGCTCGCCGAACTGGATCGAATCCGTCGGGCACGCCTTCGCGCACGCCGGCTCGTGGCCGCCCTTGAGGCGGTCGTAGCAGAGCGTGCACTTCCAGACGCGGCCGTCCTCCTTCTTGCCGAGCAGCGGCAGCGCGAGCGGTGCGTCGTCCGGCTTGCGCGCAAGGTGGCGCTTGTCGAGCACGCCGAACGGACACGCAGGCACGCAGTAGCCGCAGCCGTTGCAGATGTCCTCCTGCACCACGACAGTCCCGTACTCGGTGCGGAACAGCGAGCCTGTCGGACACACGTCGAGACACGCCGCGTGCGTGCAGTGCTTGCAGACGTCGCTGGACATCAGCCAGCGCAACGGCTCGGCGTCGAGCGTTGCGGTCTCGCCCTCGAGCAGGAGCGGCTTGTTCTGCTCGATGAAGGCGACATGCCGCCACGAGTTCGCGCCGAGCGTCGACGTGTTGTCGTAGCTCTCACCGGTCCAGACGAGCCCGTCCTCCGGGATGACGTTCCATTCCTTGCAGGCGACTTCGCACGCCTTGCAGCCGATGCAGACGGACGTGTCCGTGAAGAAGCCCATGCGGGGCTTCGCCTCGTCGCCGTAGGTGTCGGGCCAGGCGGCCGGCGAGCCGGACGGCTCGGCGAGCGTGCTCACGTCTGCCGTTCCTCCTCGGGCTCGGTGCGCGGCGCCGTGCTGCGGGCACTCAACGCGCGCTCGCGGATCTCCGCGACGAACTGCGGCAGGCGCGGGCCACGCGGACGGCGCCCGGGGCGAATGTCGCACGTGAACGCCTTCACTTCCTGGATATGCACATTGGGGTCGAGCGCCATGTGCGACAGGTCGTTTGCCGAGCCACCGGTGGTGAGGCCGCGCGAGCCCCAGTGATACGGCAGGCCGACCTGGTGCTGGACGCGACCGTTGACCTTGACGGGGCGCATGCGATCGGTGACCAGGACGCGCGCTTCGATTGCGGAGCGCGCCGTCACGATCGTCGCCCACTCGCCGTGCTTGAGCCCGCGCTCGCGCGCGAGGTCCGGGTGGACCTCGACGAACATCGCCGGCTGCAGCTCCGCGAGGTACGGCGAGAAGCGGGTAAAGCCGCCGGCGCAGTGATGCTCGGTCAGCCGGTACGTCGTGATCACGTACGGATAGACGTCCGCCCCCGGCTCGCCGCCGACCGGATTGTAGGGGTCCTCGGGCAGGTCCTTGTTCTGCTGACGCCGCGGGTTCGCGCGCTGCGAGTAGAGCCCGTTCTCGTACGGCGACTCGTGCGGCTCGTAGTGCGTCGGCAGTGGGCCGTCCTCGAGCCCCTGCGGAACATAGAGCCAGCCCTGTCCGTCGGCCTGCATGATGAACGGGTGGTCGCCGCGGATCGCGTCCGGCCCCTCCGCATCGTCCGGTGGGACGTAGTCCGGCGGCTTCTCCTCGTCGAAGTCCGGCGTGTCCGTGCCCGTCCACTTCTTCTGCTCCGCGTCCCACCAGACGAGACGCTTGCGCTCGGACCACGGATTTCCATCGGGGTCGGCTGAAGCGCGGTTGTAGAGCAGGCGCCGGTTGGCCGGCCACGCCCACGCCCACTCGAGCGCGGTGTAGTTCTGCTCCCAGTGCGGCTTCTTGCGCGCGGCCTTGTTCTCGTCGTCGCCGTAGACGCCGCAGTAGATCCAGCAGCCGCATGCCGTCGTGCCGTCGGCCTTGAGCAGCTTGTACGCCGCGAGCGCCTGGCCCGTGGAGTCGTAGCCGTTGATCTCCGAGAGCACCGCCTCGGCCGACGGCTCCTGGTGCCCGCCGGACGTCGGGTAGTGCCACGTCAGGTCGAGGAGCGGCAGGTCCTTCGGATCCTGCGAGTCCTTCAGCTTCTCGAGGATCTTCAGCCCGAGGTGGTAGTAGAACCAGAGCTCGGAGCGGCAGTCGGCCTTCGGCTCGACCGCCTTGTAGTGCCACTGCAGCAGCCGCTGCGTGTTCGTAAACGAGCCGTCCTTCTCGACGTGCGACGAGGCCGGCATGAAGAAGACCTCCGTCGGGATCTCCTCCGGCTTCAGCTCGCCCGACTCGATCTCCGGGCCGTCGTACCAGAACGACGCGGTCTCGATCTCCACGAGGTCGCGAACGACGAGCCAGTCGAGCTTCGAGAGCGCGAGCCGGTTCGCCTTGCCGTTCGCAGAGCCGACCGCAGGGTTCTCCCCCGCGATGATGTAGCCCTTGACCTTGCCCTGCAGCATCTGCTGCACGGTCCAGTAGTTCGAGTTGTCGTCGTCGATGCGCGGCAGGTAGGAGAAGCAGAAGTCGTTCTCCTTCGTCGCAGCCGCACCCCACCACGCCTTCAGGAGGCTGGTGATGTACGTGTCCATCTTTCCCCACCAGCCCGTCTTGGAGCTCGTCATCTCGATGTACTCGTCTAGGCCGCCGTAGTCGTGCGTATGCGGCATCGGGAGATAACCGGGCAGGATGTTGTAGAGCGTCGGGATGTCGGTCGAGCCCTGGATCGACGCGTGGCCGCGCAGGGCCATGATCCCGCCACCCGGACGGCCGATGTTGCCGAGCAGCAGCTGGATCACGCAAGCGGCGCGGATGTACTGCACGCCGACGGTGTGCTGCGTCCAGCCGACCGCATACACGAACGCGCCCGTCCGCTCACGCCCGGAGTTGCGGCAGAGCTCCTCGCAGTACCAGAGAAACTCCTCGACCGAGCAGCCGCACGTCTCGGCGACGAACTCGGGCGTGTAGCGCGCATAGTGGCGCTTGAGAATCTGGAAGACGCAGCGTGGGTCCTGCAGCGACTCGTCTTCCTCCGGCGGCTCGCCGTGATTCAGGTGGCTGCCGCCGCCACCCTTCCCGACCTGCTCGCCCTTGTGACCGCTGTCGAAGCCCGCCTCGCGCTGGCCCGCCGAGCCGTGCGGCTCCATGCCCTTGTACGCCCACTTGGTGATGTCGTACTCGCCCTTGTCCGGATCCCAGCCGGAGAAGAGCCCGTCGAGCTCATCAGTGTCCTTGAAGTCCTCGGTGATGATCGTCGGCGCGTTGGTGTACGTCTTCACGTACTCCTCGAAGTAGCGCTCGTTCTCGATGATGTAGCGGATCACGCCGCCGAGAAACGCGATGTCCGTGCCGGCGCGGATGCCGATGTGCTTCGTCGACATCGCGCTCGTGCGCGTGAAGCGCGGGTCGACGTGCACGACCGTTGCGCCGCGCTCCCTGGCCTCCATCACCCACTGGAACCCGACCGGGTGGTTCTCGGCCATGTTCGACCCCATGATCGTGATCACTTCCGAGTTCATGAGGTCCTGCTGGTAGTCCGTCGCACCGCCTCGTCCGAACGAGGTCCCCAAACTGGGGACCGTGGAGCTGTGTCATATGCGGGCCTGGTTCTCGACCTGCACGACGCCGGCGGCGGTGAGGAACTTCTTCATCAGGTAGTTCTCCTCGTTGTCCAGCGTCGCGCCGCCGAGATTCGCGATCCCGAGCGTGCGCTTCGCCGGCTTGCCGTCGTCGGTCTCCTCCTGCCACGTCTCCTCGCGCGTCTGCAGGAAGCGCTCGACGATCATGTCCATCGCGTCGTCGAGCGACAGCTCCTCCCACTGCGTGCCGTACGGGCGCCGGTACTTGACCTGGTATTCGCGCAGCGGGCTCTGGACGTAGTTCTTCGACGCGGCGCCCTTCGGGCAGAGGCGGCCGCGTGAGATCGGGCTGGCTGGATCGCCTTCGATCTGCGTCACCTCGCCGTCCTTGACGTACACGAGCTGCGCGCAGCCGACGGCGCAGTAGGGGCAGATCGAGCGGACAACGTGGTCGGCATCGTCGATCCGCGGCTTCAGCGACTTCGAGTGCTGCGACTGGACCGCCTTGCCGAGCCCCAAGGGATCCCCCTCGCGCACCTGGCGCACGAGCGGCCACGAATCCAGCAGCCGGGAAAAGCCCACTGTCCCGCTATCTACCACTGGTTCCGGGCGCGAAACGTATCGGAATCCGATGGTTTCATCTTCTTCGAGCGGGGCAATACTACATCGTAATCCGATGTAAGGAGGGACAGTATGAGCACGCTTGAAGAGCGCCGCGAGATCGCGACGGCCGGCGTGCACGATTCACGCAACGGCCTGGCAACCCGCGTCGTCCTGCAGCCGATCGCGGCCCCGTCGATCCTGGGGCTGGCCGGCTTTGCGGGGGCGACGTTCATCGTCGCCTCGAACCTCGCCGGCTGGTGGGGCACGGCGCAGTCGCCGCTCGCGCTGGCTCCGTTCGCCGCGATGTTCGGCGGCCTGGCGCAGTTCATGGCCGGCATGTGGGCGTACCGCGCGCGTGACGCGATCGCGACGCTCGCACACGGGACGTGGGGGTCGTTCTGGCTCGCGTACCTGGTGCTCAACATCCTTGTCGGGACGCACGTCGTCGCCCAGCCGACGCCGTGGTACCACAACCCGGAGGTCGGGTTCTGGTTCTTCGCGCTGGCAATCACGACCGGCATCGCGGCGGTCGCCGCGCTCGCCGAGAGCCTCGGGCTCGTCGCGGTGCTGTCAACGCTTGCGGTCGGATCGGGGATCCTCGCCGGAGCGTTCATCTACGGC
>JBJMJR010000032.1:0-11750 GCA_045806245.1 Gaiellaceae bacterium | reverse complement strand
GTCGTTCAAGGCGAAGACGACCTGCAGCCCTTCATCGTGCAGGTCGGAGGTGAAGCCGTCGAACAGGATGAGCGCCGCGAGCCCGGCGGAGCCGATCGCGTAGCCCTTCGTCACGGCCTTCGTCGTATTGCCGACGGCGTCGAGCGGATCGGTGATCGCGCGGACCGACTCGTCGAGGTCCGCCATCTCGGCGATGCCGCCGGCGTTGTCGGTCACAGGACCGTACGCGTCGAGCGCGACGATCAGGCCCGTCATCGACAGCTGCGCCATGACGGCGACGCCGATGCCGTACAGCCCGGCAAAGTGGTGCGCGACGAGGATGCCTGCGGCGAGCACGATCACGGGCAGCGCCGTCGCCTGCATGCCGACGGCGAGCCCGGAAATGATGTTCGTCGCGTGCCCCGTCTGGGACGCCGAGGAGATCGACTTCACCGGCCCCCAGCGTGTGCCCGTGTAGTACTCGGTGATCCCGACGAGCAGGAACGTCACGGCGAGGCCGACCACGGCCGACACGTACAGGTCGGTGAACCCGAACTTGCCGTTGTCGAACGCCATCGTCACGGGAATGAACCCGATCGCCGAGATGATCGTCGCGACGATCACGGCGAGATAGAGCGCGTTCATGATCGAACCGCGCTTACCTACTCGCGCGAAAAACGTGCCGATCACGGACGAGATGATCGAGATGCCGCCGATGGCGAGCGGATACAGCGCCAGGTTCGAAGACGGGAACTGCAGCCCGAGCAGCATCACCGCGACCGCGGTCACCGCGTAGGTCTCGAACAGGTCGGCCGCCATGCCGGCGCAGTCGCCGACGTTGTCGCCCACGTTGTCCGCGATCACGGCGGGGTTCCGCGGATCGTCCTCCGGAATGCCGGCTTCGATCTTGCCGACGAGGTCGGCGCCGACGTCGGCCGCCTTCGTGTAGATGCCGCCGCCGAGCCGGGCGAAGACGGAGATCAGCGACCCGCCGAAGGCGAGCCCGATCAGGTCGTCGATCGCAGACTCCTGCGAGTTGCCGAGCCAACCGGTGAGCACCCAGTAGTAGCCAGCGACGCCGAGCAGGCCGAGACCGACGACGAGCAGACCCGTCACCGACCCGGCGCGGAACGCGACGTTCAGCGCGGGCTTCAGCCCATGCCGCGCCGCCTCGGCCGTGCGCACGTTCGAGCGCACCGCGACGTTCATGCCGATGAAGCCGGCCGCGGCCGACAGCGTCGCGCCGACGAGAAAACCAATGGCCGTGCCCCAACCGAGCTTGTTGTAGAAGCCGAGCAGCAGGAACGGGACGATCGAGACGATGGCGATCGTCATGTACTGGCGCTTCAAATACGCTGCGGCGCCCTCCTGGACGGCGCGCGCGATCTCCCTCATCCGCTCGTTCCCAGCCGGCTGCCTCATCAGCCAGACCGTCAAGCCGATGCCGTAGGCGATGGCAACGCCCGCGCAGATGAGCGCGAACAGCACCGCGTGCTCGTTGAAGAAGCTCCCGACGATCAGTGTTCCTACCCCCTCACAAGGTCAGCGCCGAGTGACCCCGGCGCGCGCAGGTTTTTATCACACGCGGCTAGTTGGCTGCGTCGGCGTAAGCCAGTTGCAGATTCGCGGTGACCTGCTTGAAATCACGCACGATCTCGTCCGGAACCGAGCCTTCAAGGGTCGGTACGAGGGCTCGCAGCGCCTCGATCGCCAGCCGGGCCTGGTCGAGGTCGCGGTCCTCCTCGGAGAGCTTCCGATAGGCGAGCGACGAGATCGTGTAGACGGTCTGGACGAGGAGGTCGGCGACCTTGAGCTTCTTCAGCTCCTCCTCCAGCTGCTGGATCAGCTGGTCGTCGTTCTCCCGCTCAGCCACCGACGAGCTCCCGCGGCCGGCGCACGAGCTCCGCGAAGACGTCGCGGGCAGAGCCGAGCTCCTCGAGACGCGAATATTGGCGCTCGGAGGAGTTGGCGTCGGGCACGGCGAGATACGGAGCAGCGCCGATCTCCGCCGCCAGCGGCTGCACCCACTCGATCAGCGCCTCGATCCGGGCGCGCGCGGGGATGACCTCGCCGCGCTCGAAGTCGATCAAGCCGCCGGTGAGGCCGTGACGGATCGCGCGCCACATGTTCTCCTCGAGCAGGCGGTTCGGCAGGCTGGGCACAGGCTCGCCCTCGTCGTAGGCGCGGGCGAAGCGGGCGCCGAGCGAGTGGATCAGCGCGGCGAGCGCCTGCGCGTCGACGAGGTCGGGCTGGGCGTCGCAGATGCGCACCTCGACCGTGGGGAACGCGAGGTGCGGCCGCACGCTCCACCAGAGCTGCGTGTGCTCGTCGATCGACCTCGTCTCGTACAGGAAGCGCACGTAGCGCTCGAAATCGGCCCAGCCGTCGTAGGCATCAGGGATGCCCGCCCGCGGAAACATCCTCGTGAAGATCTCCGTGCGTGCGGAGTGGAGACCGCTGACGCAGTCCTCGACGAACGGCGAGCTCGTGGACAGCGCGAGCAACTCGGGCAGCACGTTTCGGAACGCGTTGCAGACGGCGATCGCGCGGTCGGCGCCGCGAATGCCGACGTGCGCGTGCAGCCCGAAGCTGTTGTTGCGCCAGACGACGTACTGGAGGATGTCGTTGTTCCGCCGGTAGTGGGGCGTGTCGATGATGCGCTGGTCCTGCCAGCGGCTCCAGGGATGCGTGCCCGTCGACGCGAGCGCGACGTCGAAGCGGTCGGCGAGCTCCGCGAGCTGCACGCGCCGGCGGGCCATCAGCTCCGCGACGGCCGAGAAGTTCTCGGAGCGTCCGGTCTTGATCTCGATCTCCGACGCGATCAGCTCGCCGACGAGATGCTCGTCGAGCTCCGTTCCGTCGGCCCCGGCCTTCAGCTCCTCGAAGCGGTTCGTCAGCTCCAGCGTCTCGGAGTCGAGCAGCGCGAACTCCTCCTCGACTGCGATCGTGAAGTCCCGTCCCTCTTCGAACGCCTCGCGAGCCGAGCGAATCTGCTCGTCCGGGCTCAAGCGCTGCGCGTCGCCCATGTGACTAGCGTAAATGAAGCGATAGGAGCCGCTCGCTCACGCTCGACCAGCTCCAGCGTTCCACCACGGCGCGCCGTGCGGCGGCGCCGAGCTCGCGCCGCTGCTCGAGCGGCAAGGCGAGCAGGCGTTCCAGCTTCGGGCGGAGATCTTGGTCGTAGCCGGCGAGATCACGCAGGCCGGCCGGATATCCCGCTTCCACGCCCGCAGCGACCTCCGCAAGCCCGGAGTGGCGGGCAACGAGCGGCGGCACGCCCGCGGCTGCAGCTTCGGCGGCGACCATTCCGAACGCCTCCGGAAAGATCGACGGCACGACGCAGACATCCGCGAGTGGCAGCAGGTGCACGAGATGCCGGTGCTCCAACGCTCCGGTGAAGAGGGTGCGCGCCGGCGCCTGTGCTTCGAGCTCGGCGCGGTAGTCACCGAAGCCGACGATCACCGCCCGCGCGTCGAGGTCGCGCAGCGCGTCGAGCAGCAGGTGGACCCCTTTGTTGTAGAGCAGCTTCCCGAAATAGACGACGGTCGGCTCGTCGGTCGCGAAGAACTCCGCGAACCGATCGGCGTTGCCGGTATCGGGCAGCCGCTCGTTGCCGTCGTTGGGCGGATCTCTCCGCGCCTCGGAGAGCAGGTTCTGCAACGCCTCGGCGCGCGGCTCCGGCTTGAACTCGTCGACGTCGACGCCGGGCGGCACGACGTGCACGTCGTCGACGTGGCCGACGACGTCCTGCAGCACGTCCCGGATGTGCTCCGAGCCCACGACGACGGCCTCCGCGGCCGGCAGCGTCTCCCGCCCCCACGCCGACAGCTCCTCGTTGCCGCGCATCGAGTACTCGAGCTCGGAGCCGTGCGCCTTGACGATGAACGGTGCGCCCACCGCGGCGCCGACGGGCGCGCCGAGCAACACGTGGTTCGTGAAGACCAGATCCGCCGGCAGGTGCTCACGCACGGCATCGGCATTCAGCGCGACGTAGCGCCGGCGTTCGTCGGGGGTGAAGTCCGGCAGCAGCTTCGCCTCGAGCCCTTCGTAGCGGTCGAGCACGAACACCGGCAGCAACCCGCCGATGTCCGGACGCACGACCTCCGCTCCGCCGAGGTCGTAGTCGTCGGGATGTCGCTCCTGGCAGAAGACGACGACGTCGTGGCCTGCTCGGCTCCACTCGCGCGCGAGCGCGCGCGTGTAGACGTTCGAGCCGGTGCCGCCGAGGAGGTAGCCGTGCCAGAGCAGGATCCGCACGCGGCGGACGCTAGGTCAAATAGAAGTAGAGCGCGTAGAGCAGCTCGACGGCGGGATTGGACGTGTGGACCGCCACGTCCTGCGGCACGTCGAGCAGTGCCTCGGAGTAGTTGAAGATGATCTTGATCCCAGACGCGACGAGATCGTCCGCGACGCGCTGCGCGTTGTCGGCAGGAACGGCGACGACGCCGACGATGATGTTTTTCTCGCGGATCGCCTCCGTCAGCCGCCCGTAGTCGCTGACCGGCACGTTGCCGACGGTCCGCCCCAGCTTTTCCGGATCGGTGTCGAAGACGGCGGCCACGTTGATGCCGTGCTCGGCGAAGATCGGCGAGCTCGCGATCGCCTGTCCCAGCCGCCCCGCGCCGATCAGGGCGATGTTGTGCTGGCCCTGCGTCCGGAGGATCTTCCGGATCTCGCCGAGGAGCGAGTCGATGTTGTAGCCGACTCCCCGCTTGCCGAACTTGCCGAAGGCCGAAAGGTCGCGCCGGATCTGCGTCGCGTTGATGTTCGTGTAGTCGGCGATCTCCTGGGAGGAGATCCGCTCCTTGCCCATCTTCTTCGCCTGGGTCAGCACCTGGAGGTAGCGGGACAGGCGCGCGGCGACGCCGACGGTGAGCCGCTCGCCGCCCGGCATGGTCGCCCGCGTTTCCAGAGTTTGTGACACCCCGATTCCGTTGTATCAGGAAGGCACAAGCCCCCGCGCCGGTTAACTTTGTGCGCCAATTTTGCGGCGAAATGCAGCAGGATCGACGAAGTAGACGAAAGCCCGCTCCCCGTCGATCTCCACCACGGGCAGCCATTCGCGGTAGGCGGCCTCGAGCCGGGGGTCGCCGGTGATGTCGACCTCCTCGAAGGGCTCCCCGCTCTCCACGAGCACGGCTCGTGCCCGCTCGCAGAGGTGGCACCCCTCCGCGCGATAGAGGACGACGCGCGCTACGGGTAGATGCCGCGCGTGACGGTGGCCTCCGCGACCCGCTGGACGGCCAGGCCGTACGCGGCCAGGCGCATCGAGACGCCGCGGCTCTCCATCGTCGCCCACGTCTCGTTGAACGCGCGCGTGACGATGTCGTTCAGCTTCGCGTTCACCTCGGCCTCCTTCCAGAAGTACTCCTGGAGGCCCTGCACCCACTCGAAGTACGACACGACGACGCCGCCGGCGTTCGCGAGGATGTCCGGCAGGACGAGCACGCCCTTGTCCTCGAGGATCTCGTCGGCCGCAGGCGTGACCGGCCCGTTCGCGCCCTCGACGACGATCTTCGCCTTGACCCTGTCGGCGTTGTCCGGCGTGATCACCTGCTCGAGCGCGCACGGCGCGAGCACGTCGCAGTCGAGCAGAAGCAGGTCGTCGTTCGAGATCGCCTCGGCACCGCGGAAACCACCGAGCGTCCCGGTCTCGCGCTTGTGCGCGAGCGCTGCCTGCACGTCGATGCCGTTCGGGTTGTACAGCCCGGACGTCGAGTCCGAGACGGCGATGACCTTGGCACCGTCCTCGGCGAGGAACTTGGCGAGGAACGAGCCGACGTTCCCGAAGCCCTGCACCGCAACCGACGTTCCCTGCAGCGAGATCTCCTTCTTGCGCACCGCCTCGCGCACGCAGTAGAGCGCGCCGCGCGCAGTCGCCTCCTCGCGGCCGAGCGACCCGCCGATCGTCAGCGGCTTGCCGGTCACGACTCCGAGCACCGAATGGCCCTTGTTCATCGAGTAGGTGTCGAAGATCCACGCCATCACGCGGCCGTCCGTGCCCACGTCCGGCGCGGGAATGTCCTTCTCCGGGCCGATCTCGTTGATGATCTCCGACGTGAAGCGGCGCGTCATGCGCTGCAGCTCTCCCTCGGACATCGTCTTCGGATTGCAGACGACGCCGCCCTTCGCGCCGCCGAACGGAATGCCGGACAGCGCGCACTTCCACGTCATCCACATCGACAGGGCCTTGACCTCGTCGAGCGTGACGTCCGGGTGGTAGCGAATACCGCCTTTCGACGGCCCGCGCGCGACATTGTGCGTGACCCGATGCCCCTGGAAGACCTGCGTGCGGCCGTCGTCCATCGAAACGGGGATGGAGACCGACACGGCCTTCTTGCACTCCTGCAGAACGTTGACGAGGTTCGGGTCGATCGCAAACGCGTGCGCCACCCGCCGCAACTGCTCGCGCGCGATCTCGAACGGGTTCTCGCGGAGGTGCGAGACGGGGGCGTCGACTGTCGTCACTTCAACTCCTTTTTCCGCGCAAATCGGGCCATTTGTCCGCGCGCGGAGCCTACTTGATCGTGAAGGTGACCGTCCTGACCGTCGGCGGTCCCGGCTCGGTGCCGTAGGCGAGGAGTCGCAGCTGATACTCGGCGCTCGGGAGCACGGACCCCGTCGGATCGCGACCGGTGACGCCGAAGGAGTACCGGCCGGGAAGCACGTCGCGCAGCCGTGCGAGCAGCCCGATGCGGCCGCCGGCGGGGCTCCACAACTCGAGGTCGAGCCGGTCGAGTGGCAACACAGCGGGGCGGCCGGCGTCGCGCACGACCGAGCCTGCAACGAAGCTGAGTTGCGCAGGTGCGGCGTCCGCCGGCCGGAACGCGTGCGTCGACAGACGCACTGCGGTCAGCCCCGGCGGAAGGCGCGCGCCGAACAGAATCGTCCACGGCACGTGCACCTCGCCGCCCGCGGCCGGCGTCGCAACGAAGAAGCCTTCCACCGGCGCCGTTCCGACCGGCTTCGCGGACAGGCGCGCACGGATGTGCACGCGCACCGTGCGACCCGCCGCGAGCGAGACGCGCAGCGGCTCGATGTCGAACTGCACCGGCGCCGCGCCCTCGCGCGTGACGTTCGCGTGGAACGTCAGGATCACACGCCTGAAGGAGACATTCCGAATCGCGACGACCTGATCGGAGTGCCACTTGGCGTCGGCAGCACGCCCGAACGCAAGCGACGCCGGCGCAGCCGCGGCCTCGGTGGCGGTCGCGCCGCCGACGTCGACGAGACCGGCCCCCTGCGTGGCGAGCGAGTCGTCCGCGAGCGGCCGTGCCGAGCCGACGAGCAATCCCTTCAGCGCATCGGCGTCCAGGTAGGGACGTGCCTGCGCAACGAGCGCGGCGCCACCGGCGACGAGCGCAGCTGCAGCGCTCGTGCCGTTCACGGTTCCGTAGCGAGCGCTGCCGTCGGCGTTCGTTCCGGGCTGGGAGGTCTCGACGGCGACGCCCGGCGCGACGACGTCGGGCTTGACGCGTCCGTCGTATGCGAGCCCCGACGACGAGAACTGCGCCACGTGACCTTCGCCGGCGTTGCTCGTCGTGCGGACCGAGCCGAGCGACAGCGACGCCGCGATCCCGTGGCGGAGCCGAGTCAGAAGGCGGTCGGCGACGTCGTCGGAGATCGAGACCGCCGGGATCGGGCCCGTTTGCTCGAGACTGATCCCGCCTGCCGGGAGGTCGGCGCGGTAGAACAGGGCGGCGACGGCGCCGGCGCGCGCGGCATTCGCCAGGCTTCCGTTCGGATCGGCACCCGCAGGGAGCAGCGCGGCGCGTCCCGCGACGAGGCTGACGCCGCGCTTGTCGAAGAAGTCGAGCAGCGGCACAGCGCCGCGGTAGCCGACCGGCGCCGTGGTGTGTGCGCGCGGCGTGCCGAGGGCGACGTCGAGCGGGCCGTCGGGCGTGACTGCGCTCGCAAGCGGACGGGTCCCGTCGAACTCGACGTGCAGGCCGTCGCGCAGGACGACGCGAGCCTCCCCGAAGCGCGGACGCAGGTCGAGCGCACCGACGGTCAGCGCGGCCGGGGCGCCGCCGGGGCCGGCGATGCTGCCGTAGCCCGGGCCGACGGGGCCGTCGTTGCCTGCCGGGGCGACGACGAGCGTGTCGAGACGCAGCGCACCGGCCGCGGCGCGAGCGAGCGGCGAGTCGACGAAGCCCGCGAACGGCTCGGCGACGCCGACGAGCGCAATGCGCGCCGCGTCGTGCGCATCGCCGTCGTCATTCGGATCGACGGCCCGCTCGATTCCCGCAAGCACCTGGTCGCTGCGCGCGTAGACCGCCCAGCGTGCCGTCGCGTCGCGCTGCCAGCCCGCGACGCGGATCGGGAGCACGGTCGCACCCGGCGCGACGCCCGCAAGCGCGCCCGGGCCGCCGGAGCCGACGAGCAGCCCCGCCATCTCGGTGCCGTGTGTCTCGAGCTCTGCAGGCTCGTCGGGCTGCGGCGCCGCCGAGGCGTCGGGATCTCCACCGACGATGTCGATCCCCGGCGCGACACGGCCGCGCAGGAACGGATGCGCGCGGTCGACGCCGGTGTCGAGCAGCGCGATCGACACACCGCGTCCGTCGCGATCCGACAGCGCGATCTGTGGGCGCTCGCCGAGTTGCGCGCCGAGATCGATCGTCGCCGGATAGGCGGCTCGCACCGGGTACACGCCCGCGACCTCGGGTGCGCGCTCGAGCAGCGCGATGCCGCGCGCGTCGAACGCAGCCGAGAAGCCGTTGACCGTATGCGTGTAGCTGAACTCGGGTTGAACGACGACTCCGTCGACGCGCAGGCGCGCCACCAAGAGCTTCTGCGTCGCGAGGGCACTTTCCGTCCAGCGCTGTTCTTCCTCACTCGTCGCGAGCCCGCCGGCGTTGCCGACGCGATCCGCGAGCGCGGGTGCCTTCAGCACGACGATCACGCGCTGGCCGACCGCGACCCGCGGGCGCTGGGCACCGGCGAGCCCCTGCCAGCTCGCCTCTCCGATGGGCGTGTCGTGGTGGCTGCCGCCGCCCGCCGCGATCAGGACCGCGGTGACGACGACCGCAAGAGCCGCAAGCACCAGCGCGTTGAACGGCTCACGCGGTCGACGCGTAGGCATCGAGGCCAAGATAGCCGGGATACGCGACGGGCTCGACGTACCGCGCGGCCGACGCGATCATCGCCGCGTTGTCGGTGCACAGCGCCAGCGGTGCGGACACCGCGCCGGGGAGCGACGCGCGCAGCTCGGAGTTCGCCGCGACGCCGCCGACGATTGCGACCGTCGTGGCGCCGGTTTGTGCGGCGGCTTGCTGCGTGCGCTCGACGAGCGCACGCACGAGCGCGCGCTGATAGCTCGCGGCGAGATCGGCCCGGCGGCGTTGGAGCTCGTCGGCGTCGAGGCCGCGGACGGCGTACAGCAGGGCGGTCTTGACGCCGGAGAACGAGAAGTCCAGGCCGGGCACGCGGGCGACGGGAAAGTCGAACGCGTGCGCATCGCCTTCGCGCGCGAGCCAGTCGATCGCTGCGCCTCCCGGATAGCCGAGGCCGAGCAGGCGCGCGCCTTTGTCGAACGCCTCACCGGCGGCGTCGTCGATCGTCGTCCCGAGCACGCGCGGTGCGTAGCCGTGCGTCTGCACGTCCAGCAACAGCGTGTGACCGCCGCTCGCGAGCAGGCAGAGAAACGGCGGCTCGAGCGGATCGGGCTGCAGAAAGAGCGACGCGACGTGTCCTTGCAGGTGGTCGACGGCAGCGAGCGGCAGCCGGCGCGTCCACGCGATCGCCTTCGCGGCAGCGACGCCGACGAGCAGCGCGCCGATCAGACCGGGACCGGTCGTGACCCCGACGAGCTCGACGTCGCCGAGCTCTGCGCCCGCCGTGTCGAGTGCGTCGCGGATGACGGGCGTGACGAGCTCCAGATGACGACGCGAGGCAACCTCGGGCACGACGCCGCCGTAGCGCGCGTGCAGCTCGGCTTGCGACGACACGACGTTGGCGAGGATCGCCCCGTCGCGCGTGATCAGTGCCGCAGCCGTCTCGTCACAAGACGTCTCGATACCGAGGATCACGGCGCGCGCACGCGGACCTGCCAGTGCCGCCCGCCGTCACTCGTCTCGCGCAATCTGCCGGCAGACACGATCCACCCGTGTCGCGCGTCGACGAAGCTGATCGCCGTCGGCGCCGAACCGGACCAGGTTGCCCGAGCGGCGCCGGACACGAGGGTCGCCGTGCCGCCCGAGTCCGCGCAGGGCGCGCAGCTTCCGGTGAAGACCGCGCGGCCGTTTCCGAGGACGTCGAACGGGCCCGAGTAGTTGCTGATCGAAGGCAGTGCCCGCTGAAAGGGGCTCGCGTACACGGGGCGCCACGCGGCACCGTCGAGCGAGCGGAAGACGTGGTACCCCTCCGTCCCGGCCGCCGCACCTTCCCGGAAGAGGATCCACGCGTCGCGCCCGCCGCACTCGACGTTCGGAATCTCCTGCTGGCCGCGGCGCAGGCGTACAGGGGCCCAACCGGCGCCGCCGTCATGCGTCGTCCACACGGTTCCGTCTCGGGCGAGCCACCCGTCGGTGCGTGTCGAGAAGCACTCCGCTTGCACCAGCCCGGGTGCGCGTGCCTGCTGCCACGTCCGCCCCGAATCGTCGCTGCGGACGAGGACGCCGTCGCGCGTCATCCCGAAGCCGATGCGTGCGTCCACGAACTGGATGCGAAACAGATGCGGCGCGCCGAGCGTCGACCAGTGGTGACCGTCGGCGGTGCGCAGGACGAAGCCGGTTCCGGTGAGCGCCCACGCGTGCGTACGGTTCAACGCCGAGATGCCGACGATGGGCGAGCGGACCTCGACGCGAAAGGTGCGTCCGTCGCTCGTTCCGAGCAGCCCGCCTTGCCCGCCGACCCAGCCATGCTGCGCGTCGACGAACGCGACGGCGTTGGCCGGCGGCAGCGGGACGATCACGTCGAGGGCCGCGGCGGTTCTGGATCGCGCCACATGATCAGCGCGTCTTCGCGGTTGTCCGTGTAGTACCCGCGCCGCACCCCGCGCGCCTTGAATCCCGCCTGCTCGTACAGGTTGATCGCGACGTCGTTCGAGACGCGCACCTCGAGCGTGTAGCCGCGCCGTCCCTCTCCCGAGGTCGCGACGAACAGCTGCTCGAGCAGCCCGGCCGCGATGTGCTTGCGGCGATGCTTCGGTGCCACCGCGAGGTTCATCACGTGCCACGCGTCGACGTAGCGGCTGATGATCAGATAGCCGAGCAGCTCGCCGTCCTCCGGGTCGAACGCGCCCAGCGAGATCGACGACGGCTTCGCGAGCTCGCCGGCGAACATCGAGCGCGACCAGGGTGTCCGATACGACGCGCGCTCGATCTTCTCGATCGCGTTGAGGTCGCGCAGCTCCAGGCGACGGAAGTCGACCCGGTTCGCCGTGGCGCTCATGGCCTCGTTTTATCAGCGTCGGGGAGGCGAACGTACAGTGGCTCGACCGCCTCCGCCGGCCCGAACTCGCGCGCCAGCCCGGCATGGAAGCGGGCGCGGGGCAGGTGGCGCTCGTCGCCGTCGGCCGGGACACTGCCGCCCTTGGCCTCCAGCACGTCCCGGTACCTGACGGCGCCGCTGCCGACGTAGAGCCGCCCGGGCTCAACCGCGAGGTCGGCGGGCGCGAGCACCTGGCCGGGGACGAACACCTCGCGGCGCCTCGCGTCGATGACCGGGAGCGCGCCCGGGGCGCCTGCGGCGAGCGCGGCGAGCGTCGAGACGCCGGCGACGGGCACGCCGAGCCCGAGCGCGAGACCGCGCGCCGTCGACAGGCCGATGCG
>JBJMJR010000031.1:0-34094 GCA_045806245.1 Gaiellaceae bacterium | reverse complement strand
GCGGTCCGGTCCGACGTAATACGTGTGCGCGAAGTAGATCGGGTCGATGTCGTCGTACGGGACGAAGTCGACGATGTCGATCGTCTTGTAGCCCTCGACCCTGGCGGCCTGGAAGTCCTCGTCCTCCATGAAGACGTACTCGCCCTTTGTGTACTCGAATGCCTTGACGATCTCGTCGTCGGAGACGGGCTTGCCCTCCTTCTTGCAGACCTTCTCGTAGCCGATCGGGCTCGAGTCCTTCTCGTGCACGAAATGGAAGCGCAGCTTGTGCTCCTGGACCGCGCTGTAGAGCCGCACCGGAACGTTGACGAGGCCGAACGAGATCGAGCCGGACCAGATCGAGCGAGCCACGGTTCTGATGTTTGCCGGGCCGCCCGTGGGACAAACGTGGCGCGAAAGGAGGTGCTGATGGCAAATCCGGTTCCTGCAGGCAGCGACGTCTCGTCGGGGACGTACCGCTGCACGAACTGCGGCAATCAACTCGACGTCGGCTCGACGAAGCACCTGCCGCCGTGCCCGGAGTGCGGCAACGGCGAGTGGGCGACCGTTAGCGGCGGCGACAGCGCAGACGACCCGTATCCCGACCGGTAGGCTGCGCCTGTCTTGGGGAAGGTCGAGCGGGAGATCGACGGGCTCTTCGATCTTCCGCTGGACGAGTTCACGGCCGCGCGGAACGCGCTCGCGAAGAGGCTGAAGGTCGAGGGCGATGCGGACACGGCCGCGGCCGTGCGGGGGCTCGCGAAGCCGAGCCTCGCGGCGTGGACGGTGAACCAGCTCGCGCGCCGCGATCCTGAAGCGGTTCGCTCGTTGCTGAACGTCGCCGCGCGCTTGCGCTCGGCCCAGGAGCGGTCGCTGAAGGGCGACCGTGCCGCGGACGAGTTGCGCGCGGCGCAGGCGGAGGAGCGCGACCTGCTCCGCAAGCTGACGCACGGCGCCGGGGGCGTGTTGCGCTCCGCGGGGCGACCCGCGAGTGGCACGACGCTCGAGCGCGTGTCGTCGTTGTTGCGCTCCGCAGCCGTCACGGAGCCGGGACGCACGTCGCTGCGCGAGGGGCGGCTCAGCGGCGACGTCGAGGTGTCGGGGTTCGATGCCTTCGCGGGGGTTGAGCTCCCGAAAGGCGGGCGCCGCTCTGCGCCGGCCGGGGATGATCTTGCCGAGCGGCGCCGGCAGAAACGCGAAGCCGAGCGCCGCCGGAAGCAGCTCGAGAAGCGCGTTCGCGAGCTCGAGGCTCGAGCCGAAGCGGCCGAGCGCGACGCGCAGCACGCACGCAAGATGGCCGACGACGCCGACGCCGCGGCCGAGGAGCGTCGGCGCGAAGCAGCTGCCGCTGCTCGCGAGCTCGAGAAAGAGGCCGGCGGCAACAGCAGCTGAGCAGCGAACCGAACGAGGGATTCGCCCACAGTCCCATTGACGGCTTGCCACAAGTCACCAAGATGCGTGCGTGGGTTCGCCGCTGCGTCTGCTCCTCGCCTTGGGTCTGATCTCGAGCGTGATCGCCGTCTCCGCCGTGCCGGGTGCGAGCGCGTCCTCCTCGAGCTCGGCTGACGATGCGCTCGTTGCCGCGCGCGCGTTCGTGGATGCCCTTGCGAACAACGATGGCCAGCGCGCGTGTGCTCTCTTCAGCCCGAAGGCACTGGCGGCGGTCGGCGGCGCCGAAAGCTGTGTCCGGTCGATGACGCAGACGAACGAGGACGACGCGGACTACGCGACGCTCGACATCCTGCAGCAGGCGTACACGACTGCGAGGCTCAGCGCGACGAAGCGAAAGGGGCAGTTCGTCACGAAGAAGTTCGGCGCCCGGAAGCTCGCGCACGACATGGAGCAGCTGGACACGGATCTAACGGTCAAGCTGGGACGCAGCTGGACCGCCGCGAAGGGGCAGCTCGCGACGACGATCGTCCTCGACACGCGATCGACCTCCCGTCGGCTCGTCCTCTATGCCGAGTCGGATGACGGCTCGATCATTCGTCTGAGCGGCAGCGCTATCGGCCATCCGAGCTACGACGAGGTCGGTACCGGCATTCCGGAGACGTCGCAGCCGTCGAGTGCTCCATCGAGTGCGTCGTTCACGGCGACGATCGACTCCGTCACGATGGACAGCACCGGAACTGCGTTCGCCCACGGCACGTTCACCGTGACCGACGAGGACGACCTCACAGTGCACTACGGCATCCTGCTCGTGCTCGTTCCGGTGAACGGGTCCTACTACGTCGACGATCTCTTCTACTCGACGCTCGCGTCCGGCGTCGAGGACGGCGGCTAGGCGACAAGCTGTTGCCGCCGAGTGCCGCCGCGAGGCGACGGCACTCGGCGACGTCGACTAAATGGTGCGGCGCGCCTCGCGGGCCCGGTGACTGCGCTCGCCGGGCATCGGGTTCGTCATCGCGGCGGCCCCGAGCTCGCCGACACCGATCAGCACGAACGGAAGCCAGGCGTTCGCGCCCTGGTCGGCAAACCCGAAGACCCACGGCGAGATGATCAGGATGATCCCGACGAGGGCGTCCGTCATCAGGTGCATGTGCATCGAGATGACGTTCCCGAGGAAGCCGCCCTCGTAGTTCGTCATGGCGCTCGTGAGGATCATGGCGACGCCGAGGATGATCGAGACCCACTTCGCGGCAGTGCTTTCGTCCGCGAAGCTGAAGATCCATGGCGCGGCGATCAGCAGGATCCCCACCGTGTAGTCCATCAGCGCGTGGAGGCGCGTCGGAATGATTCTTGCCAGCATCAGAGACCCCTTTCGAGTCGTTGTCGGGAGGCAGGTGCCCGCGCGCAATACGGATAAACGGGCTGCGAAGCGCCCGTACCCGAGCGAATAGTTCAGCGACCACGGCGTGTCGAACGCGAGCGTGAACTCGTTCCCGACGGAGGCGGAATTCGACAACTTCTTCGAGGACTACACGTCGTCCCAGGCGACTGCGACGCCGCTCTGCGACGAGAACAGCCAGGCGAACCAGAATCAGGGCGGTAACGACCAGGGGTGCGCCAACCCGTAAGCGAGATCTGCGCGGCGGGAGACGATTCTCCCGCCGCGCGCCCTCCGTGCCCGACAAGCAAAAAGCCGCGCGTAGCGCGGCTTCATGAGTCGGGGCGCCGCGCACTCGAGCGTGTGAGCCAGCTGCTGCTGAGGAAGTCGTCGCTTCTTGGCGTCGACTCGACTCTCGGCTAAAATCGGCCGGCGTGCGCCGCGTGATTGCCGCGTTGATCGCGTTTGTTTGGGGGGTACCGCTGCTGCTGTTCGGTGTCTTAGCGCTGATCTACAGCGCGGACAGCCGCTCGGAGACAGCGGTCGATCTCGCCGGCCATCGCATCGATGCGGATCTCGCTGGAGCGCTTGCACTGGTCGGCGCTGCGGCTGCCTTGTTGTGTTTCGTGGCGATGCGGCGGCATGGCGGGCCGGCGCGCGGCTTTGTAGGGCGTTCGGTCTGGTTGCCAGCGCTGACGCCGCGCCTGCCGGCTACAGCGGCTCACGCGACGGTCGATCGACTCGCCGCTTTTGTGCTTTGGACCCCCGCACTGATTGGTGTGGCGTATCTGCTCGTGTTCGTCGTCCGGCTGCCGACGCTGATTGCTCGCGTGTATTGGGATAGCGACGCGGCGACGGCGACTGTAGTAGCGCAGACATTCGGGCACGGGACGGTGATCCTGGAGCGCTTCGGCTGGTTCACGGGGCTTTGGTTTGAGTTGCTGACCAGGCCGCTGCCCTTCCACCGACAGATCTGGGAGACCGGACCGTATGCGTTCGCGCTCGTCAGCGTGGGCTTGTTGGCATGGGCGTCGTGGCGATTGGCAGGCGTCTGGGCGGCTGCGATGACGGCGACTGCAGCGGTAGCGACGAGCCCGTTCGTGAGTTATGACCTTGTGACCGTCAATTACCACACAGCGACGTGGGCGGCCACGGTCGTGCTCGCGGTGTTCTGTTTGTGGGCAGCAGAGAAGCGACGCACGATCCCTGAGATGGCTCTGCGCCTTTCGCTGGTGACGCTCTTGGCGGGGGCAACGCTCGCTTCCGATTGGTTGTTCGCGTTCGTGGGCCTGTTGCCGTTCGTGCTGACGGGCCTTCTGCTCGCGACGCTCGCTCGCACGCGTATCGCCGGAGCCGCCCTTATCGTCGCCGCCGGTGCCGCCGTGCTTGTCGCGTGGGCGACACGTGCAGGGATGCAGGCTGCGCACGTGCGGGTCTTCGCGGTGCCGACGCGTTTCGCGGACGCCACCGACCTCTGGCCGAACGTTGGCAGGTTGCTTCGCGGCGTCGTTCAGCTCGCGAACGGCGACTACTTCTTCGGCTCGCAGCTGACGGTCCGCTCAGCGCTGTCGCTCGTCTGCGCGACCCTCATCCTGCTCGCGCTCGTAGCAATGCTCCTCTTCTGGACGCGGAAAGTCAGGGCACGCGTTACGGCCTCCGAGCCGCTGCTCGCGTACTCAACCTTTTGGATTCTGGCGGTCGCTTTCAGCGCTGCGAGCTTCGTCTTCAGCAGCGAAGGCACACACGGTGGCTACTACCTCGTCCCGATCCTGTACGCGACGGCGGCAATCGTCCCGCTTGCACTCGGGCAGACACAAGCGACTCGTTTGATCGCCGCGGCGGGCATCGCGGCGGTCGCGGCGCTTAGCCTCATCAACCTCAGCGACCCGAACACCGAATTCGTTAAACCACTGCCACCGGTCGCCTCCGTCGCGAACCGCGTCGTCGCGACGGCACTGAAGGAACACGCGCTACGCGGATACGCCGACTACTGGGACGCGTCAAGCCTCACCTGGAGCAAACACATGGCCGTCGACGTCTCCCCCGTCAGCCAGTGCGACATCAGCCACGGAAAAACCGACCTCTGCGGCTACTGGTTCAACGTGAACACCCGCTGGTACCAGCCCAAAACAGGCAATACCTTCGTCCTCATCGACAGACAATCAGACGGTCTCCGACAGAACCTTCCTCCGACATATGGACGACCCCTGGCCTCCTACCAACTGAATAGCAACATCATCATGGCCATCTACCCATACGACGTCGCGCACCGCTTCACCTACGTTCCTACCCCCTAGCGCCAAAGTCTTCTCTACGACGCCGAGAGCGAGCGTGGCCTTGCAGGTGCTGTCGAAGCAATCCGAAAGGGTTTGGGCCACGAACGGGCCGACGATTAGCCGTCGCCACCCTGTGACGAAACGAGAAAGCCCCGCGTTAGCAGGGCTCTTACAATCGGGGCGCCGAGATTTGAACTCGGGACCTCTAGTCCCCCAGACTAGCGCGCTAACCAGGCTGCGCCACGCCCCGCGACAGGCGCATCGTACCGCCTAGCGCGCGTAGCGCCGGTACAGCTTGTCGATCAGATCCGGCATGCGCTCGAGCCGGTCGGTAATGACGCGCAGGCGGTACTCGCGGAAGTGCTCGGCCTCGACACCCAGCGCCCGCGCGAGCGTCTCCATCACGTCGTCCGACGGCACCGGACGGTTGCCGTGCACGAGGTGGTTCAGATAGCCCGCCGACAGCTTCGTCTTCTCCGCGAGCGAGCGGTACGTCAGCCCCGCCTCGTTCATCAGCCGCTCGACCGTCGGCCCGAACGCGTCTTCGCTGAACCTCCGCTTCCGCGCCATCAGTCCGACTTCCAGCGCATCGCCGAGACGAGCTCCTCCACCTTCACCGCGTCGTCTTCCCCTTTCGCGCGCTCCCTGAGGTCCACCGTACCGTCTTCCGCCGCTTTTCGCCCGACGGTCACGCGGAACGGACAGCCGATCAGATCGGCGTCGGCGAACTTCTCGCCCGCGCGCGCGTCGCGGTCGTCGAGCAGCACGTCGTAACCGGCCTCGTCCAGCGCGGACGCGGCCTGCTCGGCGTACGACTCCGTCCCCGGCAGCGACACGATGTGCACGTCGTACGGCGCGACCGACCGCGGCCACACGATCCCGCGCTCGTCGTGATGCTGCTCCACGATCGCCGCCATCGTGCGCGCGGGGCCGATCCCGTAGCTGCCCATGACGAGCGGCTTCTCCTGGCCGTCCTCGTCGAGGAACGTCGCGTCGAACGGCACCGAGTAGAACGTGCCGAGCTTGAAAATGTGGCCGAGCTCGATCGCGGTCTGCTCGAGAAGCTTCCCACCACACTGTGGGCAGCTGTCGCCCTCGTTCGCCTGGCGGATGTCCGCGAACTCCGGTTTGTAGTCGCGGCCGGCCTGCACGCCGCGCAGGTGCCAACCGTCGCGGTTCGCGCCGGCGACGAACTGTCCCTCGCGGAGTGCATCGTCGGCGAGGACGTCGATCGTCATCGCGACGGGCCCGAGTGAGCCGCCGCCGGCGCCGAAGACCGCCCTGATCTCTTCGTCGGTCATGGGCCGGTACGCCTCGCCGAGCGCCGTCACCAGCTTCTCCTCGCTCAGCCGGTCGTCACCGCGGATCAGCGCGAGCACCGGCCGCTCGCCGGCCATGACCGGCATCGCCTTTGAGGTCGCGGCCGGGTCGACGTCGAGGAACTCGGCCAGTGACTCGATGGTCGTGGCGCCCGGCGTCTCGATCTCCTCGGGTCGTTCGAGGGGCTCGGGGAACGCCGGTGCGCGCGGGATCCCTTGCGCAGCGTCGTAGTCGGCGTAGTAGTCGCCGTTCTCGCAGCGGATGAGAATGTTCTCGCCCGTCTCGGCAGGGGCCATGAAGCCCGACGACTCACGGCCGCCCATGAACCCCGACTCCGCGACGACGTAGTACGCCTCGAGGTCGCAGCGCTCCAGGATCCGCTCATAGGCGCCGCGATGCGCCTCGAAGTTCTTGTCCAGCCCCGCCTCGTCGCGATCGAACGAGTACGAGTCCTTCATGATGAACTCGCGCATCCGCAGCAGGCCGCCGCGCGCCCTCGGCTCGTCGCGCTCCTTCGTCGAGAAGTGGTACCAGACCTGAGGGAGCTGCTTGTACGACTGCAGCTCGCGGGCGTGGAACGTCATCGTCTCCTCGTGCGAGAACGGCAGGACGAAGTCGCGGCCGGTGCGGTCTTTGAGCTTGAACACGATCTCCGCGCCGATGCGGCCGCTCGTCTGCCACAGCTCGGCCGGCGTGAGGACAGGCTCGAGCATCTCCTGCCCGCCGATGGCGTTCATCTCGTCGCGGATGACCTGCACGACTTTCTGATGCACGCGCCAGCCGAGCGGCAGAAACGTCCAGAGCCCCGCGCCGACCTGGCGGATGAAGCCGCCGCGCACCAGCAGCTTGTGGCTCGCCGCATCGGCCTCCGCCGGCGCGTCGCGCAGGGTCGGGAGAAACAGCTGTGAAGCCCGGGCAATCACTGTTGTCCGGGCAGACTATTCGCCGAGCGGGATCAAAGACGCTTCGGCCATCGCCAGCGCCGCCGGCTTGGCCATCTTCAACCGCTTCGGGCGTTGCATGCCCTCCGCGATCCACCGGTCGATCTCGTGGAAGAGCTCGTCGATCAGGATGTCGGACGACACCTTCTTCAGCACGCGACCGTGCGCGTAGACGAAGCCGGTGTCGCGCCCGCCGGCGATCCCGAAGTCAGCATCGCCCGCCTCACCCGGCCCGTTCACCGCACACCCGAGGACGGCGACCTCGAAGTGCTGCGGATACTCGTGCAGCCGCGCCTCGACGGCCTCCGCCAGTGTCTGCACGCCGACGTTGTCGCGGCCGCACGACGGGCACGCGATCATCACCGGCCCGCGCTCGCGCAGACCGAGCGACTTGAGGATCTCGAACGCGACCTTCACTTCCTCGACCGGGTCGGCCGTGAGTGAGACGCGCATCGTGTCGCCGATGCCGTCGACGAGCAGCGCGCCCATGCCGACGGCGCTCTTGATCGAGCCCGAGTACGGCGTCCCCGCCTCGGTCACGCCGAGGTGCAGCGGGTACGGCACCTTCTCCGACAGCAGCCGATAGGCGCGGATCATCGTCGGCACGTGGCTCGACTTGACCGAGATCTTGAAGTCGCGGTAGTCGAGGCTCTCGAGCAGGCGAACCTCCTCCAGCGCGGCCTCGACGAGCGCGGCGGCCTGGTCCTGTTGCGCGAGGTCGCTCAGATGCTTCGGCAGCGAGCCCGAGTTCGCCCCGATCCGCATCGGGATCCCGGCCTTCTGCGCGGCACGCACGACCTGGGCGACCTTGTCCGAGCCGCCGATGTTGCCGGGATTGATCCGGACCGCCGCGACGCCCTGCTCGATCGCCTTGAGGGCCAGGCTCGCGTTGAAGTGAATGTCCGCGATGACCGGAATCGGCGAGAAGCGGACGATCCGCCCCAGCGCCTCGGCGTCCTCGGTCTTCGGGACAGCCACGCGCACGATCTCGCAGCCCGCCGAGGAGAGCGCAGCGATCTGCGCCGTCGTCGCCTCGACGTCGTGCGTCTTGGTCAGCGTCATGGACTGGACGACGACGGGCGCGCCGCCGCCGATCTTCACGCCACCAACAGAAATTTGGCGCTGAGAAGCCACCTTGCAACCAGTGTATCCGGGCCAAACCGCGCGACAAGCACACCACAGCAGCCTCGAGCTAAGGCACGCGCAGCGGCCTTAGAGCGAGGCGAACTGACGCGTGCGGCGATGCCGCAGGCACCGCCACACGCGCAGCGACACTCGTCGCCCAATCGATCTCGGCGCGCCCGCATCACGCGAGCGGAGGCGAGACCGCGTCTCGCCGGAGCTCTTCCCCACCTCTGCCTTGCCGAGCCGAAGGAGGGGGCTCGTGGGGGAACCATCGGTTCCCCCACGGCCTTAGCCGCCCGTTAGCCGGTTGATGTCGTTTGAGAGACCGATGAACATCAGCACCAGGAAGAGCGCGATTCCGATCGCCGAGACGCGTTCGTAGACCTCCCGCCCGACCGCGCGGCCGCGGATGGCCTCGATGATCGAGAACAGGATGTGTCCCCCGTCCAGGGGCAGCAGCGGCAGCAGGTTCAGGATCGCCAGCGAGAGGCTGACGAGACTCAGCACGAGCAGGTACCAGGTGAAGCTGATCGAGACGACGCGCTGCGAGACGTCGACGATCCCCGTCGGCCCGGAGACCTGCTTCCGTCCGGAGTTCGTGACGATGCGCGGCAGGAAGGTGACGGTCGCACGCGTTGAGTGCCAGGTGTCGCGGAAGCTGTGCACGAGCGCACCGCCGGCCCCGTATCGGGTCGTGTCCCACGCCGGCTCGAAGCCGAGCGCATAGCGACCGCCGATCTGCTTGGGGCGCGCGGGTCCCAGCGCCTTCGCAGTCTCGCCGCGCAACACCGTGACGCTGATCGGCTTGCCGCCCGAGGTGCGAATCGCGTGCGATACAGAGTCGAAGGTCGGCGTCTCCTTGGCGTTCACCGACACGATCCTGTCGCCGGGACGCAAGCCCATCGCCTGCGCCGGAGTGCCGCTCTCGACGTGCTTCACGGACGTGTTCAGGTCGCCGGGTGCGCCGATCAGGTACGCGATGAACGGCAATGCGATTGCGACGAGGATGTTCGCGCCCGGGCCCGCGAAGATGACCGCGATGCGCTTCCACGTTCGCTGCCGCCAATATGCGTCGTCGCCGAGACCGTCGCGCAGCTCGGTGACGCAGCGTTCTGCAGCCCGCGCGGCGGCAGGCGAGAGCTCCGATTCCGCGACCGCACGCTCGAGCTCGGGTAGCTGTGCGCGCGCGCCGGCGAGATCGCCCTCCTCGAGTGCACGCTGCACGCGCGAAGCCTTCGGGAAGAGGCGCGGGTCCTCCTTCAGCGCCGGTCCGAGCTGCACGTCGACGTCGGACGCCGCCGGGCGGTGCATTCCCGGGATCTTCACGTAGCCGCCGAGGGGAATGGCGCCGATGCCGTATTCGATTCCCTTGCGCTTCACCTTCACGAGCGCCGGCGGAAAGCCGAGATAGAAGCGCCTCGGGCTCATCCCCACGGCGCGCGCCATGAAGAAGTGCCCGGCCTCGTGGATCAGGATCAGGACCGCGAGACCGATGATGGCGATCGCGATGTTCATGCGACCGCGAGCGCTCCCTCCGCGTGACGGCGCGCCTCTGCGTCGGCCGCGACGAGGTCGTCGAGATCGCGCGCAGCCTCGCCATGCGCCTGCCCGAGCGCGTCGGCGACGACCTCGGCAATGCCCAGGAATGGAAGCCTGCCGGCAAGGAACGCAGCCACTGCCACCTCGTTGGCGGCATTGAACACGCATGGGTAGGTTCCTCCGTCCTCGCCGGCGCGACGCGCGAGTGCGAGCAGCGGGAACGTCTCCAGGTCAGGTGGCTGGAATTCGAGCGTCATCCCCGAGGCGAGGTCGAGGGACGGGACCGGAGTGGCGGCGCGCTCCGGGTATGTCAGCGCGAACGAGATCGGCACGCGCATGTCGGGGTATCCAAGGTGCGCGAGCGCGGCGCCGTCGCGGAAGCGGACGAGCGCGTGCACAACGGAGCTGGGATGCACGACCACCTCGATCCGCTCGTACGGCAGGTCGAAGAGGAAGTGCGCCTCGATCAGCTCGAGCCCTTTGTTGGCGAGCGTCGCGGAGTCGACCGTGATCTTCGGGCCCATGTTCCACGTGGGGTGCGCGAGCGCGTCCTCCGGCGTGACACGCGAAAGGTCGTCGCGCGTTCGCCCGCGGAACGGTCCGCCCGACGCGGTCAGCACGAGCGAGTGCACCTGCTCGGGCATCCGCCCCTCGAGGCACTGGAACGCCGCCGAATGCTCGCTGTCGACGGGGATCAGGCGCCCTCCCCCACGCCGCTGCGCCTGGAGCGCGAGCTCGCCGGCGGCGACGAGGCTCTCCTTGTTCGCGAGCGCGAGGTCGACGCCTCGTTCGAGCGCCCACAGGGTCGCGGGTAGGCCGGCGAAGCCGACGACGGCATTGAGGACGAGATCCGGCTCGGCCCGGTCGAGGAGCTCGGTCAGGTCGCCGCCCACCTGGGTCACCGGCGCCAGGCCATCGATCGGGTGGGAGCCGGACGCGGCAGCGCAGAGCTCGAGCTCCGGCCGGGCGGCGATGATCTCGAGCGCCTGGCTCCCGATCGAGCCCGTGGCGCCCAGCAACGCGATCCTCTTCACGATCCAAGTGTAGGTTCGGGCGCGTGCTCATCCGCCCCGGAACCCCGGAGGACGCCGAGGCGACGGCACGGGTCCACCTGGAGTCGTGGCGCGCCGCTTACACCCTGACCGGCCCTTCGCCCGAGCAACGCCTCGACCTGCACCGCCGCTTTCCGGCGTCGTTCGTCGCCGAAGTCGACGGCGACATCGTCGGCTTCGTCGGCGTCGGGCCGAGTCGCGACGCGGACGCCGAAGGTGAGCTGTACACGATCTACGTCGCCCCCGACCGCTGGGGCACTGGCGTCGGCCGTGCCCTGATCCGCGCCGGCGAGTGCCGCCTGCGCGAGCTCGGCCATCGCAAGATCGTCCTCTGGGTGCTCGAGGGCAACTCCCGCGCGCAGCGCTTCTACGAATCCGCGGGCTGGAGCGCCGACGGCGAATACCGGACGATCGAGCTCGCCGGCGAGACGATCCCGGAAGTCCGCTACGCCAAGCAGCTTTAGCGCGTGCTCTTCAACAGCTTCGTCTTCCTCTTCGTCTTCCTCCCGGTCGTCGTGATCGCGTATTTCGCGGTGCCGGACTATCGCGCACGGCTGGTCCTGATCGTCGTGGCCAGTTACGTCTTCTACGCCTACGCGAAGTGGTGGTTCGCGTTGCTGATGGCGGCGTCCACCCTGGTCGGCTATGCGGGCGGCCGCGCACTCGAGCGCAACCGGAGCAAGGCGGTGCTCGCGCTCACCGTGGTGTCGCTCCTCGCCCTGCTGGGCGCATTCAAGTACGCAGCGTTCGTCGGCGGCAATCTGACGAGCTTCGTCGGCGTGATCACGTCGCACGGCTTTCCGGGCCTGCACGGATTCCTGAACGGCATCGTGCTCCCGATCGGCATCAGCTTCTACACGTTCGAGGGCATCTCGTACGTCGTCGACGTCTACCGCGGCGATCTGCAGGCCGAGCGCGACCCGCTGCGGTATGCGTTCTTCATCTCGTTCTTCCCGCACCTGATCGCGGGACCGATCGTGCGCTACGGGATCATGCGGCCGCAGCTGCTGCGCAAGCACCGCTTCGACGCCGATCGCGTGCGCGCAGGACTGCTCCTGTTCGGGCTAGGGCTCGCAAAGAAGACGCTCGTCGCGGACGGATTCGCGACCTGGGTCAATCGCTACCTCGACGATCCGTCGTCACTGCACGCATTCGAGGCATGGGCAGCGGTGGTCGGCTTCGGCTTCCAGATCTACTTCGACTTCAGCGCCTACTCGGACATGGCGCTCGGGCTCGCACGCATCTTCGGGATCGAGCTGCCGTGGAACTTCAACCGGCCGTACCGTGCAGCGAGCCCGATCGAGTTCTGGCGCCGCTGGCACGTGACGCTGTCGACCTGGCTGCGCGACTACCTGTACATCCCGCTCGGGGGCAACCGGAAGGGCGAGCGGCACCGTGACGCGAACCTGCTCGCGACGATGGGGCTGGGCGGCCTCTGGCACGGCGCCTCGCTCAACTTCGTCGTCTGGGGCCTCTACCAGGGGACGCTGCTGCTGACGACACACCACCTGCGGCGACGCGCGCTGCGCGTGCCGGCCGTCCTCGCCGTCGCGATCACGTTCGTGGTCGTGATGTTCGGCTGGGTCTTCTTCCGGCTGCACTCCGCCGCCGCGATCGGACATGCGATCGCCGCGATGTTCCTGCTGCACGGCCTCGGCCAGTTCCCAGGCCACCTCGCGCTGCTGATCGTCGCCGCCACTGCGTACACGATGGCCGTGCCCGAGGAGTGGACCTGGGACGTGCGCAGCTTCGGCTTCGCGCGCGTCGCGACGGTCGGCGCGCTCCTTGCCGTCGCGGTCGCCTCGATCTACACCAGCCAGCCGTTCATCTACTTCCGCTTCTGATGGCGCGACTCGTCGTCTTCCTCGCCACCGCGCTCGTCCTGCTCGCCGCGCTCGCGGCGTTCAACTGGTGGATCGATCCCTTCGGCGAGTTCTGGAAGCCGGGCGCGGTGCAGGCGGCAAGGGCGGCACGCCCTCAGTGCCTCGTCTCGCACGAGGTGATCGGGGGCGAATACCTGCCGTTCAAGCTGGACGTCTTCCGCTCACGCCCCACGCGGACGTTCGTCGTCGGGTCGAGCCGGGTGCTGAAGATCGGCTCGTGGCCCGGCGAGCAGACGTTCGCGAACCTCGGCATGCCGGTCATCTCGCCGGAGATCGTCCTGAAGGAGATCCGCGCGCTCCCCGCGCGCCCGCTGACGATGTACCTCGGGGTCGAGGCCTTCTGGCTCAACCGCAACTTCCACGGGTTCGACGTCTCCCCCGGCTTCGAGCAGCGTGCCCGTTACCTGCTCAGCCGCTCTGCACTCGACGAGAGCGTGCGGATCGTCAGGCGCGCCCCGTATGTCCTCCTACACCGCTGGCGCAAGGAGCGCGTCGGCCCGGCGTGCGTCGTCGGCAGGTCGCGGCCGGCGCTCGCGTGGCGCCTCGACGGCTCACGCGTGTGGAGCTTCGAGCTCGACCCGAACACGTACCACCCGGCCGTCGATCCGTTCACGACCGATCTGAGCAAGCTGCGCCTGGGGATCTACGACGACTGGAGCGGGTTGTCGCCGGAGCGCATCCATGTTCTGGAGCAAGTGCTCGCGCTCGCCCGTGCGCGCGGCTGGAAGGTCGTCGGGTTCACGCCGCCGGACGGCGACCGCTACCTGCGCTTCTTCGAGTCGAGCCCGGTGATCGGCCCGCGCTGGGGCGCATTCGCACGCCTGATGCCGAAGCTCTTCGCCCGCTACGGCTATTCGTGGCTCGATTTCCGCGACGCACGCTCGATTCCGTGCCGCCAGTCGGACTTCGTCGACGGCGGCTACCACACCGACGCCGCGTGCTCGATGCGGATGCGCAAGCGCCTCGACTACAAGGCGTCGAGCGCGCGCAGCAAGTAGAACGCCGCCACGAACGCGAACAGCGGCGCGTCGAGACGGTCGAGGACGCCGCCGTGGCCGCCCAGCAGCCGGCCGGAGTCCTTCACCTGCATGTCGCGCTTGATCCCCGACTCGAACAGGTCGCCGAGCGGCCCGGCCACCGCGATCACGAGCCCGAGGATGATCGAGTCCGTGATCGAGATGAAGTGCTGCTTGTACAGCGTCACGAAGGTGACGAAGACCGTCGCGAGCGTGCCGAAGACGAAGCCTTCCCACGTCTTCCCGGGCGACAGAGCCGGAGCAAGCTTGTGCCGGCCGATCAGCCGGCCGGCGAAGAAGGCGCCGATGTCTCCCGCCCACACGGCGAGCAGCACGGCGAACGTCGCCAGGCGCCCATGGGTCGAGCTGTCGCGCAGCAGGAGCAGGTGCGCCAGGCAGAGGCCGATCCACGCAGTGCCGAGCACGGTCGCGGCGATCGCAACCGTTGAGGACTGGCGGGTCTGGCCGACCCAGTGCAGGACGAAGGCGAGCAGCAGAGTCGCGAGGAAGCCCGCGACCGTCCAGTCGAGCCCGCCCAGCTTGGCGCCGAAGAGCGTCAGCAGTGCACCTGCGTACGCCGCGAGCGTCACCGGCCGCAGGGAGCGTGTCATCAGCGCGAACTCGTGCAGTCCCAGCACCGCAGCGACCGCGACGAGCACGAACAGCCACCAGCCGCCGACGTAGACGAGGGCGAGCACGGCCGGAAGGCCGACGACCGCGACCAGGACGCGCGAGGCGAGCGGCGTCACTGGTGGCCCTGCCAGCTCGGCCGGTGGATGCCGGGGGCGTCAGCATCAAGCGAGGGAAGGACGCAGGAAGCGTGCGTGCTGGTTCGCACGCGCGCGACTGAGGACGCGGCCTCGCGCAGCATGCTGGCGCGCCCGGCGCCGCCGAGTCGGGCCGGTAGGGCCACTATCGGCCGCCGAAGCGGCGCCTGCGGCTGGCGTAGTCGTCGAGGGCGGCGCGGAGCTGCTCCTCGCCGAAGTCCGGCCAGAGCGTGTCGACGAAGACGAGCTCGGCGTAGGCGAGCTGCCACAGGAGGAAGTTCGAGATCCTCAGCTCGCCGGACGTGCGGATCAGCAGGTCGGGGTCGGGCATCTCGGGCGCGATCAGATACGAGGCGAACGTCTCCTCGTCGACTTCGCGCCGCTCGCGGACCGCGCGGTTCGCGGCCGCGACGATCTCCGCGCGTCCGCCGTAGTCGAAGGCGATCCAGAGATTCAGGCGGGCGTTGTCCTCGGTCTCGCGCTCCAGCGCCGCCATGCGCTCGCGCAGCGCGTCGGGAGCGCGGTCGCGCCGCCCGACGAAGCGGGTCCGCACGCCCTGGCGCACGAGATCGGGCAGCTCGCGCTCGATCGTCTCGGTGAAGATCTCCATCAGCAGCTCGACCTCTTCGGGCGGACGCGTCCAGTTCTCGGTCGAGAAGGCGTACACGGCGAGCGAGTCGACGCCCAGGTCGATCGCTGCTTCGACGGTGCGCCGCAGCGCCTTCGTGCCGGCGCGATGGCCCGCTGCGATCGGCAGGCCGCGGCGGCGTGCCCAGCGCGCGTTTCCGTCCATGATGATCGCGACCGCGTGTGCGACGTCCGGAAGATCGGGCTCCGGCGCAGGGCGGACGTTCCGCAAGGTGCGGATCTTGGTTCGAAGACTCACGCGGTTTTTCCGTTCACCGAGCGAAGCGAAGGTCTTCCTCATACCCGCGAAAAATGCGCAGCATTTTTTGCGGCTTACACTTCCATGATCTCGGCCTCTTTGTGCTTCAGGAGGTCGTCGATCGTCTTGATGTGCTCGTCGGTGAGCTTCTGCACGTTCTCCTCGGCGCGGTGCTCGTCGTCGCTGCCGACGTCCTTCAGCTCCTTCAGGTGGTGAACCGCGTCGCGACGCACGTTGCGTATCGCGACCTTCCCCTCCTCCGCGATCTTGCGCACGACCTTGACGAGCTCCTTGCGACGCTCCTCGGTCGGCTGTGGCATCGGCAGCCGGATGACCTTCCCGTCGTTCGACGGCGTCAGGCCGAGGTCGGATTCCTGGATCGCCTTCTCGATCGACTTGATCGAGCTCGGATCGAACGGCTGGATGGTCAGCATGCGCGGCTCGGGGACGTTGATCGTCGCCAGCTGCTTGAGCGGCGTCGACGTGCCGTAGTAGTCGATCTGGACACGGTCGAGCAGCGCGGCCGACGCGCGGCCGGTGCGCACCGTGTTGAACTCCGTGCGCGTGTGGTCGACGCTCGCGTCCATCCGCTTGCGTGCGTCCTGGGTCAGGTCGTCGACGGTCGCCATCAGCTGTCCTCCTTCGCAGGCGTCGAGATGATCGTGCCGACGCGTTCGCCGGCGATGACGCGGCGGATGTTGCCGTCCGCGAGCGCGAACACGTGGATCGGCAGGTTGTTGTCCATGCACAGTGACAGCGCGGTCGTGTCCATCACCTTCAGGCCACGCTCGATCGCCTGCAGGTGCGTGATCGTCGGCAGGAACTCAGCGCCGGGGTCGTGGCGCGGATCGTGCGCGTACACGCCCTGGGTGCCGTGCTTCGCCATCAGGATCGCGTCGGCGTTGATCTCGAGCGCACGCAACGCAGCGGCGGTGTCGGTCGTGAAGAACGGGTTGCCGGTGCCGGCCGCGAAGATCACGACCCGACCCTTCTCGAGGTGGCGGATCGCACGGCGCCGGATGTACGGCTCCGCGACCTCCTTCAGCTCGAGCGCGGAGAGGACGCGTGTGTACGCGCCGCGGTCCTCCAGCGCGTCCTGGAGTGCAAGCGCGTTCAGCACGGTCGCGAGCATTCCGGCGTAGTCCGCCGTCGCGCGGTCCATCCCTTCGGCTGCCGCGGCCATGCCGCGATAGATGTTCCCGGCGCCGACGACGAGCGCGATCTCGACGCCCGACGTCTGCACCTCGACGATCTCCTCCGCGACTGCGTCGATCGTCTCGCGGTCCATCCCGTAGTCGCGGTCGCCCATCAGCGACTCGCCCGACAGCTTCAGGAGGACACGGCGGAAGACGGGGCGCAACTCGGCGGCGGTGGCGACGGCGTCCTCGGACTGGACGCTCATTCGGCGCTGAGCTCGTAGCGCTCGAACTCGAGCACCTCCGCGCTCTCCTCGCCGAGCGCGTCGGCGACCTTCTTCGAGGAGTCGTGGATCCAGTCCTGGTCGAGCAGGACGTTCGCGCCGAAGAAGCGCTTGTTCAGCATGCCGTCGACGATCTTGTCGCGCGCCTGCTCGGGCTTCGACTGCACCTCGTCGGTGCTCGCGTAGATCTCACGCTCCTGCGTGACGGTCTCCTCGGGCACGTCGTCGCGGCCGATCCAGCTCGGCTTCATCGCGGCGATGTGCATGGCGACCTTGCGGGCGAGCTCGTCGGAGCCGCCGCGCAGCTGCAGCAGCACGCCGATCTTGTTGCGCGGCGGGTGCGCGTAGGCGGCGATCTTCGCGCCGTCGACGGCTTCGAAGCGCGCTGCGCCCGTTACGACGATGTTCTCGCCGAGCTTCCCGGCGAGCGCTGCGCGCTCCTCTTCGAGCTCGGACTCCGCGCCGGGCCCGTTCGACTCGATCGCTTCGAGCACCTTCTTCGCGAACGCGAGGAACTCGTCGTTGTTCGAGACGGGCTCCGTCTCGCAGCCGATCGCGACCATCGTCCCGCGCTTCGCGTCTTCCGCGAGCCGGTAGCCGACCTTGCCTTCGGGCGTCGCCCGGTCGGAGCGCTTCGCGGCGCCGGCCATGCCCTTCTCTCGCAGCAGCCGCACGGCGGCTTCCATGTCGCCGTTCGTCTCCTGCAGCGCGCGCTTCGTGTCCATGATCGGCGCGCCTGTCTGGTCGCGCAGCTCCTTGACGAGTGCCGCAGAGATCTCAGCCATTGGTCGTCACCTCCGCGACCGGCTCCTCGCCCGGCGACACCTGCTCGTAATCGCCTTCCGGGACGGTCTCCGTCTCAGCAGCACCCGCGTCGGGCGCCGGCTCGAAGTCCGCCGGCGTCGCCTTCTGCTGCCCCGCGGCGATCCCGTCGGCGACCACGCGCACGATCAGGTCGCAGGAGCGGATGGCGTCGTCGTTGCCGGGGATGATGTAGTCGGCCTCGTCCGGGTCGCTGTTCGTGTCGACGACGGCGATGACCGGCATCCCGAGGCGGCGCGCCTCGCGCACGGCGAGCTGCTCCTTGCGCAGGTCGATGATGAAGATGGCATCGGGCTGGCGCTTCATGTCGGCGACGCCGCCGAGGTTCTCGTCGAGCTTCTCCAGCTCGTTCAGCATCGAGATGCGCTCCTTCGCGGGAAGCAGCTCGAGCTGGCCCTCGTCCTTCAGCCGTCGCAGCTCGTGCAGGCGGTCGATCCGGTCGGAGATGGTGCGCCAGTTCGTCAGCAGGCCGCCGAGCCAGCGGTGATTCACGTACGGCATGCCGACGCGCTTCGCCTGCTCCTCGACGGCGCCCTGGCTCTGCTTCTTGGTGCCGACGAAGAGGACGGAGCCGCCGCGCTCGGCGACGTTCCGCGCAAAGGCGTGCGCCTCCTCGAGCAGCTGGAGCGTCTGCTGCAGATCGATGATGTAGATGCCGCCCCGCTCCGTGAAGATGAAGCGGCGCATTTTTGGATTCCAGCGTCGCGTCTGGTGACCGAAATGCACTCCGGCCTCCAGAAGCTCGCGCATAGAGACGACGGACATCGGGATGAAGTCCCCTTTCTGGTTGGTATTCGGTTGCTGCCGCCGGGGCCGGGTGGAACCGGCGTCAGACGCCGGCACCGCCACCCGCGCTGATCCAGCGGGTCGGTGGACAAAACCGCTGCATCCTAGCGGCTAAGCCGTCCGCACGGTGTCCAGCGCCGCCTGCAGATCCGGCGGCAGCGGGGACTTCACGTCGACGCGCTCGCCCGTGAACGGGTGCGTGAAGGCAAGCCTGCCCGCGTGCAGGAACTGGCGCTCGAGCCCGGCCTCGTGCGGCCGCCCGTAGACGGGGTCGCCGGCCACCGGCAGATCGACTGCGGCCAGATGCACCCGGATCTGGTGCGTCCGCCCGGTCTCGAGCTTCACGTCGAGCAGGGCGTGCCGCGGGAACAGCTCGACGAGCTCGAAGTGCGTTACGGCATCGCGCGGCGTGTCGGTGTCGAGGGAGTGGCGCATCGGGTCGCGCCGGTCGCGGCCGATCGGCGCCTCGATGCGGCCGCTGCGGGAACGTGGCCTGCCGACGACCAGCGCCGCGTAGTGCCGCTCGAGCTCCCGTGCGCGGACGAGCTCCTGCAGGCGCGTGTGCGCTTCCTCGGACCGGGCGACGACCATCAGGCCGGACGTGTCGCGGTCGAGGCGGTGCACGATGCCCGGCCGGTCCTCGTCGCCGCCGGCGACGTCGTGGGCGAGCAGCCCGTGCACGAGCGTCCCGGTCGCGTGGCCCGGCGCGGGATGCACGACGAGGCCCGCCGGCTTGTCGACGACCACGAGGTGCTCGTCCTCATATGCGATCCGGAGATCCATCTCCTCCGCCGCGAGCGCGGGGACGACGATCTCGGGCGGCTCGAACTCGACCTCCTCCCCGCCCCTCAGCTTGTGGCTCTTCGCCCGCGCCTCTCCGTCGACGAGGACGCCGGCTTCGAGCACGCGCTCGGCGAGCCCGCGGGAGCCGATCTCCGGCAGCGAGGCGAGGAAGCGGTCGAGCCGCTCGCCGGCTGCCGCGTCAGGAACGCGTTGCTTCACGCACGCGCGGCGGCCGTGCGGCGTTGCGGTCGGCCGCGACGAGCGCGAGCAACAACGCAGCGACGCCGACGACGATGAAGCTGTCGGCCAGGTTGAACGCCGGCCAGTACTTCAGGTCGATGAAGTCGGTCACGTGCCCGAGGCGCACGCGGTCGACCAGGTTCGAGACGCTGCCGCCGATCACCAGGCCGAGCGCGACGGGAAGAACGGGGTGGCGCGAGCCCGAGCGGGCGAAGAAGTAGAGCATCCAGGCCACCGCGATCGTGGTCAGCAGGATCACGATCGGCGTCGCGCGCGCAAACAGTCCGAACGCAATCCCCGAGTTCGTGACGTGATGGATCGAAAACGCGCCGGCGACGTGTACCTCGTCGCCGAGCTCGAGGCGGTTCGTGACGATCGCCTTCGTCAGCTGGTCGGCGCAGACGGCGGCGATCCCGACCAGCCCCAGGCTCAGCCACTGGTGCCAGGTCGCCCCGAGCTGACGCGAGGCGGAGGAGATCGGAGTGAGCCCGTCGGCGTTCGACCCGACGCGCACGTCGGGGACCCGCAGGTGGTCCGCGGGACCAGTCTCCGTGGCCCTCGCGGCCGACAAGTCTCGCTCAGCCATCAGTCTCGGCGGCGAAGCATGGACGCGTAGCGGGTCAACGCTCCCGCTCGCGCTGGCAGTCGATGCAGAGCGTCGCGTACGGCCTCGCTTCGAGGCGCTCGACCGGGATCTGCTCGCCGCGGTTCGTGCAGATGCCGTAGGTGCCGTCGTCGATCCGCTTCAGCGCCGCGTCGATCTCGGCAAGCACGTGCTCCGAGTTCTCCTCGAGCGAGTAGTCGAGCTCGCGGTCATACGTCTCCGTCGCCGTGTCGGCGAGGTGATTGTCGTACGCCGACTCCTCTCCGGCTTCGTCCGAGAGCGTTCCCGCGTGGTCTTCCTGCAGGTTCTGGATCGCGGCTGCGACGCGCTCGCGCTCCTGGAGCAACACTTTGCGGAAGTGATCGGTGTCGATCGCGCTCACGGGACGTGCTCCATCTTGTCCCGCGCGAACAGTCCCAAAACGAGCCTCGACACCGCGTTCATGCAACGAAGTGTAGTCCTAGGCCGCCCGCTCCTCCGGAGCCTCTTCGTCGACGAGCGCGAGCGCCGAGCGCAGCAGCGAGCGCATGCGCCGCACTTCGGCGAGCAGGCGGTCGTGGTCGGCCCGGGCATGCCGGGTGATCGACCGCGCCTCGGAGCGAGCCTCTTCGACGATCAGCTCCGCCTCCTTGCGGGCCTGCTCCTTGAGCGTGACGGCGGCCTTCTCGGCCGACACGAGCGTCGTCCGGAGCAGCCCTTCGATCTCGCGGTACCGCACGAGGTCGTTCTCGAGCTGGTCGACCTTGTCGGCCAAATCGGCGCGCTCGCGCCACACGTCCTCGAAGCTCGCCACGATCTCGTCCAGCAGGCGGTCGACCCCGTCGCGGTCGTACCCACCGAGCAACGTCTTCGACGGCTTCACATGCCTGATTTCGACTGGAGTGAGACTCATCGCATCGTCTCCCCTTTCAATGCAGGCGGTCGAGGATGTTGATCGCGACCGCGAGTAGGACATAGAGGGCGGCGACTCCGATGACCGGTGAGAGGTCGAGCGGCCCGAACGACGGCAGCACGCGGCGCCACATGCGCAGATACGGATCGCAGACGTCGTAGAGGAACCGCTGGATGCGGTTGAGCCAGACCGAATACGGCATTCGCACCCAGGAAGTGATGATGTACGCCAGGATCAGGAGCGAGTAGACGTACACGAAGACCTGCAGGAAGCTCTCGACGCTGTCCACAGCATCGAAGAGCAAGCCGAGCATGGCGCCGCCGCCCATAGCGCTCAGTTCGGCCTCCGCGGCCGATCTCCTGGCCTGTTACGCCTGATTGAAGAAGCCGCCGCGCTCGAGCAGCCGCGCGCGCTCCTCGGCAGATACCTCGACATTTCGCGGCGTCAGCAGAAACACCTTGTCCGCAACACGCTGCATGCCGCCGTCGAGGGCGTAGGTGAGCCCGCTGGCGAAGTCGATCAGCCGCTTCGACAGATCGCCGTCGGTGCTCTGGAGATTGAGGATGACCGGGATCGCGTCCTTGAACTTGTCCGCGATTTGCTGCGCGTCGTTGAAGCTCCGCGGAACGACGAGGTGGACGCGAACCGACGCCGGGCCGGGGACCGCCGCGACGCGGGGCCGCAGGACCTGGGTGCGGTCGGAGCTCGGGCTCGGCTCCGGATCGGTCCAGTCGTCGAACTCTCGGTCGCGCCGACGGGGCGCCAGCCGGCGAACGTTCGGGCGCTCGGCATAACTGCGCTGGATGTCCTCGTCGGTGACGTAGCCGTCCTCGTCCCAGTCGTCCTCCTCGGCGATGCCGAAGTAGACGAGGGTCTTGTTCCAGACGTCTGCGAAGCCCATTTCGCGCGAAATGTTACTGCGCGTACAGGACTGAGCCCACGCGGATGAGGGTCGCGCCCTCTTCCGCAGCGACGCGGTAGTCCTGGCTGGTGCCCATGGAAAGCTCGTTGAGCTCGTGGGCCGAGGCGAGCTCGCGGAGACGCTGGAAATAGGGCCGCGACGCCTCCGGGTCGGCCGTCGCGGGTGGCATCGTCATCAGGCCGCGGACGCCCTGCGCGTCCTCGAGGAAGCGACCGAGGTCGTCCGGCGCGACGCCCGACTTGGACGCTTCGCCCGAGAGGTTCACCTCGACCAGCGCCGGCACGGTGAGCTTGCGCGCGGCCGACTCCGAGTCGAGGGAGTGCACCAGCTCGCACACGCGGTTCACGATCTTTGCCTTGTTCGACTGGAGGTGACCGATGAAATGCCAGCGGAAGGCGTCGCCGTACTCGGCGTGCTTTCGCTCGAGGTCCTGCGCCCGGTTCTCCCCCACGACCTCGATGCCGGCCTCGACGAGCACCGCCATGTCGGCGAGCGACACGTACTTCGTCGCCGCGACGATCGCGACGTGGCCGCCGACGTCGGCGCGAATGCGGTCATAGGCAGCGCGAACGCCCTCAGGCGACGTAGCCGATCACTCCCTGGCGTCCGGTCGTCCCTCGATCGCGGCGGTGCGAGAAGAACTCGTCGTTGCACGCGGTGCACACGTCGACGCGCTCGACCGACGCGACGCCCGCGTCGCGCAGCAGCCGCTCGGCAACCGTCCAGAGGTCGAGGTTGCGGCCGCGCACAGCCTCGGCGCCGAAGCGGGCGCGGTACGTGTCGGCGATGTCGTCGCCGACCTCGTAGCAGCACGGGCCGATGCCCGGGCCGACGGCGGCGGCGAGGTTGTCGCCGCCGAGCGCGGCGACGCCGGACTGGACAATGCCTGCGAGCAGCCCGAGCCTGCCCGCGTGCAGCAGCGCGAGCGCGGGATCGCCGTTGCGGCGCACGAGCGCGATCGGGAGGCAGTCGGCGGTGAGCTTCAGGAGCGGCAGGCCGGGCTCGTCCGACCAGAGGCCGTCTCCGTCGCGGCCCCGCTCGCCCGCAATGGCACGGTTCACAGTCGCGGCGTGCACCTGGCGATTCATTGCAAGCCGCTCCGGTTCGGCGCCGACGGCCGCGCAGAGGCGCCGGCGGTTCTCGTCGACGTTCTCCGGCTCGTCCTTCGTCAGGAGGCCGAGGTTGAGGGACTCGAACGGTCCTTCGCTGGCACCGCCGCGGCGCGTCGCGAACGCGACCTCGTACGGACCGGGTGCGTCCCACCACAGCAGTGGCACGCTCATCCGGCGAGTGCCTTGGCGCGGCGGAGCAGCTCGTCGCGCGTGTTCAGCGCCGGATCCTCGACGACGGCGTCGAGCAATGCGTCGAGCGAGTGTCCCAGTTCCGGCCCTTCCCGATAGCCGAGCGCAATCAGATCGGCGCCGTCGACAGCGAGGTCCTCGAGACGGTGGGGCTGCACGCGTTCCTGCTCGAGCAGCTCGCGCAGGCGCGCTGCGGCGTCGTGCTCCGGCTGCGCGACCTGCTTCCCGCGCAGATCGGCCTGCTTGTGCGCGACGAGATCGAACGCGAGCTGGTCGCCGTGCGTGCGCAGGAACTGCCGCGCGAAGCGCTCGTCGACGTGGTCGAGCGGAAAAGCATGCGCGCGGACGAGGCGGACGACGTACGTACGCAGGCGCGTGGGATACCGCAGCCGCTCGAGTGCGTCGTCGGCGAGCTGCGCCCCGCGCTCGGCGTGGTCGCCGTTCGCTGCCGGCTTGCCGGTGTCGTGCAGGAGCGCCGCGAGTCGCACGGCGAGCGGCGCGCCGTCGTCGGCCGCCGCCTGCACGACCTCGAACGTGTGCTCGTCGAGCGTCAGGTGCTGACGCTTGCTGTCCTGCTCGAACCCGAGCGCCGGCGACAGCGCCGGCACCAGCTGCTCGAGGACGCCGGTGTCGCGCGCGAGCCGCAGCGCCTCGGCCGGCCGCGCGCCGAGCAGGAGCTTCGCCAGCTCGTCGCCGAGCCGCTCGCCCGAGACGAGTCGCACGTTGCCGCTTTCGTCACGCATTTGTTGCAGTGTCGGCTGATCCGGGGTCAGACCGAGCTGGGAGACGAGCCGCAGGCCGCGCACGATTCGCAGAGGATCCTCGGCGAAGCTGCGCGGGCCGACGGCTCTCAGCACTCGGCGCTCGAGGTCGCCGCGACCGTCGAAGGGATCGACGAGCTCCCCGGTGTCGAGCCGGCGCGCGATCGCGTTGACGGTGAAGTCGCGCCGCGCCATGTCGTCCTCGATCGAGAGGTCTGGGTCGGCGACGATCTCGAAGTCGTGGCGCCCGGGGCCCGTGCTGCGCTCGGCGCGCGGCGGTGCGAACTCGATCCCGGCCGGCGCAGCGGCGCGGACGCGCTTGTCCTTCGGATAGAGCCGCGCTCCGACTCGTCTGCCGGCGACCTCGAAGTCCTCGACCTTGCCGTGCGGCTCGAGCGCGCGGCGCAGACCGTCATAGTCGACTCCCGGGACGACGAAGTCGGCGTCCTTCGACTCGAGCTCGAGCAGCTCGTCGCGCACCGCGCCGCCGACGAGGTACGCGTCGAGCGCGAGGCCGCGGACGAACTCCTCGATTGTGCGGTCCATCGGCTAGGCCAGCGCGATGGCCTCGATCTCGACGAGGGCGCCGGAGGGAAGCTTGGCGACCTCGACGGTCGAGCGGGCGGGCGGCTCGTCGCCCACGTGCTGCTTGTAGACCTCGTTCATCGCGGGGAAGTCGTCGAGGTTCTGGAGGAACACCGTCGTCTTCACCAGCCGCTCGAGGCTGCTGCCGGCGGCCTCGAGGATCGCACGCAGGTTCGTCAGGACCTGCGCCGTCTGCTCGCTGATCGAGGCGCCGACGAGCTCGGCGTGATCCGGCTTCAGCGAGAGCTGGCCGGAGACGAAGACGAAGCCGTTCGCCTTGATCGCCTGCGAGTACGGAGCACCTTGAAACGGCGCGGGTGCCGCTTCCGTGCGGATGACCTCCTTCATTCCTCCTCCCTTCTGCGCGGCCGCAGCGCCTGCGCGAGCGCGACGCCGAGTGCCTTGAAGATCGCCTCGAGCACGTGCTGCGAGTCGCTGCCTTCGACCAGCCGGACGTGCAGCGTCAGCCCGGCCGTCTGCGCCAACTCGTCGAGGAAGCGGGCGGCGAGGTCGCCGGCGAGGCCGGCGATGCGCGCCTGCGAGAGATCGACGTTGGAGACGAGCAGCGGCCGGCCCGTGGCCTCGAGCGTGACGTGCGCCAGCGCTTCCTCGACCGGCAGCACCGCCGAGCCGTGGCCGCGGACATCGTTTGCGCGCAAGGGGCCGTTGAGCGCGTCGCCAAGCGAGCGCGCGGCCGCAGCGATCTCCACCGCCGGGTCTCCCGGCTCGACTTCGAGCGCAAGGTCGAAGGACGCGTACTGCGCGAGCAGCGTCAGCAGGTGGTCGAGCACGGGGACGCCGGTTGCGACGTTCGTCTCGCCCTGCCCGTTCGTGTTCACGCGCGCGCTTGCGCGCCCCTGCCCGGTCGCCGCCATGTCGCCGGGACCCTAGCTCTCGATGCGCTCGATCTGCGCGCCGAGAGCTCGCAGCCGTTCGTCGATGCGCTCGTAGCCCTTGTCGATCTGGTAGATCGCGCCGATCGTCGACGGGCCTTCCGCGCAGAGGCTTGCGAGCAGCATCGCCATGCCCGCGCGAATGTCGGGGCTCTCCATCCGCTGGCCGGTCAACTTCGACGGCCCGGTGACGACTGCGCGGTGCGGGTCGCAGAGGATGATGCGCGCGCCCATGCTGACCAGCTTGTCGGTGAAGAAGAGGCGGTTCTCGAACATCTTCTCGAACATCAGGAGCGTTCCCGCCGCCTGGGTCGCAACGGTCAGCGCCACCGACGTGAGGTCCGACGGGAAGGCAGGCCACGGGCCGTCCTCGATCTTGGGCACGTGGCCGCCGAGATCGTCCTGCACGACGAGCGGCTGGCGCGGCGGCACGCGCACGGAACCATCGCCGAGCTCCACGCTGACGCCGAGCTTCTCGAAGGCGTGCAGGATCGAGACGAGATCGGCCTTTTGGACGCCGTCGATCGTCACGTCGCCGCCGGTGATCGCGGCGAGACCGATGAAGCTGCCGACCTCGATGTGGTCGGGCCCGATCTCCCACTCGCCGCCGGAGAGCGACTCGACCCCTTCGATTCGCAGGACGTTCGACTCGATGCCGTGGATCCGCGCGCCGAGCGAGCCGAGGAAGCGGCAGAGATCTTGAACGTGCGGCTCGCAGGCGGCGTTGCCGATCACCGTCTCGCCCGGTGTGAGGGCGGCGACCATGACGGCGTTCTCCGTCGCCATCACGCTCGCCTCGTCCAGGAACACGTGGTTGCCGCGCAGCGCACCGCCGCGCATCTCGTAGCGCGACCCGATCTCGATCTGCGCGCCGAGCTCGGCGAGCGCGTGGATGTGCGGATCGAGCCGCCGGCGCCCGATGACATCGCCGCCCGGCGGCGGCGCGCTCACGGCGCCGAGGCGCGCGAGCAACGGCCCTGCGAGCAGGAACGACGCGCGCATGCGGCTGCAGAGCTCCTCGTCGAGCTCCTGCTTGGTGACGTCGGCGGCGTGGACGCGCACCTCGTTCGCGCCCGTCCAGTCGGCCTCGGCGCCGACGTCGTTCAGGAGCTCGAGCATGGTCTCGACGTCGGCGATCCGCGGGACGTTCCGCAGCGTCACCGGCTCCGTCGTCAGCAGGGTCGCGGCCAGGATCGGGAGTGCGCCGTTCTTGTTCCCGGCTGCCTGGATCCGTCCGTTGAGGGAGCGCCCGCCCTCGATTACGAAGGACTCGGCGGCACGCCCGATGACGGCCGTCTGCGACATCGCGGTAGCCTACCCACGCGGTGGAAGTGACACGCGCACGCGCCTGGGAGACGCTCACCGAGCACACGAAGAGCGACGCGCTCCTGCGCCACGCGCTCGGCGTCGAGGCGTGCATGGGGTGGTATGCGCGTCACTTCGGCGAGGACGAGGAGCTCTGGCGTGCGGTCGCCCTGCTGCACGATTTCGACTACGAGATGCACCCGACGCTCGACCGGCATCCGCAGGACGGCGCGCCGATCCTCCGCGAAGAGGGCTATCCCGAGGAGGTCGTCGACGCGGTGCTCTCCCATGCGGAGCACCTGTCGATTCCGCGCGACACGCTGCTGAAGAAGGCGTTGTTCGCGTGCGACGAGCTGTCAGGATTCGTGCATGCAGTTGCGCTGGTGCGTCCGGGTGGGCTCGAGGGCATGGAGCCGAAGTCGGTGAAGAAGAAGCTCAAGCAGCCGTCTTTCGCCGCCGGCGTCCACCGCGACGAGGTGTACGCGGGTGCCGAAGGCCTGGGGCTCGAGCTCGACGAGCACATCCGCAACGTCATCGCGGCGCTGCAGGCGGCGGAGGTGCCGGCGTGAGCCCGCGCTTCGAGGCTCTCGGCATCGTCGTCAGCGACATGGCGCGCTCGCTCGCCTTCTACCGCAAGCTCGGGCTCGAGTTCGCGGAGGGTGCGGAGACCGAGGACCACGTCGAGGCGCAGCTGCCCGGCGGTCTGCGCTACATGATCGACAGCGAGTCGGTGATGAAGATGTTCGATGCGGAATGGCAGCGTCCGAGCGGCGGGCACGCCGTCGGCGGCGCCTTCAGGTGCGACTCGCCCGACGAGGTCGACCGCGTGTACGCCGAGCTGCTGGAAAGCGGCGGCTCGCCGCACAAGGAACCATGGGATGCGTTCTGGGGCCAGCGCTACGCGCAGGTCAAGGATCCGGACGGCACCGTCGTCGATCTCTTCGCAGCGTTGCCGGAGCAACCGTGACGACGCTTCCCGACCGCCCGCGCACCGCACTGCTCGTTGTCGACGTTCAGAACGGCGTCGTCGCCGGCAGTCACGAGCGCGACTCTGTCGTCGCCAACGTCGGCAGCCTCGTCGAGAAAGCGCGCGAGCACGGCGTCCCCGTCGTCTGGGTGCAGCACAACGACGACCACCTCAGCCGCGGCAGCGAGGAGTGGCAGATCGTGCCCGAGCTCCATCCGGACGAGTCGGAGCCCGTCGTCGAGAAGAGCTACGGCGACTCGTTCGAGGAGACGAAGCTCGAGCCGGTTCTGTCGGCGCTCGGCGTCGGGCGACTGATCGTCGCCGGCGCGCAGACGGATGCCTGCATCCGCTCCACGTTGCACGGTGCGCTCGTGCGCGGCTACGACGCGACGCTGGTCAGCGACGCGCACACGACGGAGGACCTGTCGGCCTGGGGCGCGCCGCCGCCCGACCAGGTGATCGCGCACACGAACCTGTACTGGGGCGACCAGCGAGCTCCGGGCCGCACGGCCGGCACGGTCGAGACGAACGACGTCGACTTCGCCTAGGCGTTGATGCCCGCAACGAGGCGCTCGATGTCGTCCTCGTTCGTCCACCAGCCGCACGACGCGCGCACCCAGCCGGTCCCGGGCAGATCGCGCACGACGACACCCTGCGCATAGAGGCGCGCGGCCGTCTCGGCCGGGTCGCCCGGCGGCACGAACGAGACCAGCGTTCCCTGCCCCGGCTCGCCGACGACGTCGTATGACGCCCCGAGTGCGTGGCGGCAGTGCTCCGTGATCTCCGCTGCGCGTTCGAAGCGCCACTCGGGCGGCAGGTCGAGCGCGGCCTCCCAGCCGGCGAGCATCTGCGTCGCGATCCAGCCCGAATCGAAGCGGCCCGCCGTCTCCGCCGGAACGAACGTGCCGTCGGGCTCGATGGCCTTCTGTGCCCAATACGACGGGATTGCAATGCGGAGGCTGTCGGGATCGCGGATGTACAGCGCCCCGAGCGGCTCGGGGCCGCACAGCCACTTCTGTCCGGAGACGGTGTAGTAGTCGACGTCGCCGATCTCGACCGGGACGGCGCCGACAGATTGCGCGCCGTCGACGAGCACGGGCAAGCCGGTTGCGCGCTTCAGCTCCTGGACCGGGAGCACCTGCCCGGTCGTCCACAGGACGTGTGAGAGCGCGAGCAGTTTCGTCTTCGGCCCGACGAGCGAGGTGATCCGCTCGACCGCCTCTGCGACGGGCTTGTCGGCGATCTCCGCAACACGGACCGTCGCGCCCGAGACGGCGAGCGGCAGCAGCAGGCCCGGATGCTCGGAGTCCGTCGTGACGACCTCGTCGCCGGGCTGCAGCCCGAGACCTGCGACCACGATGTTGCAGCCGTCGGTGGTCGAGCTCGTCAACGCCACCGACTCGGGCTCGGCCCCGATCAGGGCGGCGACCTTCTCCCGGACACGCGCGCGCAGCTCGAGCATGCTCTCGAACCACGCCCGACCGCCGCGGCCCTGTTCCTGGTCGTAGCGTGCGCGCTGCTCGATCGCGTCGAGCGTCGGCTGCGCCAGCGGCCCGAGCGTGCCGGAGTTCAGGTACGCGTAGCGCTCGAGCACGGGGAAGAGACGGCGTGCGTCGTCGTGCGTCACGCGACCTCGCGGTCCACAAGCGCGTGGTCCGACAGAACTCGTCCGTCCCGCGTGCGCTGCTCCACCGGCCAGACGTGCGCAGGTCCTGCGCGGGCCCCACGCACGAGGATGTGGTCGATCCCCGTCGGCGTCGCACCCTCGAAGCCCCACTCGCCGCTCATCAGCTCGGCGAGCGTACGGGAATTGCGGACGGTGAGATTGAAGTCGCCGCAGAGCAGAATCGGCTCGTCCGGTCGCGCGAAGCCGTCGACGAAGACGGCCGCGCGCAAGACCTCGGCGTCGGCGAGCCGCTTGTCGGTCCGGCTGCCGGTGGCGTGCAGGTTGGCGACGACGAACGTGCCGTCGTCGCGGCGGACGCGCAACGCCTGGCAGACGCGGCGCTCGCTCGCCCACGCGAAGCGCTCGCGCGGGCCGAGCCCGAGCGCGCCTCCCTGTGCGCGGCGGTAGCGGAACGGGTTCAGGACGACGCGACGGTGCTCGACGACGGCGAGCTCACGCGCGAGCAGCACCGCATTCGCCTGGCCGGTGATCGCCGAGCGGAAGCGGCGCGCGTCGAGGTCGCTGAGGACGTGCCCGAGCCGGCCGAGCACGGGCGCCGGCCGCCGCGCTACGTCGGCAACGGCGGTCATCCCGCTCCAGTCGGTCAGGTGGACGAGCGCCCACACCGAGAGCTCCTGCAGGCAGAGCACGTCGGGCCCGTCCGCTGCCGCGAGCTGCACCGTCTCCTCGAGGTACGCCCGGCGGCCTCTCGGCTTCGTGTTGCCGTGGAAGAGGTTCCAGGTCCGGACGAGCAGGCGTTCTACTGTACTGCCCATGCGCCTCGTGCTCGCAGATCCCCCTGCCTTCACGCCCGCGTACGACCACGCGCTCGCAGCCGCGCTCGCACAGGCGGGGGTCGAGGTCGAGCTCGTCACGTCGAGGTTCCGGTTCGGCGAGTCGCCGGCAGCAGCCGGCTACGAGCGGCGCGAGCTCTTCTATCCCTTGTCGGCGCGCACGTTCCGGCGCTCGCGGCTCCGCATTCCGTTGAAGGCCGCCGAGCACGTCCCGGGCATGCTCGCGCTCGGGCGGCGGCGGCCGGACGTGCTCCACCTGCAGTGGCTGGCGGCGCCGGAGCTCGACCGGTACCTCCTGCGGCCCCGCGTACCGGCGGTGTTCACGGCGCACGACCTGCTGCCGCGACGCACGGCTGCGAAGCGCTCGCTCTGGCGCACGCTGCTCGCGCGCTTCGAACGGGTGGTCGTCCACAGCGACCAGGGTCGAGAGGTCATGGCAGACCTGGGCGTCGACGCGGTCGTCATCCCCCACCCCGTCTTCCCGAGCGACCCGCCGCGCGCGGACGACGGCCGCACGCTGCTCAGCCTCGGGACGATTCGCCCCTACAAGGGGCTCGGCGATGCGATCACCGCGGCGAAGGGGATCCCCCACGCGCGCCTGCTCGTCGCCGGCGATGCGCTCGAGCCGGTCAACGGCTACCGGGAGCAAGCCGGTGAGCGCGCGGAGTGGCGGCTCGGTTATCTGCCGCAGCGCGAGGTGGAACGTGCCCTCGGCGAGGCGACGGTCGCGCTCTTTCCGTACCGGCCGGAGCTCGACCAGAGCGGAGCGCTCCTGCAGGCGCTCGGCGCGGGCGTGCCCGCGGTCGCGTACGACGTCGGCGGCATCGCCGAGCCGATCCGCCGCTACGGGGCGGGACGTGTCGTCCCGGCCGGCGACGTCGACGCCCTCACGGCCGCAGCCCGCGAGCTGCTCGACGATCCCGCCGAGCTCGAAGCCGCGCGCGCGGGCGCGCGTCGCGCGCGCGAGTCGCTCACCTGGGCTGCAGCGGCGGCCGCGCACCTGGCGCTGTACGAGGAGCTCGCGTGATGCTGCGGCGACCACGGTTCGCCGACGCGATCGGACGGCAACTCGATCTCTTCGAACGCGAGAACCGCGGCCTGATCGACGACTGCCTCGCCGCGGAGCGCTCGTACAACCGCGCCGACCGCGACGAGGCCGAAGAGCGCTACGGGGACTACGTCGATCTCGTCGAGACCGGGACGGAGGTGCTTGCAGACCTCCGCGACCACTTTGCGTCGACGCTCGAGGAGGACGCCGCCGACGAGTACTGCGCCGCGTTCAACCGCGCCGTGCTCAAGCGTTTCCGGCGCTTCGCACTGGAGATCGAGGACCGCTGATGGCGCGCATCGAGGACTACGGGCTGATCGGCGACCTGCAGACGGCGGCGCTCGTCGGGCGCGACGGCTCGATCGACTGGGCCTGCTTCCCGCGGTTCGACTCCGGCGCGTGTTTCGCCGCATTGCTCGGCACGACGGATCACGGGCGTTGGCTCGTTGCGCCGCGTGCGGACGCCTGGTCGCCGGGCCGCCGTTACCGCGAGAACACGCTCATCCTCGAGACGGATTGGGAAACGGACAGCGGCAAGGCACGCGTGATCGACTTCATGCCTCCGCGCGGGAAGGCGCCCGACATCGTCCGCATCGTCGAGGGCGTCGCCGGCGAGGTCGAGATGGATTCCGAGCTGGTGATTCGCTACGACTACGGCTCGACGCTGCCGTGGGTGCAGCGCCTCGACGGCGACACCCGCATCGCGGTCGCCGGGCCGGACGCCCTGTGTTTCCGGAGCGACGTCGAGCATCGCGGCGAGAACATGCGCACGATCGGCGAGTTCACGATCCGCGAAGGCGAGCGCGTCGCATTCACCCTGACGTGGTACCCGTCGAACGAGGAGCCGCCGGAACGGATCGACGCCGAGCAGGCGCTGCAGGACAGCATGGACTACTGGACGAGCTGGATCGGCGACTGCAACTACAGCGGTAAGTGGCAAGACGCCGTCAACCGGTCGCTGATCGTGCTCAAGGCGCTCACCTACGCGCCGACCGGTGGCATCGTCGCCGCACCGACCACGTCGCTGCCCGAGCGGATCGGCGGCGAGCGCAACTGGGACTACCGCTACTGCTGGCTCCGCGACGCGACGCTCGTACTGCTTGCGTTCATCAACGCGGGGCTGCTCGAGGAAGCCGGGGCGTGGCGGCAGTGGTTGCTGCGCGCCGCAGCAGGCGAGCCGCGGGCACTGCAGATCATGTACGGCGTCGGCGGCGAGCGGCGGTTGCGGGAGTACACGCTCGACTGGCTCCCCGGCTACGACGGATCTCGTCCGGTTCGCGCCGGGAACGCCGCGAGCGGCCAGTTCCAGATCGACGTCTACGGCGAGGTGCTCGACGCGATGCACCAGGGCCGCGTGCACGACCTCGAGCGCTCGCCCGAGTCGTGGTCGCTGCAGCGCAGGCTGCTCGACTTCCTCGAAAGCGCGTGGAAGGAGCCGGACGACGGCATCTGGGAAGTGCGCGGAGGACGGCGACATTTCACACATTCGAAGGTGATGGCATGGGTCGCGTTCGACCGCGGGATCAAGGCGGTCGAGGAGTTTGGACGGAACGGCCCCGTCGAGCGCTGGCGCAAGGTGCGCGACGAGATCGAGCGTGAGGTGCTCGAGCGCGGCTTCGATCGCGAGCTCAACTCCTTCACGCAGAGCTACGGCTCGAAGCGTCTCGACGCGAGCCTGCTCGTTCTGCCGCTCGTCGGTTTCGTTCAGGCCGACGACGCACGGATGCTCGGCACGGTCGCGGCAATCGAGCGCGAGCTCTACGCCGACGGCTACGTCTTCCGCTACGCCGGCGACGAGGAGGGCGAGCAGGTCGACGGTTTGCCCGCGGGCGAGGGCGCCTTCCTGCCCTGCACGTTCTGGCTAGCGGACAACTTCGCACTGCAGGGCCGGATGGACGAGGCCGAGGAGCTGTTCGAACGGCTGCTTGCGACACGGAACGACCTCGGCCTACTCGCCGAGGAGTGGGATCCGGCGTCGCGCCGCCAGCTCGGCAACTTCCCGCAGGCGTTCACGCACGTCGCGCTCGTCAACAGCGCGTTCAACCTCGACCGCCGGCACGACGCGACGCCCGAGCAGCGGTCGCAGCCTTCGGGTTACTGAGCTACCGGTGGCCGAAGTGGTGCGCGCCGGGGAGCGACGCGCCGACCTCGGTCTCGCGTGATACCTCGCGTGCGAGCGGGCCGAGCGTCTCGAGCGAGCGCACGAGCACGTTCTGATTCCGCTCGATTCGCTCGAAGCGTCCGCGCGCGAGGATGAGCGGCTCGCCGCGGACGATCGCGCGGTGCCGGTCGTACACGGTCGGCGGAACGATCAGGTTGACAGCGCCGAACTCGTCCTCGATCAGCATGAAGACGACGCCGTTCGCAGTCGCCGGACGCTGACGGGCAACGGCCATCCCCGCGACGGCGACCTGCGCGCGGTTCGGCGCCGCGTCGAGGTCGCGCGAGGAGAGCACGCCGGGTGGCAGATGCGCCCGCAGGAGCTCGAGCGGGTGGACGCCGACGGAGAGGCTCGTCGTCCGGTAGTCGGCAAGCATCTTTTCCCAGACTGTCGGCTCGGGCAGGTCGGGCGTCTCGGCGGTCGGCTCCAGCGGCAGCGCGAGCTGCTTCTCCTCCCCGCCCGAGCCCGGCACGGTCTGCGAGCGCGGCACGAGGCCGAGCTGCCAGAGCAATTGGCGGCGTGGAAGCGCGAAGCAGTCGCACGCGCCGGAGACGATCAGCGTCTCGAGGCCGTGCTCCGAGAGCTGTGTCCGC
>JBJMJR010000030.1:0-18299 GCA_045806245.1 Gaiellaceae bacterium | reverse complement strand
GTCGGGATTGCGGTGGCGATTCCGGACGGCCTCGTCGTTCCGGTGATCCAGGGCTGCGAGCGCAAGACGATCGCCGAGATCGCGGCGGCGCGGGCGGACGTCGTCGACCGCGCGCGCAGCGGCAAGCTGCAGCAGGGAGACCTCGACGGCGGCACGTTCACCATCTCGAATCTCGGCATGTTCGGGATCGAGCGCTTCGTCGCTGTGCTGAATCCGCCGCAGGCCGCGATCCTCGCCGTCGGCTCGACCGAGGAGAAGCCGGTCGTCGTCGACGGCCAGGTGGTGGTGCGGCCGCGGCTGGAGCTGACGCTGACGTGCGACCACCGCGCGATCGACGGCGCGACGGGCGCGCAGTTCCTCGGGGACGTCAAGGCGTTCCTCGAGGAGCCCGGCCTCGCCTTGTGACGGCGGTCTGGTACCACGTCCGCGATCTCGACGCGGCGCGCGGCTTCTACAAGCACAAGCTCGGCTTTACGGAGAGCTTCGCCGACGACGAGGGCAACTGGGCCAAGCTCGAGCGGAACGGCATGGAGATCGGCCTTGCGGAGGGCGAGCCGCAGGAGGACGGCGGCGTTGCGCACGTCGACGTCGCGGACGTGAAAGCGGCGGCGGAGGAGCTACGGCAAGCCGGCGTCGAGAACGGCGTCGTCTTCGAGCTTCACGGCGAGATGCGGCTTTTGGACGTGTTCGACCCTGACGGAAACCGTATTCAGTTCGCGCAGGAGCTCTCGACGGGCTAGAGATCGGACGGTCGTTGGACGAGCGGCGCCGGGAGGCGGACGCGTCCAGGACCGAATCGCAGCGCGCGGCGACGGAGCAGGCGGGCCCTCAGGCCGTGGCCGAACTCGGTCCGCTGGTCATCGTTCCTTTTCACCCCAGTTGAGATGCCGGTCCGGCGGATTTCTTGCACACTCTCCTCTGTGATTCGGCAGGCCGGTCCGCAGGACGTCCGCTTCCTCCGCGACATGCTCAAGCACGCCTACCACTGGCGCCTGAACGAGGACCCAGACCTGCCGGTCGCCCGCTACGTCAACAACTGGGGGCGGCCCGGGGACGCGGGCCTGATCGCCTGGGAGGCCGGGCCGGTCGGGGCGGCCTGGTACCGGCTCTTCCCGGCGGCCGCGCCGGGGTTCGGGTTCGTCGACGCGCAGACGCCGGAGCTGACGATCGCCGTCGTCCCGAGCCGGCGCGGGGGTGGGCTCGGCGGCCAGCTGATGGACGCACTGCTCGCGCGCGCGAAGGAGCAGGGCCACACGGCCGTCAGCCTCAGCGCCGAGCGGGGCATGACGAAGCTGTACGAGCGTTTCGGTTTCCGTGCCGTCGAGGACAAGGACGGGACGGTGACCATGAAGGCTGAATTAACCTAGGTCTATGGACGTCGACGTCGCCGTTCTCGGAGGGGGCCCCGGTGGATACACCGCGGCGATCCGCGCCGCGCAGCTCGGCGCGAGCGTGGCCTGCATCGAGCGCGAGCCCGAGCTCGGGGGGACGTGCCTGCGCGTCGGGTGCATTCCGACGAAGGCGTGGGTGCAGACCGCCTTTGCGCTGAAAGAGGCGGAGCACACCTTCGAGAAGCTCGGCGTGAAGCTCGGCGGCTTTCAGCTCCAGTTCGGCACGGCGAACGAGTGGAAGGACGGCGTCGTCAAGCAGATGACGCAGGGTGTCGCGTCGCTGTTCAAGGCCAACGGCGTCGAGTGGGTGAAGGGGACAGGCACGTTCAAGGACGCGAACACGATCGCCGTCGAAGGCGGGGAGGACGTGTCCTTCAAGACGGCGATCGTCGCGACCGGCTCGTTCCCGCTGCGGCCGCCGATCGAAGGCCTGGACTCGGCGCGGTGCGTCGACTCGACGGGCCTGCTCGCGCAGACGGAGGTGCCAAGGCGCCTGGTCGTCCTCGGCGGCGGCATCATCGGCTGCGAGTTCGCGTCGATCCTGAATCGCTTCGGCAGCGAGGTGACGATCATCGAGATGCTGCCGAACCTGATCCCGCAGGAGGATGCCGACGCGTCGAAGGAATTGGCGAAGCAATTCGGGAAGCGCGGGATCGCGCTCCACCTCGAGAAGCAGTGCACGAAGGTCGAGGACGACGGCACCAAGCTGACCGTCCACTTCGGCGACGGCGAGACCGTCGAGGCCGACCTCATGCTCGTCGCCGTCGGTCGCGGCCCGAACGTCGAGGGGCTCGGGCTGGAGGCGATCGGCGTCGAGCTCGATAAGCGCAAGGGCATCGCGGCCGACGAGCATCGCCGCACGACGGTGTCGCACATCTACGCCGTCGGCGACTGCGCCGGCTACTGGCAGCTCGCGCACACCGCGTTCCGCGAGGGCGAGGTCGCCGCGGAGAATGCGTGCGGGCACGACGCCGTGGTCGACACTCGTGCCGTCCCGCGCCCGATCTACACCGACCCGGAGATTGCGGGCGTCGGGCTCACGGAAGCCGAGGCGCGCGAGCAGTACGGCGACGACGTCGCGACGGGGATGTTCCCCTGGGTCGCGAATGCGCGCGCGGTGATGCAGAACGAGACGACCGGTTGGGTGAAGTCGATCCACGAGACGCGCTACGGGGAGCTGCTTGGGCTCGTCATGGTCGGCCCGCACGTGACCGACCTGATCGAGGCCGGCGTCGTGGCGATCGACGCCGAGGCGACCGTGGAGACGGTGGCCGACGGGATGGCCGCCCACCCGACGCTGTCGGAGGCCATCAAGGAGGCCGGCCTCGTTGCGCTCGGCCGCGCCATCCACATCCCGAACAAAAAGCGGGCCAAAGCCACCGCGTAGCTTTTTTCTGATTTACAAATAAGAAGTTACGCGTAACGCAAAACCGGCCACAACCGTTGTCACGAAAATGGCCACGATCGCCCCTGAGGTCCCCGTCCTAGCCCGGGACGAGGCGTTCGAACAGCTCTACCGCCGGTACGTCAAGGACGTCTACCACTACGCGTTGGCGCTCCTGCGCAACCCGGCCGACGCCGAGGACGTCACCCAGACGACGTTCCTGAACGCGTACCGCGCGTTTCAGCGCGGCGAAGAGATCCGCAAGCCGCAGAACTGGCTGATCAAGATCGCGCACAACGTCGCGCGCTCGCGTTACGCCCGCACGAGCCGCCGCGTCAAAGAGGTTCCGCTCGACGATCACGTCGAGCAGCTCGCGGTTCCGGACGAGGAGCGCGGGGATGTCGAAGCGGTGCTGCGCGCCCTGGGCCGCCTGCCGTTCAACCAGCGCGCCGCGCTCGTGATGCGCGAGCTCGAGGGCCGGACCTACGCCGAGATCGCGGACACGCTCGGCGTTTCCGTCGCAGCCGTCGAAACCCTGATCTTCCGCGGGCGCCGCTCGCTGCGGGTCCGTGCTGCCGCGCTCCGCTCGCTGCTGGCCGTGCCGCTGCCTAGCTCGCTCACCCAGTTCTTCGACGGCGGCGGCGCCGTCGCCGGAGGGATCGGCGCGGGCCTGCTGCTCAAGACAGCCGTCGCGCTGGTCGTCGGCGGCCTCGCCACCGGGGCCGGCGTCCAGCGCGTGACGCAGGCGGCAGCGTCATCGGCCCCGCCGGCCGCGGCGTCTTCGGCGCGTGCGCCGAGCGTCGTCGGACGCAGTGTGGTGCGGGCCGCGAAGCCGGCCCCTGCCGGGGCGCCTGCGCGCGCGGCGCGCACCGTTGCGGCCCGCGGCCGCGTCGTCGGGACCGGCATCACGCGCCGCACGTCGTTCCACGGCGCTCCGGGCTCACGGCCCGTCGCGGCGGCGCCCAGCAGTTCGAGCTCAAGCTCGAGCTCTCCAGCGCCCGCGCCGAGCGCGCCTGCGCCGCCGACCACGACCGTCGCGAAGACCGTCCAGCCTGTGGCCGACGCCGCCGGGCAGGTCGTCGCCACGGCCAGCGCGGCGGCGCCCGTGAGCGTCCCCCAGGTGCCTCCTTTGCCGGTTCAGCCCCCGGCGCTGCCCAAGTTGCCTTAAGACGACACCGCAAGATTCGGCGCCAGAAGGTATCTACTAGGGCATGACGCCCCTGCTGGCGCCGCGGCCGCGTACAGATCGGGCCTTCGAGCGGATGTACCAACGCCATGTCGGCGACGTGTACCGCTACGCACTCGCGGTCATGCGGAACCCCGCCGACGCCGAGGACGTCACGCAGACCACCTTCCTGAACGCTTACCGCTCGTTCGTCGAGAAGGGCAACCGGCCGGAGAAGCCGCAGAACTGGTTGATCGCGATCGCGCACAACGTGTGCCGCCAGCGTTTCCGCCAGTCCGCGCGTCGCCCGTCCGAGGTCGCGTTCGACGACGACATCGCCGACACGCTCGTGGACGACGAGACGCCGACCGGCGAGGACATCCGGCGCGCGCTCGGCCATCTTGCGTTCAACCAGCGCGCGGCGCTCGTCATGCGCGAGCTCGAGGGCCGGTCGTACGCCGAGATCGCACAGATCCTCGAGGTCTCGACGAGCGCGGTCGAGACGCTGATCTTCCGCGCGCGCCGCGCCCTCCGCGAGCAAATGGAAGGCTCGCTCACCTGCGGCGAGGCCGAGTTCGCGATCTCGCGGCAGCTCGACGGACGCCTGCCGCGGCAGGAGCGCGGGCAGTTGCGGGCGCATCTGCGCGAGTGTTCGGAGTGCTCCGCGTTCGCGCGGCGCCAGCGCGCGCAGCGTGGCGCGATCAAGTCGCTCGCGCTCGTGCCGATTCCGGGCTCCCTCGGCTCGTTCTTCGGCGGAGGCGGCGCCGCCGTGGGCTCCGGCCTGGCGCTCAAGGGCGCCGCCGCTGTCACGGCAGGCCTCCTGATCGGCGGCGCCGGCATGGCCACGGCGAAGCACGCGCTCCGCACGTCCCATCCCACAGCGGCAAGCGCGGCGCCGGCCCTCCGGTCGTCCTCGCCGCACACGGCAGTTCGCGCGTCGAGCGAGCACACGACTGTCGTCGGCGGCTCGAAGCCGGTCGCGAACGGCCGCTCGGCACCTGCACGCGCGCCGAGGCTCGACCGTGCGGCGAAGGCACGCGGCAAGTCGGCCCAGGCGCACTCCCGCCACGGCCGCGCGCTCGGCAGGCAGAAGCACCTGATCGTCACTCCGCGGATCACCCACCTGACCCATGTGCATCCAGTCCATCCGGTACATCCCGTCGCGCATTCGCACGGTCGCTCGGCCCCCAAGACGAAGCGTTTGAAACTGAAGCCGCTTCGCGCTTCGGGCGGCCACGGCAGCGGCAACAAGTAGACCAGTCGGCCGCCTGCGGCTTGCTAGGCTCGCGCGGCCGAAAGGAGAGAACATGGGGATCGTCAACCGGCGCAACGCCGTGCTCGGCTGGAGCGTCTGGAAAATCGGGAAGGCATTCGGCAAGCGGAAGGCAAAGCAGGTCGTGCCGGGGCCGGGTGACCACGCCGGACTGAACAAGAGCGCGCTCGCCACGCTTGGCGCAGCGACTGCGGCGGTGCTGTTCTTCTGGCGCAAGAAGTCCGACGACTCGGCCGGCAGCGGCTCGTAGCGTGAGCGAGGTTTCGCCGGGTTTCGTTCGCCCGGCACTCGCGGGCCTGATCCCGTACGAGCCGGGCAAGCCCGTCGAGGAGGTCCAGCGCGAGTTGGGCCTCGAGCGGGTCGTAAAGCTCGCTTCGAATGAAGGGCCGCTCGGCCCGTTTCCGCAGGCGCTGGCCGCGATGGAGCACGCCGCGTCAGAGCTGAACCGCTATCCGGACGGAGGCGCGTACCGTCTGCGCGCGGCCCTCGCCGAGCGTCACGGAGTCCGCTTCGAGGAGATCGCCGTCGGCTCCGGTGCGGACGGGATCATCGACGGGATCTCGCAGGCGACTCTCGACCCCGGCGACGAGATCGTCTGCGGCTGGCCGTCGTTCGCGAGCTACGTCATCTACGGCCTGAAGCTCGGTGCCGAACCGGTCCGCGTGCCGCTGCGAGACCATCGCTACGACCTCGATGCGCTCCTCGCAGCCGTGACCGCGCGCACGAAGCTCGTCTACATCTGCCATCCGAACAACCCGACCGGCACGATCAACACCCGCGCCGAGCTCGACGCGTACTTCGAGCGTGTGCCCGAGCACGTGCTGACGGTGCTCGACCAGGCGTACTTCGAGTACATCGAAGACCCCGAGTACGCAGACGGCGTCGAGGAGTACTTCAAGGCGGGCCGCCGCGTGATCGTGCTGCGCACGTTTTCCAAGATCTACGGCCTTGCCGGAGTGCGCGTCGGCTACGGCGTCGGCGCAGCGGAGGTCGTCAGGGAGCTCGGCAAGACGCGCCGCGCCTTCGACCTGACGACGCCCGGGCAGGAAGCCGCACTTGCGAGCCTCGATGCCCCCGACGAGCTCGCACGGCGCCGCACGCTCAACGAGCAAGGCCGCGCCGAGCTCGAGCGACTCCTGCTCGACGCCGGCTACAACGTCGTCGCCGGCTCGCTCGGCAACTTCGTCTACGTCGAGGTCGGCGACGACGCGCAAGCGCTCTTCGACGCGTTGCTGCGCCAGGGGGTGATCGTGCGTCCGCTCGCCGGCTTCGGCGCGCCGCACGCGATCCGCGTCACGGTAGGCACGTCGGACGAGCACGCGTTCTTCGCGCACGCGCTCGAGCGGCTGGGCACGCCGGCAGCAGCTTCCTGACAGACTGCGAGGCGGGGTGAAGGGCTTCCGTCGGCAGCTGAGCCTCCTCGGTAGGTCGTCCGGCTTCCGCCTGCTGTTCTTCGCGACGCTCGCCTCCAGCCTCGGCACGCTGCTCGCGACGGTCGCGCTCGTGATCGACGTGAAGGACCGCACGAACTCGGGACCATGGGTCGCGGGGTTGATGTTCGTGGAGTTCCTGCCGGCCGTCGCCGTCGGCCTGTTCTTCGGGCCGTTCCTCGACCGGCTTCCGCGCCGCGGCGTGATGATCGTTGCGGATCTCATCCGCTGCGCCGTCTTCTGTGCGCTGCCGTTTGCAGGCAGCGCTGGGCAGATCGTCGCGCTCGCCGCCGTCGCCGGTTTCACGACCGGCTTCTTCCGTCCCGCCGTGTACGCCGGCTTGCCGAACCTCGTCGCCGACGAAGACCTCGCACAGGCGAACTCGTTGATCCAGACGAGCGAGAACATCAGCTGGACACTCGCGCCGGTGATCGGCGGCGCCATCGTCGCCGCGACGAATCCCGATACCGCGTACTGGGTGAATGCCGCCTCGTTCCTGCTCTCAGCGCTGCTCGTCTCCGGAATTCCTGCGGCGAAGCTGCAGGGTGCGCTCGCAGTCAGCCGGGGCTTCGTGCGCGATCTCGCGGAAGGATTCGGTCAGGTTCTGCGCACGCCCGCGCTGCGCACGGTGCTGATCGTGTGGACGATCGCCCTCGCCGGCATCGCCGCGTCGAACACGGCGCAGATCTTTCTCGCCAAGGACACGTACTCCGCCGGCGACGTCGGTTACGGCCTCATCTTCGGCTCGATCGGGCTCGGGCTTGCAATCGGCAGCTTCGGCGCCGGCACATGGGTCGAGCGGCGCTCGCTCGGCTCGGTCTATGCCGCCAGCATCCTGCTGCAGGCGGTCGGAATCGGCGCCGCAGGCGCCATGCCCAACGTATGGGCTGCGTTGCCGTGCTTCGCGCTCTCCGGCATCGGCAACGGCGTCGCGGTCGTCTGCAATTCCCTGCTCGTGCAGCGCGGAGCGGCCGACGAGGTGCGTGGGCGCGTCTTCACGGTGATCATGAGCGTCAACTATGCGGCGTACGGCGTCGCCGTCCTCGCGGCCGGCCCGCTGACGGATGCGTTCGGGCCGCGCTGGGTCTACGGCGTCGTCGGCATCGTGTTGCTCGTCGCGGCACTGATGGCGTACGTGCTGGGACGCGAGCGCGTTCCCGAGCGGACTGCCGAGGTCGAGACTGCATAACCGGCGCGACTGGACCCGCGAGTCGCTTGCAGCGGGAGTGCGCGCCGGCGACAAACGCGCGCTCGCCCGCGCGATCTCGCTCGTCGAGAATTCCGACCCACTCGCATACGAGGTCGTCCGCGACCTGTATCCCGAGACGGGCCGCGCGTACGCGATCGGCGTCACTGGCCCGCCGGGCGTCGGCAAGTCGAGCCTGATCTCCGCGCTCGTCGCGCACCTGCGGAAGGAGGACCGGACGATCGGCGTCATCTCCGTCGACCCCTCGAGCCCGTTCTCGCACGGTGCTCTGCTCGGCGACCGGATCCGTCTCGCCGACCACTTCCTCGACCCCGGCGTGTTCATCCGTTCGATGGGCACGCGCGGCCATCTCGGCGGTCTCGCCGAGGCGACGCTGCAGGCGCTGCTCGTGCTGGACGCCGCCGGGAAGGAGCTCGTCTTCCTCGAGACGGTCGGCGCGGGGCAGAGCGAGGTCGAGGTGATCGGCATCGCCGACACCGTCGTCCTCGTGCTGATGCCGGGCTCCGGCGATTCCGTGCAGGCCCTGAAGGCCGGGATCATGGAGATCCCCGACGTGATCGCGATCAACAAGGCAGATCATCCGGCGGCCAAGACGATGCTGAACGAGGTGCGCTCGATCCTCTCGCTCGATCGTGACCGCTCGTGGAAGCCGCCGATCGTCCTCACCGAGGCGACGCGCGGTGAGAACGTCGCGGAGCTGTGGGCGAAGATCGAGGAGCATCGCGCGCACCTCGAGCAGGACGGTCAGCTCGAGGAGCGGCGCCGGAAGAACCTGGCCGGTGAGGTCTTCGCGGTGGCGTCCGGCCGCGCGAAGGTGCATCTGGAGCAGGCCGTTGCGGGCGATCCGGAGCTGCGACGCCTGCTGGACGAGGTGCAGCGGCGCGAGCTGGACCCGCTGACGGCAGTGCGGGAGATAATGGAGAAGGTGTTTCACCTTGGCGACGCTACGGACGGCACCAACACTCGCTGACGTCCAGGAGGCGCGGCAGCGTCTTTTCGGCATCGCCGAGGAGACCCCGATCTACCTCTCGGAGACGTTCTCGCGGCGGTGCGGCCGCGAGGTGCGGCTGAAGGCCGAGAACCTGCAGCGCACGGGGTCGTTCAAGGTGCGCGGTGCGGTCAACAAGCTTTCGACACTGACGCCCGACGAGCGTGCCGCCGGCGTCGTCGCGGCGAGCGCCGGCAACCACGGCCAAGCTGTCGCGTGGGCGGCGCGTGAGCTCGGCGCGCCCGCGACGATCTACGTTCCCGAGGCTGCGCCGATGGCGAAGGTCGAGGCGTGCCGCAACTACGGCGCGACGACGGTGATGACCGGCGCGTACTTCGAGGACGCGATGGTCGCGGCCCTGCAGCACGTCGAGGAGACGGGCGGCACGTTCATCCATCCCTACGAAGACCAGTTGATCATCGCGGGCCAGGGGACGATCGGCCTCGAGCTGGCCGAGCAGGTGCCCGACGTCGAGACGGTGCTGATTCCGATCGGCGGCGGCGGCCTCTCCGTCGGCGTCGCGACGGCGTTGCGCGCGGTGCGGCCGAACGTCCGGCTCGTCGGCGTGCGTGCGGGCGTCGACGGCGACACGATTGCCGACGGCATCGCCGTGAAGATCCCGAGCGAGTTCACGATGCCGCTGCTCGAGGATCTGCTCGACGACATGGTTCACGTCACCGACGAGGAGATCAGCGAGGCGATCGTGCTGCTGCTCGAGCGCGCGAAGCTCGTCGTCGAGGGGGCCGGCGCCGTCGGCGTGGCCGCGTTGCTGTCAGGCAAGGCAGGGCCGGGCACCGGGACGGCGGTGCCGATCCTCTCCGGCGGCAACATCGACGCGACCATGCTGATCTCCGTCATGCGGCACGGGCTGACGGCGGCCGGTCGCTACCTCGTTGTCCGCACGAACCTCTCCGATCGCCCGGGCGAGCTCTTCAAGCTGCTGTCACTCGTCGCCGAGGAACGCGGCAACCTGATCGCCGTCGACCACCATCGCGAGGGCATGGACATCCCGGTGACGGAGACGGAAGTGGAGCTCACCGTCGTCACCCGCGACGAGGATCACTGCCAGCATCTCCTCCACGCTATGGCCGCGCGCGGCTATGTCGTCGAGCGACTCCGCTGACGCCGGAATCACGCAACGAACGGAGCCGGAGCGTAAGCGCGCTTACGCGAGGCGAACTGATGCGAGTCGGCCACGCGCAGCATGGCCGAGCCGCACGGACGTGGACGTTCGCCGACCGGCAAGAAGCGCGCGGGCTTTGCCCGCGCGCGTTTCCCGCGAAGCGGGTACAGACCTAGGGTCTGACCCGCAGGGTCAGACCCTACGAAGAGCCGCAGCGGCGGAAGGAGACGGTCTGGCCGGGCCAGTTTTCGACGCCGCCGTCGAGCACGGGGCGGGCGTCGACTCCTGCGGCGGTGAGCAGGCTCGCCGCAATCGACGCGCGGGTTCCTGTCTGGCAGATCGTCACGACCGGCTTGCTCGTGTCGAGCCCATCCGCTCCCGTCTCGCGCAGCAGCCGGTAGGGAATGTGCAGCGATCCGGGGATGTACGCCTCGTCGCGCTCCGACTTCTCTCGCACGTCGAGCACCTGCACCGAGCCTTGTTCGAGCAGCCGTTCGAGCTCGCCGAGCTCGACGGGCTGCAGGCTCTCCGTCGCGTCGACGCCTGTGACGTAGCCCCCGAGCTCGAGAAAGCCGACCGCGCGTAGGCCGCGTGCCGCGCGCTCCGCTTCGGCGTCGTCGGTCGCATGCAGCACGATGCGCTCCTCCGGGTCCAGGATGAAACCGGCGCGCGTCGCGAACGACGAGCCCGAGACGGGGACGTTGAACGCGCCGTGCACGTGACCGGCGGCGTGCGCCGTCGCCGGGCGCACGTCGAGCACGGTCGCTTCGCCGATTTCGCCCAGCCGCTCGAGTGCCGGCGGTGCGCCCAGGAACGGTCCTTGGTTCAACGCGACGACGCGCGCAGTCGTCGGTGGACGCGGAGTCGAGACGGCGGCCGAGCTCGTGATGAACTCCTGCATGCTCCCGAAGGCGAGCGCGGCATTCGACTCTCTTTCCGCGCCGACGGTCGACGAGTGCGTGGAGCTCATCGCCGCGCCGCACAGCGAGCCGGCAACGTGCCCGGGATAGACCTCGTACGTATCCGGCAGTTGCGTCAGGCGCTGCAGCGAATGGAAGAGACCTTCCGCGCCTTCACGCGCGTCGACGGCGAGGTCGGGCCGCGCGGCGTCGCCGACGAAGAGCGAGTCGCCGGTGAGCACGAGCCGCTCCTCGACGACGAACGCGCAGTGCTCCGGGCGATGGCCCGGCGTGTGCAGCACCCGCAGCGCGACCGACCCCACCTCCAATTCAGCACCGTCCTCGAGCGCGTCCGACGGAAACTCCGGCTCCGCGAGCGGATGGACTGATACCGGGGCCCCCCGCTCGAGTGCGAAGCGCCCGTGGCCGGAAACGTGATCCGCGTGTGTGTGCGTCTCGAGCACGCGCACGATCTCGACGCCCGCGTCCTGCGCCGCCTCGAGGTATTGCTCGATTGCGTACGCGGGGTCGACCACGACTGCTTCGCCCCCGGCGGGATCTCCGATCAAATAGGAGGCGCAGCCGAGATCGTCGTCGACGAACTGGCGAAACAGCACGAGAGGGAAGCTAACACCGCCTCCCGCTAGCTTTCTTGAAGCGTTGGCTCAGCCACGTAGCAGCGCCATCAGCCGCCGGCGTTCGTCACCTAGCGCGACGATGAGCTCCGCCAGCTCGCGCCGGCCGGCCTCGGTGATGGCAACGGAGATTGCACCTCGGCGGTCTCGGTCGAGCTCCCGCTGGACGAGGCCTGCGGCTTCGGCCCGCGACACGAGCTCGGTAATGGTGCTGCGGCCGAGCTGGAGGCGCTCCTCGAGCTCGGGAATGCCGGCGCGGCCCGGCTGCCGGCCGGTGCGGATCATCAACAGGAGCTGATACGTCCGTGGCGTCAGCCCGTGCTCACGCGTGACGAGCTCCGTCACTCGCGCGAAACGCCGAAGCGCTTCACGCAGTCGTGCCGCTGTCTCGTAGTCCTTCGTGGTTGGCGTGGCCAAGGTTTAATCCTTGTCGTCTTACGACATACAGTCGTAGTACGACCAAGCATTGCAGATCAAAGGGGGAGTGAGCATGGTCGAGCACCGCAGGCATTGGATTCGCATGGCGTTGGTGGTTCTCGGAGTGGTAGCGGCCGCCGCCTCTATTCCTGCGGGCGGTGCGGCTCGCGCCGACGCGGCGCCCAAGGGCACGGGACAGCCGACGATCTCCGGGAGGCCGATCGAGGGGAACGTCCTGACAGCCTCGACCGGCTCGTTCAGCGGCACGGGCCCGTTCAACTACACATACCGCTGGCTCCGCTGTCCGGCGACTGGCGGCGGTGGTAACGGCGAGGGCTGTGTCGTTATTTCGGGCGCCACGTTCCGCCGGTACACCGTCCGTCACGCCGACGTCGGTCATCGACTGCGCGTGCGTGTGACGGCCGCGAATTCGGAGGGATCGGCCACCGAGACCTCGAACGCCACAGGCGTCGTCCAGTCGGCAAGCACAGCTGGGCCTGCGCGGAACACGACCCCGCCCACGATCAGCGGAACGCCGCAGGTCGGGCAGACGCTGACAGCGAACAACGGCACCTGGGTCGGCGCGCAGCCGATCTCCTTTTCGTACCACTGGCGTCGCTGTGACGCGTCGGGTGCGAGCTGCTCAGACATCAGCAACGCTACGGGCAAGACGTACACGCTGACGTCTGCCGATCAAGGGACGACCTTGCGTGTGCGCGTGACCGGCCGGAATGCGCGCGGCGCGTCGTCTGCAACGTCGGGGCCGACGGGAGTCGTTGGCAAGGCAGAGGCGCCCGGCGGCGCGACGGTGTCGATCGCCGAGGTGTCGCTCCCGAACCGGCTCGTCATCGACCGCTACTCGTTCGCACCGAACCGGCTCCGCCGGCACGGGCGTGTGATCGCGCGCTTCCATGTCTCCGACAGCAGAAACCACTCGGTGATGGGCGCGCTCGTCTTCGTGGAGGGCGTTCCGCTCGGGCAGGTCGTCCCGAGCCACGCCGAGGCTCCGACGGCCTCCGACGGGTGGGTCTCGTTCAGCCTCCGCGCGTCGTCGCGCCTGCAGCTGCGCGGCAGCAACCGATTCGCGTTCTTCCTGCGCGCACGCAAGCCGGGCGAGGACCCGCTCGGCGGCGTCAGCGCACGGCGGCTCGTGGCCGTTCGTCTCGGCTAGCAGTTCAATGTCCCGCCGCCCTCGGGCGGCGGGACAACCCTTCTTGCCCAATCCGGTGCGACTAGCGTTCTGGAAGCGTTGCGCGCCCGGGCCCTCCTGGTGCTTCTCCTCTGCAGCCTCGCCCTTCCCGGGTCGGCGTGGGCGCACGCGACCCTCGTGCGCGTCACCCCGGAGAACGGGACCGTTCTTTCGACGTCGCCGACGGCCGTGCGCCTCGTCTTCGACGACGGCGTGCGAGCCGGCTCCGGCATCAAGGCGGTCCGCAACGACGGTTCCGCGTCGGTGCTCGCCGGCAACGCCCGGGTGGTCGGAGGACGGACCCTCGTCGTTCCGCTGCGCCACCGCCTCGCCGACGGGGACTACACCGTCCTCTGGCGCGTCGTTTCCGACGACGGCCACACGATCGCAGGCGTGACCGTCTTCGGCGTCGGCGCGGGCCGGCCGCCGCCCACCGCCGCGCTCACCGTGCGCAACGGGCCGACCGTGAAGGACGTCATCTCCCGCTGGCTGCTCTTCGCGGGCCTGCTCACCGCCGTCGGGGCGGCGGTCTTCCGGCTCGCTGTCGCCGGCGTGTCGATGCGTGTGTTTCTCGGCGCGTTCCTGCTCGTCTTCATCGGCGTCTCCGGGCTCCTGCACGACGTTCCCGTCTCCAGCCGCTTCGGCGGCAGCATGGCCGCGGTGGCGATCGTGGCGGGGATCGGCGCGCTTTTCGCGGCGATCGCGCCGGTGTACCCGGTGCTCGAGCCCGCTGTGCTGGCCGCCGCGCTGCTGCTGCTGCCGGGGCCGTCGATCGGCGGCCACGCGCTCGACCGCGGCCGCTCGCCGTTCGAGGTCGTCGCCGACATCGCCCACGTCGCGGCTGCGTCGGTCTGGCTCGGCGGCCTGCTTGCGCTCGGGCTCGCACTTCGCCGCGAGGGAGATCGCAGTGCACTGATGCGCCGCTTCTCGACGATCGCGGTCGTGTCGGTCGGGGTGCTTGCGCTCACGGGCATCGTGCGCGCGCTGGCTGAGCTCGACACCATCAGCCAGCTGTGGACGACCGGTTACGGGCGCACGCTCCTCGTGAAGACCGGGCTGCTGCTCGCGCTCGTCACGATCGGCTGGGTGAACCGCTACCGCCTCGTGCCTCGCCTGCAGGTCACGGCGTTGCGCCGCAACGTCGCAGCCGAGCTCGTCCTCTTCGCAGGCCTCGTCGTTGCAGTCGCGCTCCTCACCGACCTCCGTCCCGGGCGCGATCGCAACGCTGCGGCTGCGATCACATCGGGCCCGCCGCCGCTGCCGGCGACGGCGATGGCGGTGCAGGCGCGTGAGTTGGGCGACTACGCGGTCGCGCTCGCCGTGCGCGCATCCCGCGAGGAGGTCATCGTGCTCGGCCAGGACGGCCAGGGCGTCAACGGTCTCGCGGTCAACGTGGACGGCGTGAAGACCAGCTCGTGCGGCTCGGGATGCTACGGCGCATCCGTCCCGCTGCGCCGCACCGCGACCGTGAGCGTCAACGGCGACAAGCTGCAGTTCACGATCGCTCCCCATCCGACGGACGCGACCACGCTCGTCACGCGCGCGACCCGCGCGTTCCGAGCCCAGCGCAGCGTCGACTACGTCGAACGGCTTGCGTCGAGCCCGCGCAACAAGGTCGTGTCCGACTTCACGCTCGAGCGTCCGAACAAGCTCGAGTACCGCATCCTCGGTGGAGCGTCGGGGATCATCATCGGCGCCCACCGCTGGGACCGCGCCGGCAAGGGGCCATGGGTGGAATCGGGTCAGAGCCCGCTGCCACAACCCGAGCCGATCTGGGCCGGCCACTTCACGAACGCCTTCCTGCTCGACACGACGCCGACGGCCTACGTCGTGTCGTTCATGAAGCCGCTTGGCCCGACGTGGTTCACGCTCAGGCTCGACCGGCGGACGCTCCTACCGCGTGATCTCCGAATGACCACGGCCGCGCACTTCATGACGCACCGTTACACGCGCTTCGGCGCGCCGCCGCGGATCACAGCCCCAACGCGCGCGCGATGACCATCCGCTGCACCTCGTTCGTGCCCTCCCCGATCTCGAGGATCTTCTGGTCGCGGTAGAGCCGTGAGATTGCGTACTCGTCCATGTAGCCGTAGCCGCCGTGGATCTGGAGCGCCCAGTTGACTGCGCGGTTCGACAGCTCTCCCGTGTAGAGCTTCGCCTGCGCCGCCGCGAGCTGGAAGTCGCGGCCCTGGTCCTTCAGCCACGCAGCCTTGTAGACCATCGTCCGGCCGGCCTCGATCTCCGTCGCCATGTCGGCGAGCTTGAACTGGACGGCCTGGAACTTCGCGATCGGCTGGCCGAACTGCTTCCGCTCCTGCGCGTATGCGTACGCGAGGTCGTACGCCCCCTGCGCGAGCCCGGCGCCCATCGCGGCGACGGAGATGCGGCCGCCGTCGAGGATCTGCAGGAACTGCCGGAAGCCCTGGCCGCGCGGCCCGAGCAGGTTCGCCTCCGGCACCGCGCAGTCCTTGAACGAAAGCTCGCGCGTGTCCGAGGCACGCCAGCCGAGCTTCTTCATCGGCCTCGAGATCTCGTAGCCGGGCGTGCCGTTCGGGACGATCAGGTTGGACACCTCGTCCTCGCCTGTACGCGCCGTGATCGTCACGCACGCGGTGACGTCCGTGCCGGCGTTCGTGATGAAGATCTTGGAGCCGTTGATCACCCAGTTGCCGTCGCGCAGCTCCGCGCTCGTGCGCGTCGCACCCGCATCGGAGCCGGCGTCGGGCTCGGTCAGGCCGAACGCGGCCAGCTTCGTGCCGGATGCAAGGTCGGGCAGCCACTGCTGCTTTTGCTCCTCGTTGCCGAACAGGTAGATCGGGAGCGTGCCGAGCGAGTGATGCGCGGCCAGGGTGATGGCGACGGACGAATCGACGCGCGTCAGCTCCTCGACGGCGATCGCGTACGCCAGCGTGTCGGCGCCGCCGCCGCCGTACTGCTCAGGGATCGTCATCCCCATCAACCCGAGCTCGGCCATTTCGCCGACGAGCTCGTACGGGAAGCGCCCCTCGCGGTCCAGCTCCTCCGCGACCGGGGCGACGCGCTGCTGCGCGAAGTCGCGCACCGTCGAGCGGACGAGCTCGTGCTCCTGGCCGAGGTCGAAATTCAAGCGCTGAGGCGCGTGGCGAGCTCGACGATGAGGCGGACGCCGTAGCCCGTGCCGCCGCGCTGCGTGTAGTAGTCGCCGCGAGATCGCTCGAGGAAGCCGGGCCCGGCCATGTCGATGTGCCCCCACGGCCCGTCGCCGGAGAACTCGCGCAAGAACTCCGCGGCCAAGACAGCGCCGGCCTGGCGCAGCTCGGACGAGTTCTTCATGTCGGCGTAGGCCGAGTCGACGTAGCGGCGGTAGCGGCGGTGGAGCGGGAACGGCCACGTGTGGTCGCCGCTGGTGCGTGCGGCGCCGAGGATCTCGTCGCGCCACGCGTCGTCGTTCGCGAAGAGGCCCGCGTAGAGGTCGCCGAGCGCAACCTCCATCGCGCCGGTGAGCGTCGCGAAGTCGAGTACGTGTGTCGCTCCTTCGCGTCGTGCGTACCAGAGGGCGTCGGCGAGCACGAGCCGCCCCTCGGCGTCCGTGTTGGTGATCTCGATCGTCTTCCCGTTCGCCGCGCGCAGGATGTCGCCCGGCCGGAACGAGTCTCCGCTGACGAGGTTCTCCGCCGCGGCGACGACGGTGAGCATCCGAACCGGGAGCTGCAGATCCGCTACGGCGGCGGTACCGGCGATCACAGCCGCGCCGCCGGCCATGTCGCCTTTCATGTCGTACATCTTCAGCGCCGGCTTCAGCGAGATCCCGCCGGCGTCGAACGTGATCGCTTTGCCGACGAGGCCGACGACGACGTCGCCGGTCGCGTTCGGGGGGTCGTAGCGGAGGACGATCAGCCGCGGCCCATTCGCGCTCGCGCGGCCGACGGCGCTGAGCGCACCCATCGCGAGCTCGTCGATCTGTGCAGGATCGAGTGCCTCGACCTTCAGGTGCGGGCCCCCGAGGTCCGCCGCGCGCTTGGCCAGATCCTCGGGTGTCAGCTCGTTCGGCGGCGAGTTCGCGAGGTCGCGCGCCCAGTTCACCCACTTGGACACGGTCGCGGCACGTACGGCCGTGCCGGCGACCCCGTCGCCGCCGTAGAGGACGATCTTGTCGATGCGCTTCCCGCCACGCTGCTCGGTCTTCCAGCGGCCGGGGCTGTACGCGCCGAGCACCGCTCCCTCGACCACCGCGCGGGCCTGCTCGTCGGCCGGGAGTGGGAGGGAGGTGTCGATCGTCCACGCGAGCGTGCCGCCGACATCGCGCAGCCGCCGCGCTACAGCGGCCGCCGCAGTGCGGACGGCGTCGGCATCCACCTCGTCGCGCCTGCCGAGGCCCGCGACGACGATCCGCCGGGCTGTGCCCGTCCCGTTCGTGTGCAGGACGACGGTACGGCCGAGGTCGCCTTTCAGCTCGCCGTCCGCGGCGAGCTGCTCGAGCTGCTGCGCGACGGCTCCGTCGGCGTGCGGTGTTCGGTCGTCTTCGGTCAGAGGCAGCGCGATTGCGTCGGGCTCGCCCTCGCCCGGCGCGGCTACTTCGACGGCTACCTCGTCCACGGGGCGCGATGGTATCCGAGCGGCCGAAGAGGGTTTTACGTTCTGCTTACGAATAGGCGCTAACCAGGCTCAACTTTGTCCGTCCGATGCCGATGATGACCACGACCATGAGCACGGTTCTGCGGCCAGCAACACCCTCTCGCTTCCGGCGCGGACGCACGCACCACAGCGTCGAGGCGCTGCTCGACGAGATCTCCGCGCTGACGTCCGAGCGGCAGCGGCTGCGCGAGCGCGGCGTCGACGCCGCCAGGCTCGAGCGCAACCGCGTCAAGCTCGCCCGGGCCCAGTGGCAGCTCTCGCACGCGCTGATCGAGCGCTACCTGCCGGCTGTAGCTGCGTAGTCCCTGCCGCTAGCCTCACGGCGTGCGAGCAAGGCGCCGCTTGCGGCGCCGCATAGAGGACGTGCGAGCTTCGCTCGCGCGGCCGGCTAACCCCCGATGTAGGTCGCAGTGGCGCAGCTAGCCTGCGCGCCGTGCGACCAAGGCGCCGCTTGCGGCGCCGCATAGAGGACGTGCGAGCTTCGCTCGCGCGGCCGGCTAACCCCCGATGTAGGTCGCAGTGGCGCAGCTAGCCTGCGCGCCGTGCGACCAAGGCGCCGCTTGCGGCGCCGCATAGAGGACGTG